>JAFSRI010000033.1 GCA_017446155.1 Clostridia bacterium | reverse complement strand
GACCTTTTCCGTTTATATTCGGTATGCCCTTGCCCTTTACAGTAAACACCTCGCCGTTTTGCGTGCCGTCAGGTATGGTGAGCGAAATGTTCCCTTCAAGACTCGGCACGTCTATCTTTGCGCCGAGCGAGGCGTCGGTAAACGTAAGCGGTACGTCGCATTTAAGATTATACCCGTCGCGGACGAATATTGCGTGAGGTCTGACGGAAACGGATATAAAAAGATCTCCGTCGGGACCGCCGTTCCTTCCGGCATTGCCCATTCCGCGAAGAGATATTCTGTTACCGTCGTCAATTCCCGCGGGAATTGAAACTTCTATCGTCTTTGAAACGGATGTATGTCCCGTTCCCTTGCATTTTTTGCACGGATTTGAAATAACTTTTCCGCTCCCGTTGCATTCTGGGCATGAGGTCGTCGTTTGCATTGCGCCGAAAAGCGTCTGCTGAGTAGTGCGTATCTGCCCTGTTCCTCCGCAGCGGCTGCACACCTTGGGACTTGTGCCCTTTGCGGCTCCGCTCCCCCCGCATTCGGAGCATTTGTCAACCTTTGAGTATTTAATCTCTTTCTTGCATCCAAACGCCGCTTCTTCAAACGATATTGTAACGCGCGCGAGAAGATCGTCGCCGCGCACAGGGCCGTTTCTTCTCCTCGACGAGCCTCCGCCGAAGAAATCTCCGAACAGATCCGAAAGGTCAAACTCCGCGCCTGAAAAGCCCGAAAAGCCGGAGAAACCTCCGCCGCCCATACCGTTGCCTTCAACTCCCTCCGAGCCGAATTTATCGTATTTGGCACGTTTGTCTGGATCCGATAAAACGGCATAAGCGGAGTTGACGTCCTTGAACATCTCCTCCGCGTGTTTGTCGCCCGGGTTCATATCGGGGTGATACTTTTTCGCAAGTTCTCTGTATGCCTTTTTTATCGTTGCCTCATCCGCATCTTTCGATACGCCGAGTATCTCGTAATAGTCTTTCATGTTTTAAAGTACCTTTTTCAAGCTGTGTCGGAGGCGGCGTCCGCCGCCCCCGACGATAAAATTTATGCTCAGTTCTTTTCGGTGAAGTCTGCGTTGTAGCTACCGTCCTCATTCTGAGTCGTCTGTCCGCTCTGACCTTGATCTCCACCCTGCTGTTTATAGAGTTTTTCGGAGAGCGCATAAAACTTTTTCTCAAAAGCGTCAGTTGCGCTCTTTATCGTGTCAACGTCGTCCGTTGCAACCGCTTTTTTGAGATTTTCCAATTCGTCGCGCACTTCTTGCTTTTCCTGCTCGCTTACCTTGTCGCCTACTTCTTCCAAAGTCTTGTCGGTAGAAAGAATATAATGTTCGGCCTTGTTCTTAACCTCAACAAGCTCTTTGAGTTTTTTGTCCTCTTCCGCAAATTTTTCCGCTTCTTTTACGGCACGGTCGATGTCTTCCTTGCTCATGTTTGTAGAGGATGTGATCGTTACGTGTTGTTCTTTACCTGTGCCTTTGTCTTTTGCGCTTACGTTTACGATGCCGTTTGCGTCAATATCAAACGTAACTTCGATCTGCGGAACGCCGCGAGGAGCCGCGGGGATACCGTCGAGGGAAAATCTGCCGAGCGTAGTATTTGCAGACGCTTTGTCACGTTCGCCTTGAAGAACGTGAATTTCAACTGACGTTTGCCCGTCAGCGGCAGTTGAGAAGATTTGAGATTTTTTAACAGGAATCGTTGTGTTTCTGTCAATGATCTTCGTGCATATTCCACCGAGAGTTTCAATACCGAGTGAAAGCGGTGTAACGTCGAGCAAGAGCAAATCTTTTACTTCTCCGCCGAGAACGCCCGCTTGAATTGCAGCGCCGATAGCAACGCATTCATCGGGGTTGATGCCCTTGAACGGTTCTTTGCCGCAGAAATTCTTTACTGCTTCCTGAACGGCGGGAATACGGGTAGAACCGCCGACGAGAAGCACTTTGTTGATCTGCGAAACGTCAAGTCCGGCGTCTTTGAGCGCCTGCTTACAAGGAACGATCGAAGCGTCAACAAGGTCGGATGTGAGCTCGTTGAATTTAGCGCGAGTAAGAGTCATATCAAGGTGAACGGGGCCATTCTGATCTGCCGTTATGAACGGAAGATTGATGTTCGACGACATTGTGCCCGAAAGTTCGATTTTTGCTTTTTCAGCCGCGTCTTTTAAGCGTTGAAGCGCCATTTTATCGGAACGAAGGTCGATGCCGTGTTCCTTTTGGAACTCTGTTGCAAGCCAATCTATAATTCTTTGGTCGAAATCGTCACCGCCGAGTCTTGTATTGCCGTTCGTTGCGAGAACTTCAAACACACCGTCGGAAATTTCAAGAATAGATACGTCGAATGTGCCGCCGCCGAGGTCAAAAATCATAACTTTTTGATCCATACCCTCTTTATCGACACCGTATGCAAGCGCCGCCGCTGTCGGCTCATTTATAATTCTTAGAACTTCAAGCCCTGCAATTTTGCCGGCGTCTTTTGTCGCCTGTCTTTGCGCGTCGGAAAAATATGCGGGAACGGTGATAACAGCCTGAGAAATCTTTGTTCCGAGGTAGCTTTCCGCATCAGCTTTGAGCTTTTGAAGGATCATCGCGGAAATTTCCTGAGGTGTATATTTCTTACCGTCAATATTTACGGTGTGGCTCGTACCCATTTCACGCTTGATGCTCATCACCGTTCTGTCGGGATTCTGGATCGCCTGTCTTTTTGCGGTCTGCCCGACAATTCTTTCGTTTGTATTTTTTGAGAACGCAACGACGGAAGGCGTCGTTCTTGCGCCCTCGGGATTTGTGATAACAACAGGTTCGCCGCCTTCGTAAACCGCGACGCAAGAGTTTGTTGTTCCAAGGTCAATACCGATAATTTTTGCCATAATATATTTCCTCCTGAAATAGTGTTATTTTTTTCTTATATATTTTTCGGATCTCTCCGAAATTATCAGTTAAATATTTTTTGATGTTGTTCTTTCTTTGTTGAAAGATCCCGGCGGCTTTCAGCCGTTCAGTTTGCTACTTTTACCATTGCATGGCGCAAAATCTTGTCGCCTTTTCTGTATCCTTTTTGCAGAACTTCGGCAACGGTGCTTTCGCCGAGCGTTTCGTCGGTTGTCGTCATAACGGCGTTGTGAATATTCGGATCGAATGCGTCGCCGCGCTGACCGAACTCTTCGATTCCGAGTTTTTTAAGCGTTTCGGAAAACTGGTTGACAATCATCTGTATGCCGGCGGCAAAGTTTTCCGTGCCGACATATTGAAGCGATCTTTGCAGATTGTCTGTCATCGGAAGAAACTCGCCGAGTGCGTCTGCGTATGCCGCGGCATACGTTTGCTCGCGCTCTTTCTGACTTCTCTTTCTGAAATTGTCGTATTCTGCAAGCATCTGCATATATTTTGCATTTAATTCATCATATGCGGCTTTGCTTTTTTCAAGCTCGTCGCCGAGCTTCTTCACTTCATTTTTCAGCTTTGCCGAAGAATCTTTTTTTTCAGTTTTTTCAGCGGATATTTTTTTCTCGGTTTCCGCTGTGTTTATTTCTTTTTCATCCATTGTCGTTCATCCTTTCGCTATTTGTCATCGATGTCGCTGCTCGGAGGCAACGCCGTACCGAACTGAACGGATATTTGCCTTGAAAGGTAATCGACGGTCGATATAACCTTTGAATAATCCATTCTCGAAGGACCAAGCACGCCTATCGCGCCGACTGTCTTTCCGCCGACTGTGATTCGTTTGAATATCAGTGCGGAATTATCAACAAGCCCTTCCTCGTCGCCGCCTATATAGATATTCACCTTGTCACTGTCCGCCTCAGAGAGCAGCTTTATCAGTCCGCTTCTGTTTTCCATCATTTCAAGCATCCCTCGCACCTTGCCAATATCGGAAAACTCCGGATATTCGAGCAAGCGATTGACGCCCTCAAATCTTATATCGGCTTCTTCCTCGCCGCCGATCGCCTCATATACAGCCTTTACAGAAGGCGATACGATGTCGGCGCCGACGTTCATCTCGCGCTCGATTTCCATCATCACGGAAAAAGTTATTTCCTTTGCGGTGATACCGGCAATGTGCTTGTTGAAAAGCTGAATGAGCTTGGAAAGCATCGTGTCGTCAACGTATGACGATGTTTTTATTTGCTTCGATATGACTCGGCTGTCAGCCATCCGCATAACAAGCAAAAAACTGTGTTGGTCGAGCAACATATACGAAAACTTATATACCGTGTCGTCTTTGTTGCCCGCCGTCAACGCTACCGCAGTGTAATTGGTAAGCGATGAAACGAGTTTTGACACACCGGAAATAAGCGTATCGAGTTCGCCAATCTTATTTTTTAAAGCATTGTTCAGTTCTATCGTTTCCATCGCGGACAGCTTATAGCTGTTCATCAAAGAGTTTACATAGAAATGGTATCCGCGCTTTGTCGGTATTCTGCCCGACGAGGTATGCGGCTGTTCAAGATAACCAATGTCTTCAAGCTCCGCCATCTCGCTTCTTATCGTAGCAGATGAAAACGGTATGCCCATCTCAACTATCGCTTTCGAGCCGACGGGCTCTCCTGTTTCGATGTGTGCTTCGACAACGGCTCTGAGAATCTGCTTTTTGCGTTCCGAAAGACCGCTTTTATCATCAATCACCGCTTCGCGCATTTCTTTCCCCTCCTTTTTTAGCACTCTTTCGATTCAAGTGCCAAACTACGATATTAATATATCCCTTTAAAAGCATTTTGTCAATAGATTTTATCTATTTTTTTATGAATTTTTTGTAAATATGTTTTTCTTTGGCACTCATTCTGCCAAAAGCGACAAAGTTCTGTGTAACGCAGCAAAATAATAAATCACTTGCTTTTTAATTATGAAAAAATATTTTTAAGAGTTAATTTGCTTTTAAATAAATATTTTTCAATATGATTTTCACAAAAAACTTTTTGATATGGAACAAAAGACATATTTTAAATTTTTTTATTACATTGATTTATTGACGATTTGTTTTTCAATATCTATTGACATTTTTAATAATAAGTATTAAAATATCTTTCAAACCGCAACAGAATAATCAGGGGTGCTGAAAATGATTCGGCTGAGACGGGATAAATTCTTTTCCCGAACCCTTTACCTGATATGGATAATGCCAGCGAAGGGAGATTTAATGAATTACCGCTTGGATTATTCCTTGCGGAATTTTTATTTTCGGAGGTTCATTACACTATGAACAAAAAGCAAGTAAGAGCATTGACCGAGGGCGCTATTATGATAGCGCTTGCAACCGTGCTCAGCATTTTTAAGATTGTAGACCTTCCCTATGGCGGGTCAATAACGCTTGCGTCTATGCTACCGATAGCCGTAATATCTTATAGACACGGTATCGGCTGGGGATTTATCAGTGCGTTCGTTTACGGAGTTATTCAGCAGTTGCTGGGACTTAACACTCTTTCATACGTCACGACATGGCAAAGTGTCCTTGCTGTCATTCTTCTCGACTATATCATAGCGTTCGCCGTCATCGGCGTTTCCGGAGTGTTCAGAAAAAAGATAAAATCTCAAACGGTATCGCTCGTTTTGGGTTCATTCCTCGCGTGCCTGCTCCGCTATGCTTGCCACGTTATCTCAGGTGCCACCGTTTGGGCGGGACTTTCCATACCTACACAGGCTGCCCTTTCCTATTCATTTATATATAACGCGACGTACATGGTGCCCGAAACGATAATCGTCTTGCTGTTTGCCGCATTCCTCGGCTCAAATATTGATCTCAACGCCTCAAATCCGATGCGCATAAAAACGGCAAATATTGACAAAAAACACGCGTGGGAGATGCCTGTTTCGATAGCGCTTATCGTTTCTGCACTCGCATTTGATACTTTTATGATATTTGCACATTTGCAAAATGCCGAAACCGGTGAGTTCGATATAACTCAGCTCTCTCAGGTAAGCTGGCTCCCTGTTATAATCGTAACGGCTGTCGCCGCTGTCGCGGGTGTTGCGCTTTTGATCGATTATTCAAGAGCTAAAACGAAAGCCGAAACGTCGATCGAAAAATAATGAAAGCGCTTATAATAACGCCATATATAAACGGCGACCTTGCACAAATCATAGGCGGCGAGAGATTCGACGTCGTTATCTGCGCCGACGCGTCGTATCAAACAGCCGAGAGCGCCGGTCTTTCACCCGACGTGATAATCGGCGATTTCGACCACGGCAAGAACACATACGACGGAGGTGCGGAGGTGGTAACCGTTCCGTGTGAAAAAGACGACACAGACACAATGCTTTGCATAAAGCGCGCTATCTCACTTTCCGCCGATGAAATTTTGATTGCAGGCGGTATAGGCGGCAGACTTGACCACACGATAGCAAATATTCAATCGCTGAAATATGCGCTTGACCATGGCGTACGCGCCGCTTTGCGCGACAGTGAAAATGAGGCGTTTCTGTTAAAAGAAAGTGGTTTTTTAGCCAAAAAAGAGGGATATTATTTTTCCATTTTCGCTTTTGAAAACAAAATTGAAAAGTTGACTATCAAGGGAACAAAATATGAACTTGAAAACGGTGCGCTAACAACGTCTTTTCCGCTTGGAGTAAGCAACGAGATATTGGCAAGCAAAGCCGAAATTTCGTTTGAAGGCGGAGTATTACTTGTGATTTTCTCGAAAAAAACATTATAAAACCAAAAATATCCCCGAATTTCGGGGATATTTTTATATCAAAGTTTTCCGAGTGATTCTTTCTTTACTCTGCCTGCCATCTTGTAGCGCAAATCAGTGGAAAGTATCTTCTTTCTTATTCTGATACTCTTCGGAGTCACCTCTATAAGTTCGTCGTCGGCAATAAATTCTATCGCTTCTTCAAGTCCCATTATTTTCGCCGGAACGAGTTTGAGTGCTTCGTCGGCACCCGTGGAACGAATCGCCGTCAAATGTTTTTCTTTGCAGACGTTTACCGCAATTTCTCCCATTTTCGGGTTTTCACCGACAACCATTCCCTCATAGACCTTGCATTGAGAACCGATGAACATTATACCTCTGTCCTGTGCATTGAAAACGCCATAGGATGTTGATTCGCCGGTTTCGGATGCAACAAGCGAGCCTGTAAATCTTCTTATGATGTCGCCGCGGTATTCGCCGTAGGAATCGAATATAGAATTCATAATTCCCTCTCCGCGAGTGTCGGTCATAAATTCACTTCTGTAACCGAAAAGGCATCTGGTGGGGATAAGATATTCAAGACGCATTCTCATTCCGTGCGGGTTCATATTGACAAGTTCGCCCTTTCTCGCGCCAAGCTTTTCCATAACCGAGCCGCAATAATCCTGCGGAACGTCGATGTCAACTCGCTCGATAGGCTCACAAAGTTTGCCTTCGATTTCTTTATAAAGCACTCTTGGCGTGCTTACGCCAAGTTCAAATCCTTCGCGACGCATTGTTTCAACAAGAATCGAAAGATGCATCTCACCTCTTCCGGCAACCTTAAAACAGTCTGTCGTTTCACCGTCCGAAACACGAAGCGAAACGTCTTTGAGCAGTTCTTTATAAAGGCGCTCTCTTATCTGTCTGGAAGTTACATATTTTCCCTCTTGTCCGGCAAACGGGCTGTCGTTTACCGAGAACGTCATCTCCATTGTCGGCTCGGAAACCTTTACAAATTCCAGCGGTTCTACGCAATCGACAGCGCAGATCGTGTCACCGATGTTGATGTCGTCGGCACCGGAGAATGTAATAATATCACCCACCGTCGCCTCGGTTACCGGAACGCGGCGTAAGCCGTCAAACTGGTTTATGCTGACGATCTTAGTCTTGTGAGGGGCTTCGTCGGCTTTATGATAGTTGCTTATCATAACATCCTGATTTTGTTTTATCGTGCCGCGCTCGATTCTGCCTATGCCTATTCTGCCGACATAGTCGTTGTAGTCGATAGATGAAACAAGCATTTGAAGCGGGGCGTTTTCATCACCCTCAGGCGCGGGAATATATTTCAGTATCGTTTCAAACAAAGGCGTCAGGTCTTTTCCCGCCTCATACGGAGAATAAGACGCTGTGCCGGCTCTTCCCGAGCACCAGAGCATCGGAGAGTCAAACTGTTCGTCGCTGGCGTCAAGTTCAAGCAAGAGTTCAAGTATCTCGTCACCAACCTCGTCAAGACGCGCGTCGGGGCGGTCGATCTTGTTTACTACGACAATGACCGGATGATTAAGCGCCAACGCCTTTTGCAAAACGAATCTTGTCTGAGGCATCGGGCCTTCCGCCGCGTCTACAAGAAGAATAACGCCGTTTACCATTTTTAGTATGCGCTCAACCTCTCCGCCGAAATCCGCATGTCCGGGGGTATCTACAATATTTATTTTTACGTCTTTATAATGAACTGCGGTATTTTTTGCAAGTATTGTTATTCCGCGCTCGCGTTCAATGGCGTTTGAGTCCATTACGCGCTCTTCCGTCGCCTGATTTTCTCTGTAAACGCCGCCTTGCTTCAACATTTCGTCAACAAGCGTTGTTTTGCCGTGGTCAACGTGAGCGATTATCGCAACGTTTCTTAGATCCTCTCTTTTCAAAGTTTTCTCCTCGCCTTTCCATGATTTTTTGATTTATCGATTTCAATTATTTTCAAACACAATTTGAAATTATACCACTTATATTTATTAAAATCAATATTTTTACATAAAAAAACGGAGAACTGAGTTAAAAATTCGCCTTTTTTTATTAAATTATCCATTATTGCTCAAATTTAGAAAAACCGCTTGTATTGCTTTTTTTATATTATTTTCTTTAAAATCTGTAAATACTAATAAAGCAAAGGAGAAAAAATATAATGATTAAAAAACGTAAAACGATTTATAAAGCGCCATCCGCCGACAAATTCGCGGCGGAAGCAATGTTTTATTCACGCGCCGCGTCGGCAAACGACTGCACAGGCATGACTCCGACCCCGCCTCTTACAGAAGATGAAGCGGAAAGTTATTGTGACGTTCTTTCCGTTCCGGTTACGAGCAAAGACGGCGGCGAAGCATATGAAAACAAAAATTGCACAAGTCCGTTAAAAACGGACAATTGAAAAAAAACACCCTCCTATGGTAGAATAGATATATTGAAGTGCTCCAATTTGTACGGACAGCACAAAAACGCCCCTATGATACAAAAATAATAGTTTAAGCAACGAACTGGCACCGGTATTCCATCGGTGTCAGTTTAGTTTTAAGTTGGATACGTTGATAGTTGTAGAAATGGATGTAATCACCTATGAGGAGGCGAGCCTCCTCATAGGTGCGCGGCCGCGCCCGATAGATACACTCTGTTTTCAGAATTGAGAAAAAGTTTTCTGCCAAAGCGTTGTCATATGG
>JAFSRI010000032.1 GCA_017446155.1 Clostridia bacterium | reverse complement strand
CCATCGGCGCGCCTGACTTGCTTATTTAAAACTATAATTTCGGTTGACTTTGTAAAAACATAAATAAAAACGAAAAATATATAAAAATCTTTACTTTTACACGGCAACGCGCAGTGAAAGAGTGTACAGATCAACAAACCGATAAAATTTTATTCTTAATATTTTTGATTTTTGTCGTTTATCCGTGCAAAAATATCTATCGTGCGGTATTCTCCCTTGACATACAACTTGTCGCGCATGACAGCTTCGCATACAAAACCGCACTTTTCGGCAACTCTCTTGCTACGGGCGTTTTCCGTCATTATTCGCGCTTCGAGGCGATGCAGGTCGAGCCTGTCAAAGCCGAACTCAATAATTTTATTCAGCGCCTCGGCGGCAATGCCCTTGCCCCAGTAGTCGGGGCTGAGCACATAGCCTACCTCGGCGGAGTTGTTCGGAATATCAAACGCGGTAAAACCGACGGTGCCGATCATTTTTTTACTGTCTGTCAGCGTCACCGCCCAGTCGTAAAACTGCCTTTTTGCATATTGCTTTTGTAAATAAGAAAGGTAGCCCCTTGTCGCCCATTGACTTTCGTGCGGCGACCAAAGAAGATAGCGCGACACTTCCGGGCGCTTGGAATAATCGTACATATCGAAAGCGTCCGACACGGTGAGCTTTCGCAAGGTCAGGCGCGACGTGTGCAGGGTTGGTATTTTTGTGAAAACCGAGAGAAGTTTTTCATCCATTCGGCGTTTATCCTCCGAAAAATTGTCCGGCGGAGATGAAATCCCGCTTTTAATATATTATACTCCGCCAAGGTTGCAAAATCAACAGGATTATATGTGAAAAACCGGGCGATTGTTGTAGTTTCAAAAAGAAAAAACGCATATGGAACGTGCGAAAGTTCAATAAAAAATAAAAAGATGTTTACTTAAACGAAAAGAATCGTTCAATCATTTTTCACAAATTTGCGGTATTATATGTTCACAAGATAAAAATCGAATCGAAAGGAAAAATGTTATGTTTTACGACGACAAAGACGATGAACTGAAAAATGAAGAAAATATAACAGAAAACGGCGAAGAAACAAACAAAGAAGAGGAACCGAAGGTTGCCGACGATTACGAGGTTGAGCGCCAAGACGCGCGCGATGAAGAAAACCGCACAACGGATTATTACGGAAGAAATTATCACGGCGACAACGGCAACAAGCCCGAAAAGCCGAGAAACGATTCATACATGAGCAAAAAAACGGTGGGACTGATCGTTGCGCTTTGCCTTGTGCTGTCGATAATTTGCGGTGTGTGTGCAAGCGCAGTAACGCAGGCGTTCAGAGACGGAAGGGTTGAAACGACGACAAACAACAAAAACAGCTCGACCGAGGAAACAGTCGAGAATACCGAAACGACGGCCGATACAACGCCTGTTGTGATTCCCGTTGAGCCCGTTGACACGACGGGTGCTGTGGCAATTCCCACGATTTCCCCCGTTACGGGCGGAACGAGATACGGCTCTTATGCCGACGTAGTTGAAAAATGCATTAATTCCGTGGTGCAGATAGAAGTAACCGAGGAAGCGTCATCGGTTTTCTATGGCACATATGAAACAAAAGGCGCCGGCGCAGGCGTTATTTATACGACAGACGGATATATTATAACGAATTATCACGTTGCCGGTGCCGCTACAAAAGGCATCACCGTAATTCTTTATGACGGAACACAGTATGAGGGGCAGTTCATTTGCGGCGACGAAAGCATGGATCTGGCGGTGATAAAGATAAGCAAAAACGATTGCGTGGCGGCGCAAATAAGCGATTCGGCAAGCGTGCGTTTGGGCGAGGACGTTTTAGCGATAGGCAATCCTCTCGGATACGGCATCACCGTTACACCTGGTATCGTCAGCGCTCTGTCAAGAACCGTGACGATCGAGAACACGACCATGGTGCTTATGCAGACGTCGGCGGCTATCAACTCCGGAAATTCCGGCGGCGGTCTGTTCAACATGGAAGGGGAGCTTATCGGTATAACAAACGCCAAGGTAGGCGGAACGTCGGTTGAGGCTATGGGATATGCCATACCTTCCGAAAAGGTTATAAAGTGCATAAACGATTTTGCCAATTACGGATATGTCACGGGCGTCGCGCGTTTCGGCGTGGGAGTTCGCAATTATGTTCAAATAGGCAGAATGACATACAGCGGGCTGATCAGCGTTTCTTCGGTGACGAAGGGCGGCACGGCTGACGTGTGCGGCATTCAGGTGAACGATATTATTTACGCGATAAACGGCACGGAATGCACGTCTTTTGCAAACCTCAACAAGATTCTTACAAGATATAAGGTCGGTGACACGGTGACGGTCACGGTGCTTCGCCCGACAGTCGAGGCTTCATCTGCCGCAAGCTACAATTCTTATCTTAAATCATGCGAAGAAGTACAGTTGCAGGTGACGTTTGTAGAGTTTAACCCCGGCAACTGACGTTGCCTTAAATATATTTTCATTTTGTTCTCCTTTTAAGAAGAGGCGCCCGAGCGGGCGTCTTTTCTTTTTGGCACATGCCGATGCGCTCAAACACTTGCAAAATGATATTTGTTCATGTTGTCAGGCTCGATAAAGCGGTAAGAAGTTTATTATGGCGCAGCAGACAAAGCGTTTTACCGTCGGGCTGCTGGCGGCTGAAAAAGTTTTGCGGGCGACAAAGATTTGTTGCGACAGAGCGAAAAACGGTTTGACGGGAAATTAAAAAAGAGAGATTTGTGAATAATTAAATCGATTTTTTAGTTTGGCTGAGAAAGCCGACTAAAACGTGTTGCCAAAAAAGTAAAACGGCAGGAAAAAATATCCTGCCGCAAATTTTTTATTTTGCTGTCCAAAGCCCGAGCGCGGGATTTGAAATGTAATAGATTTCTTCTCCGTTGACGGTGCAATAGCCGTCTTTCAACTTTGTCGGGTCGTATTTTTTTACAGCATCGTCATACGGTATATACCCGAATGCCGCTCCGCGAACCTCTTCTTCCGTAAGATCTTTTGTGCAATACGTTACGGAAAAACGGCCGTCGGAACTTCCGTGAATGAGATGTGCCGCCACCGACATGTTTTCTCTCAGATCCTCATGCTCTTTTACGAGTTTGAGAATGTTTTCGCGCCCGACATAGCCGTATTTGCGGATAAGCCGGTCGTTTTCGGCGTCCTCGCCGAATTTCTTTACGGCAGGGGCTAAAATTATTAGCTCTCCGCCGTCGGCTATCGCCATTCTTGTGCGATAAATCGCTTTGTTGCCGAGCCATGTGCTCTTAAACTCTCTTGGATCGAGATAAACCACAACCTTTTTCAACGGTTTTACGTGGTTTAAATTCAGTCGTTGTGAATCTTCCACCGCCGCCTCGAAAAGCGTGCGGTCGCGACCGATATATATACCGTGAATGTTTGTTTTGTCGCCTGTGTTCGTCGTCACGGTCAGAACATACATTATCGGAAGGCCGGCTATGAAGTTCTCCTCCGCATAGTCGAACACTTTTCTCACCGGTGAACCGTCGCGCCCCATGACGCGCTCCATGCCGTAAAATGCGCCGAGCATATGAGAGGCGTTTATCATAGACGAGCCGCCGCATCCTACGAAGATGTTTTTTGAATAATTAGCCATGCCGACTACCTCGTGCGGAACGACTTGCCCCGCGGAGATTATGAGATCATAGGAACTATCGAGAAGGCGGCGGTTTACCTCGACGTCGATCGACTGCTCGACGATCCCCTCGGACACTTCCTTTACGTATTCGGCGGGTACCTCTCCGAGCTTTACCACGTCTTTGCGCCAGTTGTGAACGATCACGCGGTCGAGCGGAATTTTATCGCCGAAAAACGCGCGTATCTCACTTTCCGTCATCGCCTCGTGCGTTCCGAGCGCGGGCATAACGTCTACCTCGGCATATTCAGAGAGTATATCGTAATAAATTCTCGTTATCATTCCGGCGCCGGAGTAAAGACGGGTATAATCCGGCGGGAGGAGCAGCACTTTTTTGGGATGTTTGCCGTCAAGCGATTTTTCGAGTATCGCGCGAAGTTCTTCTTCGCTCAAACCTTGTTCGCTTCTTTCGATGATATATGTTTTTTTCATGGGGGTTTCTCCTTGATGGTAGCATTTGATTTGCCCGAGATCCGTTAATAAAAAGCGCAAACCCTTAGTGGCTTTAACGGCAAAACGGCGCGGGTGATGAGATTTATCCCTTGAACAGCGCCGAGAAGAGCTTGACCATATGATAGCAGTCGTCGGTTCCGCCGAGTTCCCTTACCGCGTGCATGGAAAGTTGAGGGTTGCCGATGTCAACCGTGACGACGCCGAGATCAGCCGAGATGATGGGACCGATCGTGCCGCCGCTCGGAGCGTCGGAGCGATTGTTGAATATTTGATAAGGTATTTTGTTTTTTTCACAAAGGAGTTTGAAGAACGCCGTACCGTAAGGCGACGTCGAATAAGACTGACGCGTCGCTATTTTGAGTACAGGGCCGCCGTTGAGTTTTACGGGGAGGTTCATTTCCGCCTTGCCGGTGTATGAAGGATGCGTCGCGTGCGCCATGTCGGCGGAAAAGACGACGGTTTTTGCAAGCGCGCGATATTTGTCGTCGGCGGAGTAGCCGAAGCTTTCGCAGATGCGGTCGATGAGCATCTTCAAAACATTTGATTTTGCACCTCTGTCGGAATTTGAGCCGATCTCTTCATGATCGTAAACCATGGCAATGTCGCAACCGCCCTTTCCCTCGATAAGTCCCCTTACCTCGGCATATGCAAGTGATGCGTCGTCAAGGCGTGCGACGGAGATAAATTCTTCGTTCTCACCCACAAAACAACCGGGGAAGTATTCATATGGGGCAAGCTCGAAAGAAAGAATGTCCTCTTTTTTGCAGCCTGTTTCTCTTGCAAGAAATTCCGTGAATTTCGTCTCGCCGGAAGAGTTTTGTGAGAAAAACGGGAGGAGTTCCGTTTGAATGTTGAATTTGCCGTTGTCGTTGACGTCGCGCACGACGTGAATTGCGGCGCTGGGCAGAATGAGCAGAGGCTTGTTTATGTTTACGTTCTTTGCCACTGCTTCTCCGTTTTCGCCTTTATAGAATACACGACCCGCAAGAGCGAGAGGTCTGTCGAGCCAGCCGTGGATTATAAGCCCGCCGTAACCTTCAAGGCAGAGCCTTTCATAGCCGAGATCGATTTTTGACGGGACGGTCTTTATTCTGAAACCCGGCGCGTCATGATGTGCCGCGCCGATGCGGAAACCGACCTCTTTCGGTTCGCCGCCGATGCGGAAAGCGTAAAGCTGTGTGCCGGATTTTGTCGAATAATACAGCTTGTCTTTTTCGATTTGCCAGCTGTCGCCCTCGCTCAGCCTTGTCGCGCCGGCGCGGTCGAGCATCTCAGAGAGTTTGTCAACGGACTGGAACGGCGTCGGTGACGCGTTCATAAAGTCAAGCAGATCCTTTGCGTATTTTTTTGTGTTTTTCATTGTTTTTCTCCTTAAATATATGTAGAGGTTAGTTACTTGTTTTTCACCCGAAGATAAGCTCGGCGATGTCGTTAGCGTCGGCGCCGCGAATGTATTTGGCAACGTCAACGCACATAAGCGCCTCTTCTACGGATTTTCGTGAATATCCAACGCCGACAAGCATCGCTTCCAGGGTCGTGACGTCCTCGTCGCCGAAGAAGTCTCCCTCTATTTTTGCGCGCCCTATTGCGGCTTTTTCTCCAACGTTTTGCGCTTTGCATGAAAGTGAAATCTTGACCGATCCGAACGGAAAACGCTTTTGACGCCATATATCAAAATCGTCCGCACCCGCTTTGAACAGCCACTTTTGTGTTCGATATTTTTCATTTGACAAAGCCGATATTCTCTCAATGTCTTGTTGCGTAAGCTCGCGCTTTTTCGCACCCGCTTTTAAAAAGTACTGCGTAAGATAGTCGATAAGGTCGGTCACCGTCATCGACGCGCGCTCGTCATGCAGCAGGTCTTTTATGTTTGCCACGCGCGACGAAACACTTTTTATTCCTTTTGATCGGATCTTCTCTTCATCGACTTTCAGTGCCGCTTCGAGCTTGTCCATGTCGGCGGAGAAGAGAAGCGTTCCGTGGTGCATTATAACGTCGCCCGCACGCCCGCGAAATTCGCAGCGAGCCGTACCGGATATTTTTTTGCCGTCAACGGTAAGGTCGTTTCTGCCGGAACATTCGGCATTTATGCCGAGCCCGCGAAGCGCGTCGAGCACGGGTGCGGAAAATGATGAAAAGTCATCGGGCGAATCGGCTTTCGGCACGATAAACGTATAATTTACGTTTCCGAGATCATGAAACACAGCCCCGCCGCCCGTCAGCCTTCTTACAACCGCGATACCGTTTCGTTTTGCAAAGTCGATGTTGACGGTTTCATCTGCGTTCTGATTTTTTCCGATGATAACGGCGCGGTCGTTGCGCCAAAGCATGACTGTTACCTCTGAGGAAGTATCCATTAAATATTCCTCGCACGCCATGTTGAAATACGGGTCGGTGATGTTGTTAATGATAAGTATCACGTCTGTCGCCGCCTTTCAATCGTTTGCATATGTAAATTATATCAAAAACAACCGGCGAATACAACATTTATTTGAAAATTTCATTTTTCGTAATTGACTTTATCCGCCGTCGGTGCTATAATTTCAAACCGTAAAGAGAGCAAACGCGCCGCATATTTGCGGCACATATTGCAAACGCTCTTCATTATATATAATATTAAGGAGGAAATCATGCAGTTATTCGTATTGATACTCAATAAAACAGAGTGCCTTCACGGCATACTATCCGGGTTTCTCGACGGTGGAATTAAGGATTGCACGATATATGACTCAATGGGAATGTTGCAGTATATCGGACACGACACGGTAGAACCGCCGCCGATGTTCGGAATGCTGAGGCAATTCCTCAACCCCGACCATGAAAACAATAAAACGTTATTGACGTTGCTCCGCGACGAACAGGTGCAGACGGCAATAGATATAATAAATAAAGAAACGGGAGGGCTCGACAAACCCGGAACGGGCGTCGCGTTCACGCTTCCCGTTTCACGCACGGAAGGACTAAAAGGCTGATAATTTATGAACGCGCTTATTTCTCTCAGCATTGCAATGGCGGCGGGGTTGCTTATGACCCGTCCGCTTAAACTTATTAAATTACCCAACGTCACCGCGTTTCTTCTTGCAGGTTTGCTTATAGGACCTTCGCTTTGGGGAATCGTCACGGGCGGAAAATTCGGCGGAATAGTCACGGCGGATACCATGAAAAGCTTTGACGTCATCGTTTCCGTCGCGCTCGGATTTATCGCTTTCTCCATCGGCGGAGAGTTTCGCCTTTCTGACGTAAAAAAACTCGGCAAACAGATTTTGCTCATCACCGTGATTCAGGCGCTCGGCGCTACGTTTTTCGTGTTTGGTGCCGTTTCGATAGCCGGCTTTGCCATGCCTGAGGCTCTCGCGCTCGGCGCGATAGCGACGGCGACAGCTCCGGCGGCTACGCTGCTCGTTGTTCGTCAGTATAAAGCCGACGGCCCCGTCACGAGAACTCTTTTGCCTGTCGTTGCGTTTGACGACGCGATAGGACTTATGATCTTCTCGGTTTTCATGTCGCTTGCCAAAGCCATAGAAAGCGGCGAAGCGCCGACGGTGAAAAATATGCTCGTCGAGCCGCTGTGCGAGATACTTCTTTCGCTTATCATAGGCGCGCTTCTCGGCGTAATCGTCGCGCTGTGCGTGAAATGGTTTAAATCCCGCGCGAACAGATTGTCGGTTTGTATTGCCGCGGTTATTGCCGGCGTGGGACTGGTTGAGCTGTTTTCCAAAAACAACATTACTCTCTTCGGAGCAAAACTTTCGCTTTCATCGTTGCTTCTTTGCATGATGGCGGGCGCCGTGTTTTGCAATCTCAGTTCCGAATACGCCAAAGTTCTGGAAGGCACCGACAGATGGACGCCGCCGCTGTTTATGCTGTTCTTTGTCATATCCGGCGCGGACTTAGACCTTTCGCTTTTGCCGAAGATAGGTATTATCGGCGTGCTGTATCTTGTGTTCCGGTCGCTCGGTAAATATTTCGGCGCAAGACTTGGCGCAACGCTCGCGGGAGCCGAAAAAAACGTAAGAAAATATCTTGGAATAACGCTTTTGCCGCAGGCAGGCGTCGCTATCGGTATGGCACAGATAGCCGTCAGCGCTCTGCCGGAACATGGGGCCAGTATTCAAGCAGTTGTTTTGTGCGCGACGTTGATATATGAGATCGTAGGTCCTGTGCTCACGAAGATAGCGCTGAAAAAAGCGGGGGAGATCAGGGCGGACCTTTGATCAAATTGTCAAATTTGCAAATTTATATAGACAATACCTCTGTTGACTTTCGCGGGATAATGCTTTCCGAAGTTATTTAAGAGAGATAAAAAAGGCATTATATAATTGAGGCGCGGGTTACCGCGCCTTTTTTGCGGCTGCAAAATGAATTGAAAAAACAGCGACGGCTAAAACAGGGAAAAACAAGGCAAAAATGCGGGTAAAAACAAGAAAAAAGGTACAATTTAAAAAAATTAAAAAAACTTGAAAAAATTTTAAAAAGGGGGTTGACAAGCTGTTCCATTTGTGTTATTATAATCAAGCGCCGCGAGAGAGCGGAGCGAAAACGGTCCTTGAAAATTGAACAACGAAGCAAAGAAACAAAGAATCTCGTTAAGAAACTTTGATACTCGAAAAGTAAAGAAGAGCAATAAAGAATTAAAAGCTTTAAATAAGGTATTAACGCCGAAAGGCGATAATAT
>JAFSRI010000031.1 GCA_017446155.1 Clostridia bacterium | reverse complement strand
CTCGCCGCGCTCGGTCAGGACGCGCTCTGACAGTCCACCGGACTGTCATTCACTTCGCGCCCGTTCAAGTCCTTTCAACGAACTTTTTTTGGTCGGAGTGAAGGGACTTGTTCTCGCGCTCGCCGCGCTCGGTCAGGGCGCGCTCTGACAGTCCACCGGACTGTCATTCACTTCGCGCCCGTTCAAGTCCTTTCACCGAACTTTTTTGGTCGGAGTGAAGGGACTTGAACCCCCGACATCCTGCTCCCAAAGCAGGCGCGCTACCAACTGCGCTACACCCCGAAAAAATAATTTGTTCGCATTATTATACCGCAACAAAACAATTTTGTCAACAATTTATAATCGGTAATTAAAAATCAAACTTTATATAAATTCCTGCCCGAAAATCATATGCTTTTATCGCAAGGGCTATTGCAACTTTTGCTTATAATTCAACATTTCAGGAATATAGTCCGACAAGTTATAATTTTTTTAATTTCCATCACACGATAAATTATTAAAAACAAGTCTTGTCGTTCGACAAAAAACCGTAAGTCTTCGCCGTCACTCGCTTTTTGTTTACGTCCGCGCCTCAACAGAGGCGCGGACTTTGGTTTAGCTTTTGATAATTCAGTATGCATTTAAGTCGAGCTATCGGGCATACATCATTTCCCTATTATTCTTTTTATTGCCGTGATATACGCGCCCACTCTCAGCGAAACACCATACTCTTCGGCTGCTGCATACACCGCGTCAAACGCGGGGATTATCGTCTGTGCCAGCTTTTCGTTTACCGTTTGCTCGCTCCAACGTTCTTTTTTCATATTCTGAACCCACTCAAAATAAGAAACAATGACGCCGCCCGAATTTGCAAGAATATCGGGCACGACCTCAACCCCATTCGCTTCCAGAACAGCGTCCGCCTCAGCTGTCGTCGGGCCGTTTGCGCCTTCAAGAATGATTTTCGCCTTGACATTCTTTGCGTTATCTGCGGTTATTGAGTTTTCAAGCGCCGCCGGCACAAGAATATCAGCGTCTACGCACAATAGTTCTTCGTTTGAGATATTCACAAGTCCGTTCTCGGTGTAGCCGTCAAACCGTTTGCCGTTCTGTTCAAGGTGCTTTATCACAGCCGGAATGTTAAGCCCCATCGGATTGTATATTCCGCCCTTGCTGTTTGACACTGCGACTATCTTGCAACCTTTTTCATATAGCAATCGTGCAGAGATGCTTCCCACGTTGCCCATGCCTTGTACGGCAATCGTCGTCGATTCGGGTTTCATGCCGTGTTTTTTCATCATTTCGCACGCAACAAGCATTATTCCCCTGCCCGTCGCGTCGGTTCTGCCGAGCGAGCCACCTTTATCAACCGGCTTTCCCGTTACAACCGCATATATCGGCTCTGCACTGCCGCAAACAACGCTGTATTCTTCCATCATCCAATTCATAATTTTGCCGTTTGTGTTCACGTCAGGCGCGGGAATGTCTTTTTCGGGACCGATGATTGGCGCTATTGCTCTTGCATAGCCGCGTGTAAGTCTTTCAAGCTCGCCTTCCGATAGTTTTGAAGGATCGACGCATATGCCGCCTTTGCCGCCACCGTAAGGAATATTTGCCACGGCGCATTTAAGGCTCATCCACGCCGCCAAAGCCTTCACTTCTTGCTTGTCGGTGTTTTCGTGAAATCTTATTCCGCCCTTGCACGGGCCTCTTCTGCTGCTGTGCTGAACTCTGTATCCTTCAAATATCTTAACATGTCCGTCGTCACACGTGACGGGGATATGTACCGTCAGTTCCCTTTCCGGATATTCGAGAAACGAATACTCGTCATGTTCAAGTCCTGCTTTTTTTGCCGCGTTTTCAAGCACCGCCAGCATATTCTCATATGGGTCATATTTACTCATCATTGTCCCTCCTTTTGTTATAATATTTATTTTATGATGAAATTTTACAACCGTTACGCGAATTTGTCAATATGAGAAACGAAAAAATGAATGAACATTTGACAAAGGCATTATATGGTGATATAATTTAAATGACTATATGAGTTTAGTTTTTTCAAAATGCCGCCGTCGGCGTCATTTTGACGAAAATCGCATATAATAACGAAAAAAATTATCCGCTATCGGAGGTAAAAAACATATGGAAATAATAAAAAAAGCCAAATGGCTGTATATAGCGCTGTCGGTAATATATCTCACCGTCGGGATAGTTTTGCTCATTTATCCTACGCAAACGATAGATGCCATAACACGCATCATCGGTATCACGGCAATAGCGCTCGGAATTTATGAAATGCTTAAATTCATTTTCCGCAAAAGCACCGACTTTGTTAAGGTCCTCAGTCTGTTCGCCGGAATATTCAGTTTTATATGCGGCATAATCCTTTTAATAAATCCGAATTTTATTCGCACGTTTCTCCCTGTTATCATCGGTGTTTATATCGTGCTTGACAGCGCGTTCAAATTGATGACGTCGATAGAGCTGAGAAACGCAGGTTCTAAGGTTTGGTGGGGAGTATTTTTCTTGGCGCTCGCCGGCGTTATTTTCGGATTTATCATCGTATTCAATGCAAAAGAGATTTCGGCACTTGTCATAAGATTGATCGGCGTATCGCTTATAATCGAGAGCGTAGAGAACATCTTTGCGGTAATATCCACGTTGCTTAAAACTCCAAAGATAACCTCGAACACTGTAGAGGCGGAATATAAAGAATTGAGCACCGAGGACGTTCCCCCCGAAAACGAATAAAATGTTTTCAAATTCACCGTCATTTCTTAATAATTTTAGCGTATAATTTTATTTACAAAGCCGTTTATCATCATAGAATAAGAAATATTCAAGTTGTTGCAAAACAGGTTTTCAGCGAATTATTATCATAAATTTTGATTTTTGTTTCAAAAATCATTATTGAAAATAAATATCTCGCGGCACTTTGGGCTTGTTTTAAGGCAACGTAATAGTCGCTATGCAAGATAATTTAATCACCGTATTTGCCGATTTGCTCGGCACAAAAGGAGGCTCCGATTGAGATCGTCTAAAACACCGTTTAAAATTGCGCTGTGCGTCACCGCCGTTTTCTCGGTCGCGCTCGCCGTATGGCGCTCGATAATATTGAAAAAATATTACGACCCGTATTCGCAAGCGTTTGACAGAATGGCAAAAGTGCCGAACACGGTGATAATCATTCTGTTTTTCGCTTTTGCGGCGGCACTCATCGCTTTTGCCGTTATTTATCGGAAAACATCAATTTTATCACATCACCCTTCGTCGGGATTTTTCCCCGTCGGCGCGTCGGCATTGATGGGCATAGCGTTTGTAAGCAGTTCCCTTGTCGCCGTCATATGGTATGGAAAAGAGCTGTTTTCCGACGCTGGAAAACAAAACACGGTATTTAAAATATCGGCGGCGGCGGCGGTCGTCCTCGGCTTGATATGTGCCGTATACTTCTTTTTAGGTGCGGCGCAAAAGGCTAACTTAGCAAAAGCGAGAAAATATCTTTCCGTTGCCCTTCCGCTTTGGGGTGTGGCGTTTGCGTTCATGTCTTATTTTGACCACGATTTCATCTATTCGGATATAAACCGTCATTTTGCAAACATAGCCGCCATCGCAACTCTTTTGCTGTTGCTTGCCGAAACGAGATCATACACCGAATATAAACCGAACACATCCGGGTTTGCATCCGCCCTTGCCGCAATCGTCGCGTGCACGGTGTACACCGTGCCGACGCTTATCTTTACAGCGTTCGGGCAAATGTCGGCAACGGCAATCACGCCGTTTGAAATGACAGAGGTTGCCGTCGTCGTCTATGCGACGTCGGTCGCAATTCAGTTTATCGGCGCGACGGGTGAAGAACAAAAAGCGATCTGAAAAGGGTTTATTCTCTACAAGAAACGCACATGTCGGTATTTTTAACGCTGTGATTGATCTTTAAAATCTGTATTAAATGAATACATTTGAGTCGTTTCTTTAAAGCACGGCTGAATACTTTCCGCCGAGATGAAAGAAAACTCATTCAAATGTAAATACAACGGCGAGGGTTACGCACCATAGCCGCGCCTGTATTGAAAGCTAAAACCGAGCGATATAACGCGTCAAAACGGTTCGAGCGCTTTACTCAAAAACTCATGAACACACAAAAAAAGCACCCGTGGGTGCTTTTTTGTTATCTTCTGCCGCAGCCGCATCCGCCTTGATTCTGGTTTTGATCGGTCGTCATTTCGTCAAGTGCCGGCGGGTAAAATTCACTCGTCGGGAAAGCCATTCTTCTGAACATACTGCACGGATCGTCAGTGTTCGGCGTTACGCATTCTTTTTCGGGCACCGTATATTCCGTACCGTTTACAAGATACTGCGCGGGGCGCTCAATTCTCACAACAGAGAAAAAGCCGAGTGAAACCGTAAGATTTCTTCCCGCCGGATCGGCACAAAGTCTTCCGCCGAAAAATTCCGCCACCGATTCAGGCAATGTTCCCTCGCAGAAGCAGTCCGGGCGGCGCATACCATCGCCGAATCTGCACGCGTCTACGATTTTCGTGTTAAGTACAATAGGATCTACGACTTCAAGTACCGCTGTCGGAAGGTTGCTCGACGCCGCCGACTCACAAGTGTTGCTGCAAAAGCTGTTGTTCTCCGACGAGCTTTTGAAAATGCTTACGTTTCCTTCACTGCCGTAAAGAACGACTTTCTTTTCAACCGTGCATAGTCCTTCCACATCCTGCGAACGTCCCATGCCGGTGCAAACCTCACAGTCAACCTTGACATACATTCTTATCGTAACTTGATAAAATCCGCGATTGAACGGAACGGGATCAACCGTCATTTGCGCGCAAATCACATGCGCGTCCTTTGTTCTGACGTTTCCTCCGCGTTCTATCGCTTCTCTGCCCGCGTCGGTAAGATATACAGTTACATCCTCAAAGCAGTCTTTGTCGCGGCAGCTGTCAAGTATTCGATTGGTATCTATATAGACCGTATCGCGTCCGCCGCACGAAAGCGATAATCTGTTATCTGCCATTATTTTTTCCTCCAAAATTATTTAAAGAGTAATGTTGCATTTGACCTTACTCTTGCTATAATCTTATGACGCTTATGCGCTTTTGGTGAAACGAAATTGGTGTTATAACGGCGAGAAAAGTCGATTTTTTATTTTTGCCGTCGAGTTAAAATATTATTGATAAACAAAATGTTTCGGTAAAAGTAATAAAGCCCGGGTAATAAATCATCTATTCTCTGTTTCGTTTTTTTGTATATTTAGAAAAAACAGTGCTTGACGTTAAATAATTAATCTTGTTTGTCAATCAAATAATAAATCCCGCTGTTTGCGGGATTAAATTTTATTCTGTTGTTTTGGATTGTTCCGATTTATCGTTTTTTAATGATTCATCTGAATTTTCGGTTGCTTTCTGCTTTTTCTTTTTTAAAAAGTTCAGTTTTGTTTCCGAAACAATGACAGCCAAGAACACAACGGCGAATCCTATCGCCTTTTGGATCGTCATTTCACCTTCTTCGCCCGCTATAACCGAGAATATCACCCCGAAAACAGATTCAAGCGACAAAATAATCGACGCACCGCCCGCCGAGGTGTGCTTGATGCCGTAATTCTGGAAGAGCAACGCAAGCGCCGACGCGGCGATTGCAAGATATAGCAGGTCGAAAATCATCCCGTCGCCGATTTTTGTCGGCGCTCCCTCAAATATCAATGTAAATATCCAGCAACATAACGAAGTAAAGACAAATTGCAACGTCACAAGAAGTGCCGAGTCAAGCTCTTTCGAGTATTTTGCCATAAGCATCATTTGTATTGCATAAATCGCGCTGCAACAAATCGTCAGCATCTCGCCCTTGCCGATAAAAAATCCATCGCCGAGCGAGCTTATTTCAATCGATACGAGTCCCACGCCGATAACGCAAAGAAAAGCGGCGATGAAATTATATGCGTCAGGGCGTTTTTTTGTGATTATCCAATAGAAAAACGGTATAAGCACGCAATAAATCGACGTGAGAAACGCGTTTTTGCCGGGAGTTGTGTATTTTAAGCCGAACGTCTGAACGATGTATGCGACGGCGGTAGTGAGCCCTATAAGCGCCGACGGTAATATGTATTTTACACTGTATTTTTTCCATTTGCCGACAAACAGCAAAAGCATAAACACCGCGGCTATCGTGAATCTTACGGCAAGCAGATACCCCGGCTTCATTTCGTCAAGCGAATCCTTCATCGTGACAAACGTGCTGCCCCAAATCAGCGCCGCCGCAAACAATGCGGGGGTAGCCAAGGCTCTGTGTGTTTTTTCGGTTATCTTCATTTCAGGTTGCCTTTCAAACAAATAACTTTCATGACGTAAAAACCGCCTGAAAGCGTTTCATATTCTATCACGGCAAAGCGGTTTTGTCAATATCAAACAAGAAACGGTAAACCGTCAATATTGTGAAAATCAACCTCGACCGAAGCGCAAAAGCCACATTAAAGCATCGATCGATTTTAATGCGGCGCCTATTCTTTTTATATTGGTTTGTTACACACTGTAAATGAAGTCGCAACAACGCCGCTGCCTATCGGTTTTTTATGTTAAACGTCAGTCGCTGTATTTCTTCCTCGTATTCTTCCATATGCCTATATCCTCGTGACATAAAAACCCCTCCTATTATACACTTTCCCATTGTATCATAGGAGGGCTCTTCTTTTCAATGTCCGTTTTTACCGGACTTGTTCAGTTTTTTTATATCGTTACAACAAGGGAAAAATCGTCGGAGATTACCTCGATCGATTTCATCCCGCTGTAATCACGCTCGATCTGCTCCGCCAAATCACCGTCGTCAGCTATCCACGCAAAAAGTCGAATTTCATCATTATTTATACCGCTGTCGATTTCAACGCTTCTTATTTTCATCTCTTTCAATATTCCGTCAAATCCGAAAAGCCATCCGTCTTTACGTCTTAGATTTACCATAACTGTGTTTTCGGGTAATTTAACGTCGGAGCTCACGCCGTGAGAGACTATACTAGCCTTCATAATCCACCACCTTGATGATGAAGTCCGCGTCGCTCGATTCGATGTTGAATATTTCGCCCGTGACACCCTCGTTTATCATGCCCATCACCATTTTTACCGGGTCGGCGTTATCGCCGACGAGACTTTCGAGCGAATCTGACATAAACGCGCGTTTTACAAGCGATACCGGGAATCTCAAATTTACCTTGTCCGCTTCCGTGTGATCGTTTACGCTTATTACAAGTATTCTCTTGTCGACTTTTTCCGGCTCGGCGCTCTTCACCTGAGGCGCATCCGCTATGCCGTTTATCAGTTCATCCATCGTGCATCCGAACAGTTTTGCGAGCCTGCCCAGCGTTTCAACGTCAGGATACGAAACGTCGTTTTCCCATTTTGATACCGCCTGACCGCTTACGTTCATCTTTTCCGCAAGTTCTTCTTGCGTAAGAGACGTGCGTTTTCTCATTTTTGCAATGTTTTCTCCTATTGTGCCCATAAATAAAATCACCTTTCTGTTATTTTTCGAGGCGGCGCGCCCTGCTCTCGTGACTGTATTTTAACTCAAACAAGCAGTCAAGTGAACATACCGGCAGTTGAATTTTATGTTTTTACTCTACTTTTAGTTGGATTTTAGATTTTAAAAGCCATATTGGGCTTTCAGATTTTTCATTTTGCTCGTCATCGTCAAGGATGTAAAAGATATTTTTTCAGTGATATAAAGTCGCTGTCGCAGAAGGCGCGCAAAAAGCAGGCTGAATCCGTAAAGCCGTTTTTGTGTTCAGTGCGCTCATCAGGTTGTAACAAGCACGCGGAAGGCGGGCTGCACCTGTCTGTTCCAAACGCCGACAAAATTGAAATAATCACATGAAACCAAAAATGCGCGTAAACAAAAATATCCCGCTCGGTCGCATACGGGTCCTATCCCGTCACAGCGTTCCCGGCGGGATAAAAACTCCTGCGGTCAAATTCTTCTGTCGAATATTTCTCTGTATTTTCTGTAAAACGCCTCATATTCGCCGGCATCGATCGCGTCGCGGATCTTTTGCATAAGCGTGTTATAGAAATAAAGGTTGTGCATTACAGCAAGTCTCATTCCGAGCATTTCGTCGGCTTTAAGCAAATGCCTT
>JAFSRI010000030.1 GCA_017446155.1 Clostridia bacterium | reverse complement strand
TTTCAGAGTACATAAGAGATATTAATCTTGCGAAAGATGTTGCTGACAAATAGCAAGTCAGGGGCCCTAATTTGGGCCCCTTAATCAACTTGTTAGTATGTTAGTAGAAAAGTTTAGGCTGCAAAACGGTTGTCCAGAAAAGGCGAAAAACTGCACGATAATTTATATAAATAATAACTTTTAAACAAGCGTAACTTGTTTAAAAACCTAAAAAACACATTATTGTGGAAATTGAAGAGCAAACAAAATATGACGAAATGGCAACAAAAAAGAGGCTGTTACATCCCCGACAGAATTGCCGGTTTTTTAATAGCCCCTGTTGTTATTGTCATGAATGTTTTTTTGGTTTTTTATCCGGACAGTTTTTCAGAATGTTTCTGAAACGCAAAGATCGGTCACGGTCTTGTCCGCGATCTCGCCGTCTGCCCCGATGCGGCATTGAACGACACCACACAGGCATTCAAAATTGAATGAAGACGTGAGCGGGGAATAAAAAGCGCTGCTCGAAACAACGCACAGATCCCACACGACAGCGTTGCCGTCGTCGTGCAATACTCCGCCGATCGCACCGCTTTCTTTAAAGTATTTCAGCGTCTGGCCCGACTCGAGATCGACCTCGACCAGAAATGCGGAGAGCGCTTTTTTAAAAACATTTGCGACTGTTTCGTTCGAGTAAAACGGATATCCGTAATCCGTTTCATATTGCAGCAATTCCGCTTCGTCAAAATATGAATAAATTGACGAACGCTCGCTTTCTTTCTCGTAAACAACGCCCGAAAGGTACAGCACGCCGTTCCGGATCACGGCTGAACGTATTTCGTGAGTGCCTTCCTGCGCGCCGCACATATAGTTGCAGAGCAGACCTCCGTTTTTATTGAACGCGACCGCCGAATAGTGGTTATTATCATCGGCCGAATAGTGGCCTGCCTCTACTGTCACGGTGAATCCGTCTTCGCACATTCCGAAATTCCGGACAATGCCTTTATATCCGTTGACCTTGAACCTTACAGAAGGATTTTTGGTGAATTGACCGCGCTCTGTTATGTGAGAGATCCGAAGCTGCAAAACGTATGGCTCGTTTTTGTTGATCGAGGTCAAAATATAATAACCGCTGCCGCCATCGATTACGGTCACGATTGTTTCCGTATCGGGGAGGTCAAGCACCTTCTCGAGCTTGCCGCCGCTCTCGTCGACCAGCATGAGCCAGGGCCTTTCCGTGTATACCATGCGCTTCGTGCCGTATGCCACGCACTTTCCGTCCTTTTGGAACAAGCCGTCAATATCGGTATTTTTAAGCTGAATCAGGTCCGTCCGCACTTCGCCGCGCAGTTTTTCGATACCCGTCGTGCGCGCGTCGCTGAAATCAATGACCCATCTTTCCGAGGAGGGATCTTCGTAGTCGGTATAATGTCCGTTAAAGAATGAATAAATATAATTTTCGGAGACCTCAATCGGCTCCGGTATGCCGACGTACGAGTCGTCTCCGATCACGAACGTGCTGATGTTTGTCGGTTCTTCTTCGTCTCGCCTGCACGATGCAAGCGCGCTGACGCACAACGCCGCCAGCACAACGCACATTATTCTGAAATATATATTCGGCTTTTTCACAGCTGCCTCCTGGCAATGTCGGTGTACGCCTCTTTTTCGCGGCGCTTCAATTATTCAGACGTTAAAAAGTCATTAAATAATCCTCTCGATTTTAATATAATGTGCTTATGGAAGTCAAGCTGCGGCCTGTTTATCACGAAAAACGTAAATTAAGCTTTGAATATTGAGGACATCTGTGCCCTGCTCATTGGTATTCGCGAGAATGATTTTCGTTTTATCATTGCTCATAGCAAGGCTCCAATCTTAACTTGCTCTGCCAGTTTGGCATTTCAAATTTAGTAATGACAGTATAGCATAGATTGCGTGATTTTTAAATGGCAAAAAGTCAACCGTTACAAAACAAAGAAACATTGATTGGATGTTTGTCGGATCTAAAAAGCCGGCTGAAGTTTCATCACTCAGTCGTCAACAAACCGTTATAGCATAGAAGACTTTCATTGATTGCGTTTAGTAGCAATGTAACTTTTGCAAAAGTTTTATCTCTGTTCTTTAAACTGCTTTTCTTCCACACCCAGCTATATTTATTTGCATTTGCTACGATTTTGGTCCCATCTATATATACGTGATTCAAATCGACAGTTTCGGCATTAAAAATATATGCATTGATATCACTGAGAATACTCTCAATGGAGCCAGAAAGACAATCATTCATGAAGTTATCAATTGTCATATGGCTCGGCGCTTTCATATCTTGAAGAAGCCACATAAAACGGACGTCTGTCTTACAAAGCTTT
>JAFSRI010000029.1 GCA_017446155.1 Clostridia bacterium | reverse complement strand
TTGTTGTCGCTGAAATAACGGCCTTAACGGTATATTCACCGGCCTTGGTAGGTACGGTGTTGCTGAAATCATCGCTGCCCTTTTTCGCATAACTATATGTTATGTCGCCTTTACCTGCGTTGCCCGTTACGGAAGGATTGTTTGCCTCTTGGCCGTATATCCAGCTTTCGATTGAAACGGACGGCGTAATGTTTGCGCGATTTACTTTAACCGTTACGTCAATGTTTTCAACTGTTTTGTAGTTCGCTGTATCGGTCGGGGTAAAGGTTGCCTTGAATGTGTTTGTTCCCGCATTACCAACACTTGCGTCAGCGTCTGCCCAAGCCCAACCTGTCGGGAGGGTAACGCTTGAGAGTTTATCTCCGTATGTCGCCGTAAGTCCCGTGGGAACTGTATATGTCGGAGTTGCCTTGTTTACCGTAACGGAAACGTCAACGTCGGTAACGGTGTTGTAGTTATTCGTATCGGTAGGGGTAAAGACTGCCTTGAATGTGTTTGTTCCTGCGTTGCCGACAATCTGCGATCCGTCAGCCCAGCTCCAGCCGGTGGGGAGGGTAACGCTTGAGAGCGTATCTCCGTATGTCGCCGTAAGTCCCGTGGGAACGGTGTGTGCCGGAGTTGCCTTGCTTACCGTCACGGAAACTTCAACGCCGGTAACGATGTTGTAGTTATTCGTATCGGTCGGAGTAAAGATTATATTGAATGTGTTTTGCCCTGCGTTGCCGACAGTCTGCGATCCGTCAGCCCAGCTCCAACCGTCAGGAAGCGTGACGCTCGATAGAACGTCGCCGTATGTGGCTGTAAGAGCTATTGTAGGAACGGTGTAAGTCGGGTTCGCCTTTGCGATCGTAAAATCTGCCGTTGCCTCGCCGCCGTTGTAGTTTGTTGTCGCTGAAATAACGGCCTTAACGGTATATTCACCTGCCTCGGTAGGTACGGTGCTGCTGAAATCACTGCTGCCTTTTTTCGCATAACTATATGTTACGTCGCCGTTATCTGTGTTGCCATTCACGCTCGGCGTCTTTGCATTTTCACCATATGTCCAGCCTTCAAAGGAAACAGTCGGCGTAATGTTTGCGGGATTTACTTTAACCGTAACGTCAATGTCTTCAACTATATTGTAGTTATTCGTATCGGTCGGAGTAAAGATTGCCTTGAATGTGCTTGTACCTACGCTGTCGACAATCTGCGAGCTGTTTGCCCAGCTCCATCCGTCAGGAAGCGTTATGTTCGAGAGCGCATTACCATATGTTGCTGTAATGCCTGTTGGAACGGTATAAGTCTGGTTCGCCTTGCTTACCGTCACGGAAACATCAACGTCGGTAACGGTGTTGTAGTTATCGGTATCGGTCGGGGTAAAGGTTGCCTTGAATGTGTTTGTTCCTGCGTTGCCGACAGTCTGTTTATCGTTTACCCAGCTCCAGCCGTCGGGAAGCGTAACGCTCGAAAGCGTATCACCGTATGTGGCTGTAAGTTCCGAGGGGACTGTGTATGAAGGAGTCGCCTTGCTTACAGTCACAGAAACATCAACGTCGGTAACGGTGTTATAGTTATTCGTATCAGTAGTGGTAAAGATTGCCTTGAATGTGTTTGTTCCTACGCTGCTGATAGTCTGCAATCCGTTTGCCCAGCTCCATCCGTCAGGAAGCGTAATGCTCGAGAGAGCATCGCCGTATTTGGCTGTAAGACCGGTAGGTACGGTATAAGTCTGGTTCGCCTTGGCGACAGTCACGGAAACATCAACGCCTGTAACTGTGTTGTAGGTATCGGTATCGGTCGGCGTAAACGTCGCCTTGAAGGTATTCGTTCCCGCGTTGCCGACAGTTTGCAAGCTGTTTTCCCAGCTCCAGCCGTCGGGAAGCGTAACGCTTGAAAGCGCATCGCCGTATGTGGCTGTAAGTCCTGTGGGAACGGTATAAGTCGGGTTTGCCTTGGTGACCGTAACACTGCATGACGCGGACTTATTATTGTTATCATTGCTTTTAACGGTAACGACAGCATCACCCACCGATATGCCTTTTATATAAACGGTCGTCGCTGTGGTAGCCCCCGTTCCGACCTCGGTCGTGCACTGTTTGTTTGTATACAACTTCACAGCAGCGGCGTTCGTGCCGCCGACGCTCCACTGCACTTTCTTGTTCGTTGCGTTGTTCGGCAAGACGGTAGCCGTCAGTGCGAGAGGATCACCGCCTTTTGCGACTGTAGCGGTTGAGAAGTTAAGCGTCACGGTTGAAACATTGACCTTTTCTATCACAAGCTGAAACCTGTATGGATTGCTGTACTTGCCGTCTCCGCCTACGCATTTAATGCCCGTGACATTCTCGGTGCCGTTGTAACCATCAAACAAAAAGCCTGCGCAAGCGGAAACTTCCCACCATTTTTTTCCATCGCGGCCGTATACGGGTGTTTGCACCTTATAGCTACCCGGTTGGCAATATCCTCTCCAACTATCGGAGGTGCCGTAGATTTGGATAACGACCTCCGTGCTTACGGTAATGGTGTCGCCTATATTGTAGGTCGTTCCTACGGCGAGCGCTTTGGTCGCTGCCTGTGCCGGCATGCTCGTGCCTAAAAGAATCGACAGCACAAGCGCCATGCCGAAAAGCATGCTTAAAACTCTTGTTTTTTGTTTCATTTTTGCATCCTTTCTATAAAAGGCAAAATAACGTTGGGATATGTTATTTGCGTTTGATTAAAATTTAACAACGGTGAAAAAAGTCAAAAAGAATGGAATTTTAACCACATATGTCATATTATAATATATTTATATAAAATTTACAAGGCATTACGGTGAAATATTTCAATTTTTATATTACTGATATATGTAACATCTAATTAATCCATAATAACCAAAACAGCAAATAAAAACGGCGACGTTTTTCAACGCCGCCGTTTTGGTGAAACTTATTTTGTTTTTGTATATGTCAGTCTGCCTATCGTAACCGTTGCAACACCGTTGTCGTCTTTACCTTCTGCAAACGAAAACGTTCCGCTGTATGAGGACGCGTCACTGTCGGTAAAGGTAAGTGTGATCTGCTGTGTTCCGTCGGTAGCTTCTTTTATCTCATATGTGCCGGCGTATTCATCGGTCGATGAAGAACCGAGTATCTCCGTTGTCACGGTAAGCGTTACTTTATTACCGCTAAACGTATAAGACGTTTTTCCGCCGGCGATGCCGAGCAAAGAACCGGAACTTGAGTATGTTCCGGAAAGCGTTTTTGCACACGAAGCAAGCGCGAGAACCGCAACACATAAAACAAGCATTATTGAAATGATTTTAGCAATTTTTTTCATATTAAAATGTCCTTTCTTTTTTATTTATTATATACCTGTTGTGATAGTTTGTCAACGATAAGAAGTTTTTTAATGCATATTCTTGAATTTATATAAATACCATATTATAATATGCTTGTAAAATTTGATTTTGAGGTTTGGTATGAGAAATTATTTTTGCGGATGGTATTTCAAAGCGCAGTCGGGCGATAGAACTCTTGCAGTGATAGCCGCATATCATTCGGCGGATAACAATCCGACATGCTCGTTACAGTTTATAACAGATACAGGCGCATGGAACGTCGTTTACCCGTATAATAAATTCAACAAGAGCAAAGACGGTTTTCACGTTTCGATTGGAAACAGCACGTTTTCGACATCGGGCATCACACTTGACGTGCATGAAGAGGGAATTGACGTTTCGGGTAATCTTGTTTACGGCTTGTGGACGCCGATAAAATATGATATTATGGGACCGTTCCGTTTTGTACCTTTTATGGAATGCAGACACAGCGTGATCAGCATGTATCATACTGTAAACGGAAAAATATTGCTTAACGGCGAAGAGTTTGTTTTCAACAACTCATCGGGCTATATCGAGGGCGACCGAGGTTATTCATTTCCGAAAGTTTATTCTTGGACGCAATGCATTTTTGAAGGCGGATCACTTATGTTAAGCATTGCAGACATACCGTTCGGGCCGTTCAGGTTTACCGGTATAATAGGCGTTGTGTATCTCGGCGGAAAAGAGTATCGCATAGCGACATATCTCGGCGCAAAACAGGAAAAAATCGAGAATGGCGAAATTATTGTAAAACAGGGCAAAATGAAGTTTACGGCAAAGCTGATTGAAAAGCATGCGTTGCCGTTAAAAGCGCCGACAAGAGGAGAAATGTCGCGGATAATACGCGAAAGTGCGTCGTGCCGTGCATCATATAAACTTGAAATAGCCGGAGAGACGCTTCTTTGTTTTGAAAGCGACAAGGCTTCATTTGAATATGAGTATCCGAACTAAACAAAGATTTACCGAGTACAATATGATTGACAAAATTACAAATTAATGAGAATTTTTATTAGTTTATATGTTGGTTTATAATAGATATGAACCGTAAATAAAAAGTATAAAAACCACTTGAATGTTATGAAAATATATGATACAATCTTGAATAGCGATATAAATTTCGTTAAATGAAAGGAAACGCGTATTATGAGAAAAGACGGCAAACTTGTTAAAAACGTCGACCCCATGTATTCGCTGGCGCCATATTTTATGAGAGAGCGCTATGACGCACAAAACATGATAACTGTTTATGCGCCTTATGAACCCGTTCATAATTATGTTATTGACGCAAGAAAACGCGGATATAAAATCAGCCATATGGCAGTTATTTTAGCCGCATATGTAAGAACTCTTTCCGAGTTTAATAAACTGAACCGTTTTGTTGTAAACAGCCGCATATATGCGCACAATGATATTTCCGTCGGCATGGTAGTGCTTCGCCCGGGGGAGGCGGACCCCTCTATGAGCAAGATGAAATTCGATTTGTTTGACACGGTGTTCGATATAAACGACAACATCAACTCATACGTTGAAGCAAACAACAAAGTTGACAGTTCGAACGATTCCGATAAGATATTCAAAATCCTGCTTAAAATTCCGGCGTTTGTGTTCAGGTTTGCACTTGGATGCCTGAGAGTAATGAATAAGCACGGCTTGTTGCCGAAAGCCATTATCGAGGCAAGCCCGTTCCACAATTCGCTTGTGTTTACAAACCTTGCGAGCATCAGAACAAACCACATCTATCATCACGTTTACGGCTTTGGAACAACGTCAATTATTATGGCCATGGGCAATAACGTTGAGGTTCCCACAAGAAAAAAAGGCGAGATAATATTCGAAAATATGATGCCGCTCGGCGTGGTAATGGACGAAAGAGTAGCGTCGGGCAGTTATTATGCTCGCGCGTTTGCAAGAATGCAGGAATATCTCAAAAACCCCGTTTTGCTTGAAACTCCGCCGGAAAAAGTAAATGTAGATTATGAATTTGAAACGCTTTCCGAACGGTTTAAAAGTGAAAAAACAAAACAAAAAGAGGCGAAAGCCAAAGCCAAGGCAGAAGCGAAAGCCGCCAAAAAAGCTGCAAAAAATAAATAACAAACACGATCCGAGAGGTTTTACTCTCGGATCATTTTTGTTGTTGTATATGCGGAAAACAAAATATTCGATAACTTAATGTTTCTTTTGGATATTTAAAAATACGAAACTTTAATTTTAATAATTATGTCGGTAAGATTTTGATTTTGCTTACTTTACTTTTTTATCAAAAGCATCCATTGCTTGTTTTTTATTCAAAATCCATTTTGTATTCTTTCTATACAAAGTTTTTTGCATTCTTTTAGTACAAAGCATTTGTTGCTTGATTTTTATTCAAAATCTATTTTGCATTCTTTTTATACAAAGTTTATTTTGTATTCTTTTTATCCAAAGCATTTACTGCTTGATTTTTATTCAAAATCTATTTTGTATTCTTTTTATCCAAAGCATTTATTGCTTGTTTTTTATTCAAAAATAATTTGGTATTCTTTTTTAATACAAAGTTTCTTTTGCTTACTTTTCTTTACAAAGAAAAGTAAGTCAGAATGCCCAGTTACCATTTCTGAATATTGCCACAGTTTTTCCGTCGCGAGTAATCGCGTCAATGTTGAGATCTTCGGAACCTATCATGAAATCAACATGTATCATTGAATCGTTGATACCTTTTTGACGACATTCTTCAAGGGTATATTTTTCATAATCTTTTATACAGTTTTCAAATCCTGCGCCGAATGCCAAATGGCAGCAAGCGTTCTCATCGAAAAGGGTATTGAGGAACGTGACCTCGGAATTGCGGATTGGCGAATCAAATGGCACAAGTGCACATTCGCCGAGATAAGAAGCGGACTCGTCCATATTTATCATTTGGCGGAGCAGTTCCTCGTTTTTTTCGGCGTGAACGTCAACTGCTTGACCGTCTTTGAACGTTATGGAAAAGTTTTCTATTAGCTGACCTCTGTATGAAAGCGGGCGTGTTGCATAAACGACGCCGTCCGCCTGACCGCGCATCGGGGAAGTGAACACCTCTTCGCTCGGTATATTGGGGTTAAATTCTTCGCCGTCAATCGTTTTTTCCGATCCGCCGAGGAACAACGCGTCGTCGATAAGGCCGACGGTGAAATCGGTGCCGTTTGACGACGTATAGCGGAGCTTCTTTATTCCGAGTGAGTTGAGATAATCGCAACGGGAAAGAAGAAACGCATTGTGTTCGTTCCACGCCTGAACGGGATCGTCGCCGTCCGCGCGAGAAGTGTAAAGTATCATTTCCCACAGTTTTTCGACCGCGGCGTTTTTCTTTAAATGCGGGAATACCTTTTTAGCCCATTTTTCACCGGGTACCGCCGCAATGCACCATTTATAGCGATTTTCCATTTTGTCGGTAATCGGCTTTGTTATTTTATATCTTGCCTGATGGGCTTTTGAAACCTTGCTTTGATCGATCCCGGCAAGTCCGTCGGGATCTTCGGATTCGATATAGATCATCGCCGGCAACGTTTCGCTTCTGCGTTCGAGTTTTTTTATTTCCCAGTCTTCCATTGATGAAAGCGTTTTGAGGGAACGATAGCGGTAGTCGAGCTTTGATATAGGTTGATATGAAAAGTCTACTGTCACTTTCTTTGCGCCGGCTTTGTAACATTCTTCGACGACATATTTTATAAATTCGGGCTGGTCTATTGCCGCGCGAACAATTACTTCGTCGCCTTTTTTAATGTTAACGCCTTTTTGCGCGATAAGGCGGGCATATCTTTGTATTACGGTCTTTTTCATAATTATTTGGATTCTTCCTTTGCTTCTTTATTTTCTTGCTCGCCGGTTTCAAGCCCTATGCGTTTCCCGTATTTTTTAAGCACGAATGCGAGCGCGGTTCCGAATACTCCGCACGCGATAACCTCGCCTAAACCGACGGTAAGTATAAGCATCGGTATTGAGAACTTGGCGTCTATCGAGTATGCCAAAACAAACGGGATGATAAGCGCATTTGCAACAATCGGGGGAACAGACGCCAAAAGCACTGTCCACTTTTTGCTCAGTGCAATTTTTCTCAAAAGATAAGTACCCACAGCGCCTATAAGCGTAGCAATAGGGCCGAAGGCAATATCCCAAGGACCTGCGCCGGCTATGATGTTTGACAGCAGACATCCGATGAAAAGCCCCGGAATCGCCGCGGGCGTAAAAATGGGCAGAATGCATAATGCTTCCGAAAGACGCATCTGCACCTCGTATGACGCGAGGTCAAACGACGCGGCTACCAGCGTCAAAACGACGTAAAGCGCCGCGATCACAGCGGCATAAACGACAAATCTTGTTTTTTTGTTCATTATTCTATTTCTCCTTAGTTTTTATTTGAGTGAGGATGGTTCCGAACTCACCTGTCAAATTTGACTTATAAATATTATCACATTTGCCTGTGAATGTCAATATTTTACTCGATTTTATAATTTATGCCTCTTAATGCTTTTCGATGTGTTTTTTCGTACTTAAAAACTTATAAATTTGTTTTCTTATAGGCAAAAAACGTCGTTTGCTTTTGAATATTTTTACTAAGTTAAAGTAAAAAAATTCAAAAAGATGTTGACAGAGCAAAATACTATTGACAAATGTTTTAAAAAGATATATAATGATTGCCTACCGAATGGGTAGTTAAATATATCGCCAATCGGATAAAACAGATAAAAAAGAAAAACTACTATAAAAACTGTTATTTTGCTTTTTTATATTGAATGCGGCGCAAATATATGTTAGAATAAAATGCATTGATTTAACGGAGAAAACTATTATGAAAAGAATTTTGACAATACAGGATATTTCGTGCGTCGGCAAATGCTCGCTTACAGTCGCGCTTCCCATAATTTCAGCCATGGGGGTAGAGGCGGCTGTGATACCTACCGCGGTTTTGTCAACACACACGATGTTTTCCGGCTTTACATTTCATGATCTTACGGGCGAGATCACGCCCATAACCGAACATTGGAAAAAGGAAAAAATAGATTTTGACGCCATTTACACCGGCTACCTCGGGTCGTTTGAACAGCTTGCGCTCGTTGACAATATTTTTGATGATTTTAAAACGAACGATAACCTTATTATCATAGATCCGGTCATGGGCGACGCCGGCAAACTTTATAAAGGATTTTCACAGGAGTTTGCGTTCTCTATGGCAAAACTATGCGGTAAGGCAGACGTTATTTTGCCGAACCTGACGGAGGCGGCGTATATGCTTGGCGAAGATTACATAGGTGCAAGCTACACCGAAAGCGATATAAAGGTGCTTCTGCAACGCCTGTGTGCTCTCGGTGCAAAGACGGCTGTAATCACCGGTGTTTCGCTCGAAGAGGGCAGAGTGGGCGTCATGGCGCTCGACGGCAAAAGCGGCGAATATTTCTATTATGACAGAGAACACCTGCCGGCGGCTTACCACGGAACGGGCGATATTTATGCTTCAACGTTTACAGGGGCTGTTTCGCGCGGATATACCGTCAATGAGTCATTGAAAATAGCGACGGACTATACGGTTGAGTGTATCAAACTTACGCTTGAAGATAAAAATGGGCGCGACTATGGCGTGAATTTCGAGCAAGCGATACCGTTCCTTGTAAAACGGATAGGCGAATAAAAAAATAAAGCGGCTTGTTTTCAAGCCGCTCTTTTTATGTCAGTTTTCTTCAAAAGCAAATGTTGCAAGGGTTGTCACCTTTGGTATGAATGCCGTAATTTCTTTAAACGCAGGGTCTTTTACGATCGCAAGACTTTCATCGCTGCTTATTGTGAAAACAACTTTGAAGTAATTGTCGTTTTCGGTGACGTCCGCTTGATATTTTACGGAATATTTTACTCCGTTGCGAATGAAATCACGTGCGACGCTTTGCGCCTCTCCCGCCGTTTGAGCAGTGCTGAATTTTGCTATTGTGATTTGATTCAGCGTATCTGTGTTAAATATGTATCTGTATTCATCTTCGCCGTTTGAATAAACGTCAAATTTTTGATTAAGATCGTCGAAAACTTCTGTTTTTACATATTTTATAACTGTTTCACCTTCACCGAACGTTACCGTTCTCTCAGCAACTTTATCTTCGCTTTCGTCAACAAATTCTTTTACTGATATACCGGCAGCCGTGGTTGCAGCGGTGGTTGTTGTGTCGGATGTGTCGCTCGGCTTTTTTTCAGAGCAACCTACGGCAGATAGAATGATTATCGCCGATAAAAATCCGGCAAATAAAGCAAGTGTCCTTCTTTTCATACTGAAATACCTCCTTGATTTATGTTTTTATTATACCATTTTTAATTTCATTTGTCAATGCAATGTGAAAATGTACGGCAATATTGTTTAAAAATCAATTTAGCTCCGTAATAATGGGGGTTATCTCGCAAACTGTTACAAAGCCGGCTGAGCCGCCCGGTTTTCCGACAAAACGTACACCTTCACACACGACGGGGGAGGCGAGAGAGAACAGATATGTTTCATAACTTAATGAAGATACTATTTCTTCTTCGCTTGGATATTCCGGGAAAACTCCCGCAATGTCCGCCTTTTTCCACTCGCCGTCTATTTTTACTTCAACCGAGGGTTCTCCTACAAACCAACCTCCGTTCGGCAGATGCATTCCCTCAACGAATTCGACTGAGCTCAGCGTCGCCTTACGGTCAAATTCAAGTCCTATATATATCGATTGACGCGATGCGTCGCTGTCGCGCGTTGTGAACATATACATTGATTCCGCGTCGCCTTTGCCGGGGACAAACCCATTGCAAATGATGCTTAAATCGTGACTGCCGCGTCCTGTCGGGGCGGTTACGGTGCAGATGGGGGTGTAATTCAGTTTATGGATTTTATTTATGGTTTTCACCTGTGAAACGGTGAATTTTTCACCGTTGACGCTCTCAAACTCAGCCGTTACGGTATATTTGCCAGGGGCGAGATATGTATGCTCTGTTGAGAGATCATCCGTGCTTGTTCCGTCGCCGAAATCTATCTTTGATGTTTTTATTTCGCCGTTGTGAGGAATGCAGTTTACCGTAACTTTAAGATCGTAAATGCCGAAAACCTGCACTTGAACGTAAAATCCGTCGGGTTTTTGCTCGAACGGAACAGCTGTAACTTCCTCGGATGCAGGTATGTTCCATTCGGCGTCCGCATCGGTCATCAGGCTGTAATCTTGCAAAACTTCTTTCATCAAATCAAAGTTTATGCTCACAGCATCGTCGAATGTGCAGAGCGTATTTCTGAAAACATAAGCCGTGTTTTTATATCCTTCGGTATAAATGCTCGGTATCTTCGACGCGCCGAGATATGTCCCCAATACCGACGCCGCGGACGAAGGGTTGCAGTCGCTGTCCTGCCCGCAGAGGCATGAAATAATGACGGTGTCGTAGAAATCGCCCTTGCCGTATAAGAGCCCTATGGCAATATATGATGAATTAAGCGTAGCGCTTATGTTTGCAGAGCTGGAAGCAAACGAAACGCAGTCGTCGTTTGCCCATTTTTCGTTGCTTTGAAGTATATTCCACGTCTGTTCCCATGTTTTGCCGTCTTTGAAACAATCCCATACTGTTTCAAGCGCATCTCTGAAATTGGTGTTTTGAGGTATAACGTCAATCCCGTATCTTACGATCTGTTCAATCGAATCGGCTGAATAAGCCGCCGCATGCATTGCCGAAACGAACACCGCGCCGTATACTCCGTCGCCGTAATTTATCAAATGCCCGACGTCATACGCGCGCTTTGCCGCCTCATTTATCATTCCCGGGTACATAGAGCCGAGAAAATCGCAGCCAATCTGAAAATCCAGGTCGCCGCAATGGTCGTTGTAGAGATAACTTCCGCTATACGGATATTCGACTCCGTTTTGAAGGTTTGTCCTTGCGGCTCCGTTTGCGTGCCAAAGAGGGAACGACGTGTCGGCAAATTCTTCACCGAGCAGTTCCGGGGGACAGTCGTAGCCGTATTTTTCCATCGCTTGTAAAAACGGTATCTCAACATAAACGTCGTCCTGCTTAAATCCCTCCTCAATCATTTTTTCCGGGTTCCAAGCGGGTATTCTTGAAAGCGGCATTATATTGCCGGTTGCGGCAAATTCCGTCGTGGCACACCATGAAACGCCGACCATTTGACCTATCCAACTGCCGAGTAGCTTGTCGTAGAGTTCGCTTTCGGTTACGGTTTTCTTTTTACCGACGATTATTTTCGGCTCCTGCAATGTCGTTTGAGTCGTTTGAGATGTTGTTTCGGAATACGAAGTTGCGACGGTTGACGTCGTTTCCGGTGTCGTCGACAATGTGTCGGAAAATGTCGTAACAACGGTTTGCGGCTGTGTTTTTGTCGTTGTTTCAGTGTTTTCACTCACCGTTGTGCAAGCGAAAAACGTAAAGGCGAGAACACTTATCAAAATAAGCGAAACAGCTTTTTTCATCATTTTCTCCTTTGCATTATGCAAACGGCAAATTTGCGTTTGACATGTTATTAATGCGGTTCAGTTTCTGTATGTTTTTCTTGAAAACAGAATAAGCACGGGGAAGAGTTCCAAACGGCCTGTTATCATGTCGAAAGAAAGAATGATCTTCGATATTGCGCTCAGCGACGCAAAACTGCACGTCGGGCCGAACGCTTTCATTCCGGGGCCGATATTGTTAAGACACGAAAGAACTGCGGTAAACGTCGATTCCAAATCGAAATTGTCAAATATGCTCACGGCGATGACCGACAGAATGAGCATAAGCAAATAAGCAATTAGATATGCGCTTGTACTTTGTAAAATCTTTTTTTCAATCGGCTTGCCTTCGTATTTGACGGATATTACCGCGTGAGGCGATGCTGTCCTGCGAATTTCGGCAACTGCGGTTTTGAGCAAAATTATAATACGTGCTATTTTTATTCCGCCGCCTGTTGAGCCTGCGCTTGCGCCGAAAAACATAAGAATAATGATTATCGTCTTTGATAGTTGCGGCCAAAGCAGGTCGTAGTCGGTTGTGGAAAAGCCTGTTGTCGAAATAATGGACGCTACTTGGAAAAGAGAAGTGCGGAATGTTTCTTCAAACGTTGAATAGATGTTTACGGTGTTTATTGTGATTGCCGCGACTGATGCGATTATCACACCGAGATAAACGAGAAATTCCTCGTTTTTAAGTGCGCTCTTCGCCTTACCGATAAGTATAAGATAGAAAATATTGAAGTTTACGCCGAAGAGTATCATAAACGCAGATATGACGTATTCGCAATATATATAATTGCATCCTTCAAGCAGTCTGTAATCGGCAATGCCGCCGTTTTTTATCGCAAATCCGCCCGTTCCGGCTGTCGCAAATGAATTTAAAATGCTGTCAAACACCGGCATTCCGCCGCAGACAAGCATTATAAATTCCACCACGGTCATCACTATATATATACCGTAAAGGATGCGCGCGGTGATCGCCAGTTTTGAAACGATCTTGCCTACCTGAGGTCCGGGAGATTCGGCTTTCATAAGGAAGATCGACTGAGTTTCCTGTTGCGGGAAAATCGCCAGCACGAACACCAGAACTCCCATGCCGCCTATCCAATGTGTGAAACTACGCCAAAACAAAAGTCCCTTTGAAAGCGCCTCGACGTTGTTTATAACCGTGGCACCGGTAGTAGAAAATCCTGACGCAGTTTCAAAAAAACAGTCGATAAACGAGGGTACCTCGCCGCTTATGTAAAACGGCAAAGCGCCTATAAGTGAAAGCAATATCCACGAAAATGCAACGACAACAAACCCCTCTTTTGCGTAAAAACGCTTGTCTGTCGGCTTTTTTATCGTCAGCGGTATGCTGACGGCGACGAGAATCAAAAAGGGAATTGCAAAAGCCAAAATCAAATTTTCGCCGTATATAAGCGAAACGGCGAACGGAAGCAGCAGTAGTGCCGCTTCCAATTTGAATATCTGCCCCAGCAGATACGAAACCATTTTATAATTCATCTGTTTTCTCCGTTATGCAAGAATTTCGCTTAGAGTTCTCAGATACAATCCGTTTGAAACAACAATTACGTTGTCGTTTATTTCTATCGTGTCGTCGCCTCCCGGGATAAGCGTTTTTCCTCCGCGGACGATGCAGGCGATAAGTATTCCGGATTTTAATTTCAAATTTCTCAGCGGGATGCCTATACATTTTTCGTTGTCTGAAACGATAAATTCAACGGCTTCAACTTGATTTTCCACAAGTTTATACAGCGTTTGAACCGACGCGCCGTGATCGTTTTGCTTTGAGCGGACATATCGTGCGATATGGTTTGATGTGATTTGCTTTGGTGAGATGGTGTTTTCAAGCGTGAGAGAGTTTATCATTCTCAAAAGCGACGAATTGTTGACTTTTGAAATTATTGTCGGTATCTTCTTTGCTTTTGCATACAGGGAGATGACAATGTTTTCTTCGTCGATTCCGGTAAGTGCCACACATGCGTCATATTTTTCAACGCCTTCTTCGCTGAGAAGCGACTCGTCGGAGCCGTTACCGTTGATGATTGTCGCTTTCGGCAATTTTTCGCTCAACTCTTCGCATCGTTTTTCCGACATTTCGAGTATTTTTACCCTTATGTTATTTTCGATCAACTGCTGCGCAAGATAAATTGCTATTGTGCCGCCGCCTACGATAAGCACCGAACGAACGCGCTGTTTTGTATATCCGAGAAGTTTGAACATCGAATCAAGCTCGGAAGGGGACGCCGTAACGCTTATTTTGTCGCCCGCCTCAATGCGAAAACGTCCGTCGGGGATGAATATCTCGTTGTTTCTTTGAACGGCGCAAACGAGCACCTTGAATTTGAATTTGTTATTGATGTCAAGAAGTTGTAACCCGGCAAAAGGAGAATCATCCGCTATTTTTATTTCAACAATATCGGCTCTTCCTTTTGCAAAGCTGTCAATTTTAAGCGTTCTTGAAGAACGTATCATTCTGAATATTTCGGCGGCAGTTTCGAGCTCCGGGTTTACAACCATGCTTATTCCGAGTTCTTTCCTCATGAAAACGAGCTGTTTTGAATATTCCGGTGCTCTTACTCTTGCAATCGTATGATGCGCGCCGAGTTTTTTTCCTTCAAGACAGCAAAGAATATTTACCTCGTCGGAAGGTGTTGCGGCTATTAGAATTTGCGCTTTTCCGATGCCGGCATCACGCAACGTTTCCACGTTTGCGCCGTTTCCGCAAATACCCAAAATATCATATTTACCCACAAGACTTTCCACTGTGTTGTAATTTGTGTCAATAAGCGCTATGTCATGGCCTTCTTTTATTAGAAAATCAACAAGAGCAGAACCGAGTTTTCCCCCGCCTACTATTATAATGTTCATAAAAAACTCTCCGTTTTTACAAAAAATTTTACAAATACATAATAGCACATTACCGTAAATAAATCAAGTATATAATCAAATATTAAGATTGCATTGAAAAAAATCCAACGGTGTGATAAAATGATAAAAAAAGTTTTTTGAGGGGCTTTATGAAATCAAAAATAGTGTTTAACAGCCGTTCTTTTCCCGCCCGCGCC
>JAFSRI010000028.1 GCA_017446155.1 Clostridia bacterium | reverse complement strand
GTCTTCACCGATAAATTCCGCGCCGAAAGCAACGCCGCCGTCGATTTCGTGAACATAGGTGCCGCCGCCGATAGCGATGCAACCGCCGCGAGCGCCGGTGGCTTCCTCATAAACGGAGATAAGTGTTTTGATAAACGGGGAATTTTCGTCAACCATATGCGGTTCGGAGCCGGAAAAATCGGACAAAGTAAAGCCCTTTTGCAAGAAAGCCTTTTCGAGTTTTGTGCGGAGCTTGTCGCATGAAGTGCAGACAGGGAAACGAATATCGAACTTGCCGAAAAGTTTTGAGCCGTTGAAATTAATGATGCTGAGAACTTCCGTAAGCGCGCCTGACGTTTCGTCGGACGTTTTGATTTTAAGCGACGTTCCGTCGGTTTCTCCGAACGGGAAAAGATGAGAAAGAGAAGCAAACATTTTTGCAGTATCGTCGTCGGTGTGGAGCTTTCCGAGCAGGCTGCAAAGGGCAGTAATCGCGTTTTTGCCTTCGGCGGGAGTTGACGCGTGCGCGCTTTTGCCTGATGATGTTATAACGGTTTTGTTGCCGTCGACGGAGAAAGAGAACATACTCGGCGCACCTGTGTTTTGCGCGGCGAGTTTGAGTTCAATGTCAGAGAAGCCCGCCACGGTTGCCGTCGCCTTTTCGGGTACGGCGTTGATTACCGTTCCGCCATTGAGGTTTAATATCGTTTTTTCTGCTTCGCATTTGCAGAATGCGGAGATTTCGCCGCGTATCATCCCTTTTTCGATGTTTATTACGGGATAGCTGCCGTCGGGGGTGAAAACATACGGCGGGAGTTTGTGACGCGCTTTGTACCATGCGAGGTCGCTCGATCCGTTTTCTTCATCCGTTCCGACGATAAAACGCACGTTTTGGCTGAGCGGTATTTTTAAATCTCTTATGGCTTTCAATGCATAAAGCACGCATACGGCGGGACCTTTATCGTCGGTGGAACCTCTGCCGTAGAGTTTGCCGTTTTCCATAAAGAGAGTAAACGGAGGAGTTTTCCAGCCGTTGCCCGCGGGGACGACGTCAAGATGGCATAGTACGCCGAGTGTTGGCGGCAATGCGGGATAGAGGTCTATCGTTCCGACGCGATTTGAATGGTTTTCGGTGACAAAACCGAAAGAATCTGCTGTTTTAAGCATTTCGTCGAGCACGCGCGCGCATTCCTCGCCATATGGCATGCCGGGGGCGGGTTTGCTTTTTACACTTGGAATTGACACCAGTTTTGACAGAGTGGTCACCATTTCGGAAACGTGATCGTCGATATATTTGTTTATTTGTGCGTTCATTTATGTTCCTCCTGAAAATCGGATTAAGTGAAAATGCCGAAAGCCGATGAGAATTTCGGCACAAAAGCGGCTTTTGTAACATAGTTTATGCCAAAAATACGTTTTTGCGCAAGGAAAACACATGATGAAAAATGTGTGCCGCGGCAAACGCCCGACAATATTACAAAAATGCCTAAACGGGCGGCATGAGCCGCCCGTCAGTTGTTTTTACAGTGGTTTTTCGGTTCCGTCGGCGTTGAAAAGCGGCAGATATGAAAGGAATTGAATATCGTCGCGCTTGGCGGCGTCGCCCTCTGCAAGAACGCAGAGCTTACCGACAATGATTCCGCCGGCTTTGTTTACGAGCTCTTCAAGCGCGTGGAGCGACTCGCCGGTGCTTATGACGTCGTCAACGATGACGACTCTCTTGCCTTTCATTGCGGCGGCGTCGTTGCCGTCGAGATAAAGCGTCTGGCGGGCAGCAGTGGTGATAGATTTTACCTCTGCGGAAAATACGTTTTGCATATAGAGCTTGGGGGCTTTTCTCGCAAGAACATAGTTGTTTTCGCCGCTCTGGCGCGCCATTTCATAAAGAAGCGGTATGCCTTTGCTTTCGGCTGTTATCATTATGTCGTGCTCGGGGGTGATTTCAAGCAACGCCTTTGCGGCTACTTTTGTTATTTCAACGTCACCGAACATTACAAACGCGCCTATATAAAGATCGTCGGTCACTTTGCAAAGCGGAAGATCTCTATTTTTTCCGGCAATATTTATTCTGTAATACATTTGACTGTTCCTCCGAAAAATATTTACGAGATTATAATAATATGACTTTTGAAATTGTCAAGATTTTAAGAGCGTATCGTTACGCCGAGGTTGTGTTCGAGCGCGCCGAGTATCTTCTTTGTCGCCTTGTCCGCCTCTTCGACCGTAAGCGTATGGTCGGGAGAACGAAGTGTGACGGAGAAGCTGACGCTCTTTTTGCCTGTGGGAAGCTGACTGCCGCGGTAAACGTCGAAAAGCGTGATGTTTTCAAGTATTTTAACTCCGCCCATGCGCATCGTTTCTTCAAGTGTTCCAACCTCGGTTTCCTCGTCGCAAACGAGCGAGAAGTCGCGCGTGACAGCGGGAAATTTGGGAAGCGGTGTGTATTCTTTTTCAAGCGAAGAATTTTCAAATATAAGCGCAAGGTCAAGTTCAGCCACATAAACCGGGCAGGAGAACGTGTAGTTTTCAGCAACAACGGGGTGAAGCTCGCCAAACGTGCCAAGGACTGTATCGCCTAAAACTATATCGGCGCATCTGCCGGGGTGGAACGTCGGGTCGGATTGATTTGCCACATATTTTGCGGTTTTGATGCCGGCTTTTTTGAGGATCTCCTCGCAAATGCCTTTCATTCTGAAAAAGTCACCCGCGCCATAGAAGCCGATCGATATTTTAATTCTTTCGTCGGGGAGAGTGCCTTCAAGTCCGTGAATGTTCGTGACGACGTTTTCTCTCGGTATGAAAACCTTTGCCATTTCGTAAAGCGAAGCGGATTTGGCGTTTCTTGAACTGTTGAGGTCGAGCACTTCGAGCATTGACGGGATAGACGTTGTTCTCATCGTCTTTGTGTCCTCGCCGAAGGGGTTTGCTATCTCGACAGATTTTCTTCTTACATCATCTTCCGCCATGCCGCATTTTGTATAAAGGCGCGCCGGAATAAACGAGAAAGAATATATTTCATTGAGCCCAAGCCCGCAGAGCAGGTCGCTCATTTCTTCTCTGAACACGCGGCTGTCGCTCATTCCGCCCTGAGTCATGGACGCGACGATAGAGCTTGACGCTATGTTGTTGTAGCCGTAAATACGAACAACTTCTTCCGCTACGTCGTTCATACATCTGACGTCATCTCTGAATGACGGAACGGTAATGACGCTGCCCTCGACCTTGAATTCGAGCTTTTCAAGCGTTTTTTTCATCTCGTCGGGAGAAAGGAATATCCCGAGGAAGCGATTGATCTTTTCGGGTTCAAAAGCGACGGTGGCAAGTGGTTTTTTGACGGGGTAAACGTCGATCGTTCCGCCGACGACCTCGCCCGCGCCGAGAAGCTCGACGAGTTGGCATGCGCGCTCGACCGCACCCATGCAGTTTTCGCAATCGAGACCTTTTTCAAAACGCGAGGAGCTTTCGGTTCTCATGCCGAGTTTCTTTGCCGTGATACGAACGGACGCGCCGTCAAAGCAGGCGGACTCGAACACCACCGTTGCGGTGTCGTCTTTGATTTCGCTGTTTGCTCCGCCCATAACGCCCGCGATGCCGACGGGTTTTTTGCTGTCGGCAATGACGAGCATATCCGACGAAAGCGTGCGGTCGGTATTGTCCAGAGTTTTGAATATTTCACCGTCTTCGGCTGTTCTTACGGTTATGTGGCTGCCGTCAAGGCACGCATAGTCGAAGGCGTGCATCGGCTGACCGTATTCGATCATTACATAGTTTGTAATGTCAACTATATTGTTTATAGGTCTAACGCCCGCGGCGCGCAGACGCATACGCATCCAAAGCGGCGAGGGGGCGATTTTTACGTTTTTGACGACCTTGGCGCAATAGCGCGAGCATTTATCGCTTTCAATACTTACGCTGACGTAGTCGCGCAAATCTCCTCCCGCGCCTTTTATGACGGGCGCCGGAATGGTAAGATTGCGATCGAAAGTGACGGCGGCTTCTCTTGCAAGGCCGATGACGGAAAGACAGTCGGGACGGTTGGGCGTTATCTCAAATTCAACCGCCGTGTCGCGCATTTTCAGCACGTCGCATATGTCGTCGCCGGGTTTGCATTCAACTATATCGTTGAGAATGAGTATTCCGTCTGTCGGTGCGCCGGGCATATCGTGAAGATCAAGGCCGAGCTCGGCGATGGAGCAAAACATTCCCTCAGAAAGCACACCGCGGAGCTTGCCCGTTTTGATTTCCATACCTCCCGCGAGTTTTGCCACGCGTTTTTCGCCGTCGGGGCAATAACATACGGGCACAAGCGCGCCCTCGAATACGTTTTTCGCGGCGGTGACGATCTGTATCGTCTTTTCCCCTGCGTTCACCTGACAAATAACAAGGCGCTCGGCGTCGGGGTGCTGTTCTATCTTTTCGATAAGACCAACCTTAACGTTTTGTATTTCTTCTCCGAGAAGCTCAAACTGCTCTACTTTCGAGCCGGTGTGAGTCATGTCGTCGCAGAATTTTTTTACGTCAACGTCGGTGACGTCAACGAAATCTTTTAACCAATTAAGTGAAAGTATCATGTGCTGTTTCTCCTTTCTCAGAACTGTTCAAGGAAGCGAACGTCGTTTTCATAAAGCAAACGGAGATCGTCTATGCCGAAGCGGCAAAGCGCAACGCGCTCGATGCCCATTCCGAATGCAAAGCCGGAATAAACGTTTGGATCTATGCCGCAGTTTGAAAGAACGAACGGGTGTACCATTCCCGCGCCGAGTATTTCTATCCACCCCTCGCCTTTGCAAAGACGGCAACCCTTGCCGCCGCATTCCCAGCAGGAAACGTCAACCTCAGCCGACGGTTCTGTGAACGGGAAGTGATGCGGACGGAAACGAATGCGGGTATCCTCGCCGAACATTTTCTTTGCGAACAATTCAAGCACGCCTTTGAGATCTCCCATCGTGATTCCCTTGTCAACGACAAGTCCCTCGCACTGATGGAATATCGGAGAGTGGGTTGCGTCGGCGGGGTCGGCACGGTAAACTCTGCCGGGTGAGATGATTCTTATCGGCGGCTTGGAGTTTTCCATAGCTCTGACCTGAACGGGTGACGTTTGCGAGCGGAGCAGGATGTTGTCGGTAATATAGAACGTATCCTGTGTGTCGCGCGCGGGGTGGTTCTTCGGCAGGTTGAGAGCCTCGAAGTTGTAATAATCGTATTCTACCTCAGGCCCTTCGACTACTGAAAAGCCCATGCCGATGAATATATCGCGCATCATTTTTTCGGTTTCGGCAATCGGATGACGGTGACCGACCGAGAGGTCGTTGCCGGGGAGCGTTACGTCGATTTTTTCCGAGAGGAGCTTGTTTTTAAGCGCCTCCTCTTTTTCTTTTGCGGCTTTCTCGGCGATAGCGTTTTCTATCTTTTCTCTCATCTCGTTTACAAGTTGCCCCATCTTCGGGCGTTCTTCGGGCGAGAGGGCGCCCATTCCGCGAAGGACGGCGGTAAGCTCGCCTTTTTTACCGAGGAAACGGATCCTCAGCGACTCCGCGTCGTTGCCCGACTCTATGGCGGCGAGTGCCGATTGCCAGATTTTTTCAAGCAGTTCTTTCATTTTGTATGTCCTTTCAAATAGTTTTCGTTTTCAGGTGATAAGCAAAAAAATATGCTTCGCCCTCATACAGGGCGAAGCAACACTCCGCGGTACCACCCGTGTTTCCGCACGAATGCGGACACTCTTTGCCGATAACGGCGGCATGACCGTTCCGCGCTACTCTGTTTCACGCGGAAAGCTCCGATGCGAAAGGCGAATTTTTTGCCTGCGGTACGTCCGTTCTCAGCCGCGGCGGGCGTTCTCTTTACCGTTTTTGCAAAAAAGCCGCATCTTCTCAGCTTTTATTTATTACAAATGAGATTATATCACAACAAAAATATTTTTGCAAGTATTTTTATTTAATATATAATTATATTATGTGTAGTTTTAAATGTACGCGATTCAAAGCGCTTTAACAGAAAGCGAGGGCGTCTGAAAAAACTTGAAAAGGTGATTTTAAATGCTGTTTTCGACAAAAAATATTACTTTCAAAGTGCTTATAATATTAAATTCTGTGCGAAAAACTCTTCATTCGCTTTTTTAGCGCGATGAGAAGAGTTTTTATTTGGCTGACGCTTTGGGATAAGGGCGAAAAAATCAAAGAATATTTGAAAAATCGCTTTCGTCAAAAGCAAGCGAGAAAAGCTCTCGCATTCGCTCGTTGTTTCCGCTCATATATACCCAGCCGAAAATCGCCTCGAACCCCGTTGCGCGACGGTATTCCATAACGGATGAATGTTTCGGTTTTGCTTGCGTTTTGTGGTTTCTGCCAAGGTGAAACGCGGCGTTTTCTTCTTCTGTAAGGCACGGGAGGATTTTTTCAAGCCGTTCACTTTGCGCCGGGGCGCAAACGAGCGTTTGCGCTTTCGCGCTCAGCTTGCCTGTGTCGGTAACCCCGCAAGCGATGAGCTTTTCTCTTATAAGTAACTCGAGTACGGCGTCTCCGATATACGCGAGCGCCGCCCCGCCCAGCGAGTGAGGATCAGTCATTTTTCTCCTCCGGTTTTTCTTCGATTTCAGGCGCGGCAGATGTTTTTTCTTCTTCCGACGCGCTTTGAGATGACATATCGTTTTCGCCGCTGTCGTCGGAGATCGCGTCCTTTGTCGGCTGCCGTTTATTTTTGTTGAACACAACGAGCTTGCTTGTTATATAGTTTACGATAATTACGACGACGGAGATGATAAGTTTCGCTATCCACGGGTTGGGTATTTTGATTATGGCATATTCGCCGCTGAGCAGCATGTCGCCGATAATCGAGAAAACGAGCGTTATCACGCGAGAACCGAAGAATTTTGCAAATTGTGTGAGAATTTTCTCGCCGGTTTCTTTAAAAACGAAGATTCTGCTGAGAAAATATGCGAATATCACGGCGCCCAGCCACGCGACGGCGTATGCGAGGATGTTTGGCGAAATTCTCTTTATAAATTCGCCGCCTACGCTCGGCACAAACAGTGCAAACAATGTAAAAATAACCCAATCGACGACCGTTGTCATGCCGCCGACGATAATATAAAGAATTTGCTCGCGGAACTTTATAAGGTGAAGAGATGTCAGAACTTTATCGACAAATTTATTTATGGCTTTTATCATTTTTAAAAATTCCTTTTTGTTTTCGGTTTTTACCCGTATATTTCGCTTATTTGAAAAAAGCAAAAACATATACCGCAATTCTATATTGCGAAGATTTATAAGATTTTATTTCAGCTCTTGCCCGCCGGATATTTCTTTTAAGGCTTGCTCCGATTCCTCTTGTGAAACTGTGAGATTTATCGCCTCTATCAGCGCCGAGCAGGAAAGGTTTGTAGGCAGCGATAGTTTTTCTGCCAAAGCCGCGCGTTTTTTTGCGCTTTCCTCCCCGCCGGAAAGCCCGAGCAGGTAAAAATCTGTTTTCGTGAAGGACGACGTTTTCTCGGGGGCTCCGGTCGAGAAAGGTGCAAGCGCCTTTATTACCCATTCTTTGTCCATGCCCTCAACCCCGAGCAACCCCGCCTTGGACGGAGCCGCCTTGCGCCTTTCTTTGCCTTGAATTTCGGGCGTGTAGACGTCGAAGATTTTATCTTTCGGCAGTACGGCATGAACGTGATTTCTTATCACCAGCCCCGCTCCGTCGCTGTCGGTAATGACGATTACGCCGTGCTTTTCACCGAGTCGGCGAATAAGCGCGCGTTTTTCGTTTTTATTGAAAATTCCGAAACCGTCGGTTGTAATAACGGTGGCGTTCGCCACGGAAAGTATCTTTTCCCTGTCGTATTTACCCTCGACGATTATAGGTATAGGAATGTTAAGCATCTTGCCCCCTCAATGATTTCGGCGTATATATTTTTGCCGCAAGCTCATCGAGCAACACCCACTTATCGGTTTGCGTGCTTTTCAGCTTTACGTCCGTTTCATATGTCAGAAGCACCGCGTTTTCAATTACGCCGACCGGCACGTTCTTTACGGAATTGCAAACAAGCCCCGCGCGGTATTCGTTCATACCAAGTGCTTTTGCCGTCGCCGTCGGCGTCATGCCGGCGTCGAGCGCGGCTTTTACTCTTAGCATCTCCGTGTATATTCTGCCGAGCTGCGCCACCACCGTCAGCGGTTCGTCCTGTCTGTCGCGTGCGACCTCAAATACGCCGAGTATCTCCTTTAAACTCCACCTTGAAGCCGCGTCTGACATTGCAAACGGAATTTCGTCTTTTGCGTTCTGCGTGCATACGGCTTTTACGTCAGCGTCTGTAATTTCCGTGCTGCCGCCTGCGAATTTTTTATATGCCGAAAGTTTTTCAACCTCGCCCAGTATAGCGTACATTCTGCGCGAGCACATATCGAGCAGAACGGAGATCGCGGCGGGAGTGATGGTGAGTTTTCTTTCAGACAAAAGTTTTTTTATCCATGCCGAGAGTTTTGCGTCGGGCAAAATGTCGAAATTTATCGGTTTTGCCACAGCCGAGAGTTTTCTGAATATAGCCGACTGCTCTGTGCGATAGTCAAAAACAAGTTCGTCCGAACGGAAGAAAATAATGACGACCGTATCTTCTCCCGCTGATTGCAACGCGCGGCAAACCTCGTCGAGCGCGGGAGATTTAGCGCCTGAAACGGAAATATCTCTAATGTCAACAAGTGTTTTTTCCTGCATCATCGGCGCGGCGAAAAGCGCGTCTGCAAGGGCGGCGGCACCGGCGCGTTCATCGGAAAAAGAAACGCTGAAACGGTTGAACAGTTCAAACCCTTCGGCTGTCATCACGGCTTTTTCGATACGCGAAAGCCACACGGTTTTAAGATAGTCCTCTTCGCCGAAAAACACATATGCGCCGGATATGCCTTGCTTGATAATTTCGGGCAAAGCGTCCGTTGTCAGTATGGTTTTGGGCATTTTCGCCATTTCGCGTCGCCTCCTTTCAAATTGGCAGATATTTACAGTTTTCCTCAATTTCCACAGAGTTTTCAACAATTTGGAAAAATATGGATTTTATTCGATAATATCCGACAACATTTTAAGTGCTTTTTTAACGGTTGAGAGGCGGACGCCTTCTCTGTCGCCGTCAAAAACGTTTTTTTCAATTTTTTCGCGCCCGTCGGCGGACGAAACACAGATATATACAAGTCCGACGGGTTTTTCCGGTGTTCCGCCGGCAGGGCCGGCGATGCCCGTTACAGCGACGGAGTAATCCGCTCCCGTGGCGATAAGACACCCGCGCGCCATTTCGCGCGCCGTCTGCTCTGACACCGCGCCGTATTTTTCCAAAGTTTCTTTTTTTACACCGAGTAACTTTTCTTTTATCTCGTTTGCATATGAAACTACTCCGCCAACAAACACGCTCGATATTCCACTTTCGTCAGTTACGGTTTTCGCTATCCATCCGCCCGTGCACGATTCGGCGGTAGCGAATGTTTTTCCCGCTTTGTTCAACTTGTCCGCTATCTTGCGGACGGAAAAAGTGAGCTCGTCCATATCAATAAAGCGGATATTTTTTGCAGAGGTTTGCCACCTGCTCGCGGCAATAGTCGGCGCTCTGTTCGGGCGTCCTTACCATAAGAGAAATGAGCTTTCCGACAAGCGCCATGTCTTCTTCTTTGAATCCGCGCGTCGTGACGGCGGGCGTGCCGAGACGGACGCCGCTTGTGACTGTCGGTTTTTGTTTGTCGCCGGGGATGGAGTTTTTGTTGCATGTGATGCCGACGGAATCGAGTCTTTCTTCAAGGTCTTTTCCCGTGACGCCGGTTTTCGTCAAATCTACGAGAATAAGGTGGTTGTCGGTGCCGCCGGTCACAAGGTCGAGCCCCTCTTCAAGCAGTGTTTTTTCAAGCGCTTTCGAGTTCTTTATTATCTGTTTTTGATATTCTTTAAATTCCGGTTTGAGCGCTTCGCCGAAGCAAACGGCTTTTGCGGCTATGATATGCATAAGCGGTCCGCCCTGAGTTCCGGGGAAAATCGCCTTGTTTATCTGTTTTGCAAGTTCCTCTTTGCATAGTATCATTCCTCCGCGAGGACCGCGGAGCGTTTTGTGCGTTGTGGTCGTTACAACGTCCGCATACGGCACGGGCGAGGGGTGAAGTCCGGCGGCGACAAGTCCGGCAATGTGCGCCATATCTACCATAAAGAACGCCCCGACCTCTTTTGCAATATTCGAGATGCGTTCAAAATCAATTATTCTCGGATAAGCGGACGCGCCCGCAACGATAAGTTTCGGCTTTACTTCAAGTGCCGTTCGGCGAAGCTCGTCGTAATCTATTCTTCCGTCATCGTCGGACACGCCGTAAGGCACGAAATTGTAATATGTTCCCGAAAGATTCACGGGGCTGCCGTGAGTGAGATGTCCGCCGCAGGCGAGCGACATTCCCAAAACCGTATCACCCGGTTTTAAAAGCGCAAAATATACGGCAAGATTTGCCTGCGCGCCGCTGTGCGGCTGAACGTTTGCATGCTCCGCGCCGAAAAGTTCTTTCGCGCGCTCTATCGCTATCTGTTCAACTTCGTCAACATATTTGCAGCCGCCGTAATAACGGTGTGCGGGGTAACCTTCCGCGTATTTGTTCGTCAGCGGCGAGCCCATCGCCGCCATTACCGCCTCGGAGACGAAGTTTTCCGACGCGATAAGCTCGATGCCGTCTCTTTGACGTTTAAGCTCCTTTTGCATCGCCTCACCGACTGCCTCGTCATATTCTTTTATAAAATTAAGAACGTTATCTACCATACAGGTTTCCTCCCGCATTTTTATTTATTATTTTTATATTATCATAAATTAACCGTTTTTACAAGTGGAATAAAACATAAAGTTGAAAAACCCCGCCGCCGCGGCGATATTCCCCCGCCGTTCCGCTTGACACCGACAAGCGTGTGTGATAGAATATTTGTGTAAAAAACGAATATTTAAAAAGAGGGGAAAAATATGTTTGTATTTAAATATACACGAACGGACGAGGACGTTGCGCAATATGCGCGCAGTTTTTACAAAGAAGGAAACACAGGCAAAATAAGCCCATTGATTTTCAGCTTGTTTTTAATAGCGCTGGGTATTGCGGTTATATGTGACGCGATGGTCTTTACCGCTGCCCCGGGGTGGTTTCAAATTGTGCTTCACATGGCGGGAGTAATGCTTATCTTTTTCGGCGTCAGATTTTTGGCGTCAAAGAAAAACATTACAAAACAAGCATCTGCTCAAATGTCAAAGTACAGACAGCTCGGCGCGCTTATAGGCGACGAAGAAACCGAATATGTTTTTGATGAAGATAGTTTGACAATATCGTCATCAAGCTATAAGGCTACATACACATATTCATCGCTATACGGAATAAAAGTAAACGAAGGAAATGTATATGTCGGAATAGACCCGACAAAAACGGTGATTATCCCCGCACGCGCGTTTGAAAGCGACGAACAGCGGGAAGAGTTTGTTAAATTTATTGAAAAGAAAATAGAAGAGAACAAAGTTTAATAAACAAGACGGCAGGAGGGAAAAAACCTCCTGCCGATATTTTTTATTTATTGTCAAGCCCTTTCATCGTCAGTCCTATGCGCTTTTTGTTTAAATCAACGCTTAAAACTTTTACGTTTACAACGTCGCCGACGCTGAGAACTTCCGACGGGTGTTTTATGAATTTGTCGCAAATCTGTGAAACGTGCACGAGCCCGTCCTGATGAACGCCGATGTCGATAAACGCGCCGAAATCTATTACGTTGCGGACTGTGCCTTTGAGCACCATGCCCTCTTTTAAATCTTTCATTTCGAGCACGTCCGTGCGGAGCAGCGGCGGGGGAAGCTCGTCACGAGGGTCGCGGCCGGGCTTTGAAAGCTCTTTTACGATGTCGCTCAGCGTCGGAACGCCGACGTTAAGCTCGGACGAGAGCTTTTCAAGTTCTTTTGCCGTTGCCAGCGAGGAAAGGGTGGGTATTCCGCCCGCGGCGTCTTTTGCGGTAAAGCCGAAATGCTCCAATACTTTTTCGGCGGCGCCGTATGATTCCGGGTGAACGCCGGTGTTGTCGAGCGGGTTTTTACTGTCGGGTACGCGCAAAAATCCCGCGCACTGTTCATATGCTTTGGGTCCCAGCTTCGGCACTTTTTTCAGCTCCCCACGAGATGAGAAACTCCCGTTTGCTTCGCGGTAAGCGACGATGTTCTTGCAGACTGTCGATGAAAGACCGGAGATGTGAGAGAGAAGCGACGGAGACGCAGTGTTGAGGTCGGCGCCGACGTTGTTTACGCAATCTTCAACTACGCCGTCGAGCGCCTCTTCGAGCCGTTTTTGCGGCATATCGTGCTGGTATTGTCCGACGCCTATCGCCTTCGGCTCGATTTTCACAAGCTCAGCGAGCGGATCTTGAAGTCGGCGAGCGATCGAAACGGCGCTGCGGAGCGTCAGGTCGAAATCCGGCATTTCTTCCGCCGCGAGTTTTGACGCCGAATAAACCGACGCGCCCGCCTCGCTTACTACCATATACGAAACTTTTTGCGGAATATCCGCAAGAACGGAGGCGGTAAACATTTCCGTTTCTTTTGACGCCGTGCCGTTGCCGATAGCGATAATCTGCACGCCGTATTTTGCTATCATTTTTTTAAGCGTCTGCTTTGACGCCTCTATCTGCGCCGCGCTGTGTGTGGGATAAATTACCGCCGTGTCGAGCACTTTTCCCGTTTCGTCAACGACGGCGAGCTTGCATCCGGTGCGATAACCGGGGTCAAGACCTATTGCCACCTTGCCTTTTATCGGCGGTTGGAGCAGAAGCTGACGAAGGTTCGTTCCGAACAGCTTTATTGCGTCCTCGTCGGCGGAGTCGGTGAGGTCGTTTCTTATTTCGCGCTCGATAGACGGGAATATAAGTCGGTCGTATGAATCCTCGCACGCCTCGCGCACCGCTTGCGCGCACGGAGTGTTGCCGTTAACATATAGCATGGCGATGGAGTTTAGCGGCTTTGATCGGTCAACTTCGATTGAAACTTTGAGAAATTCCTCTTTTTCGCCGCGATTTACGGCGAGTACGCGATGTCCCGCCATCTTGTTTATAGGCTGAGAAAAAGCGTAATACATTTCATAAACGCTTTCTTTGTCGGCGTCGGCGGCGACGGAGTTCAGCGTGCCGTTCATATATACGAGGTTGCGCACGCGCTTTCTCACTTCCGCATCGTCGGAAACGTTCTCGGCTATGATGTCTTTCGCGCCTTGAAGCGCGTCCTCCGCCGTTTCAACGCCTTTTTCGACGTCTACGTATTTTTGTGCAAGTTCAATAGGCAATTCGCCCGTCGTCTGTCCTTCGAGTATCTCATTTGCAAGCGGTTCGAGACCTTTTTCTTTTGCTACCGAGGCACGCGTCTTTCTCTTCGGGCGGAACGGACGGTAAATATCTTCTATTTCCACGAGCGTCTTCGCACTATCGAGCGCCGACGCTATTTCATCCGTCATTTTTTCCTGCTCGGTTATGAGATTTCTCACTTCTTCTCTTCGCGCGTCAAGGTTTCGCAGATATGTCAGTTTCTCTGAAATTTGTCTTATCAGCTGGTCGTCCATCGTGCCGTGCATCTCCTTGCGGTAACGCGCGATAAACGGTATGGTGTTGCCCTCGTCGAGCAAGGTGATTATGTTTGAAACGTACAGTTCCTTTACCGAAAATTCTTCGGATATTACTTTTGCGTAATCCATTTGGTTCTCCTTGAAATGATGAATGTAGCCGCACGGCAAAAAACCGTATATTCGGCGGAGACGTTTTTTTGTCATAGAAAAAACGCCTTTGCCTAGCAATTATACCACATTTTTCCCGAATGTTGAAGAGTTTATATCAAAAAAGAAAACGGTTTTATCGGATTAAGAACAAATCGCAGAAAAACAGAACGACAAGCAAAAATAAAAACAAATAATGAAATATTATGAATCGAAGGAAAAAACGGTAAATTACGGTTTAATAAAAACGAAAACGGACGCGCGTCGACGAAAAAACATCGGAAAAAAAGATAAAATATTGGTGAAAAGTTCGGTAAATTCAAAAATAAGGATAAAATTTTTCGTAAATATTCCGAAAAACGATAAAAAACGAAAAAACAAACCGCAAAACCTATTGACAAAGCGAAAAACAGGTGATATAATGCAGTAAACCGATGAGGGAGAGTGAGTAAGTCTTAAAAGATTTTCTCAAAGAGAGCCGCGGACGGTGAGATCGCGGCAGAAAACGTAAGACCGAATGGACTCCTGAGGGCGAGCAGAAAGGCATGCGCCGAGTATGTAAGACGGAGGGTGGCGCTCCGTAAGCAAACGCCGGCATATGAAACGTATGCGCAAAGAGGGCGCGGGAGGACCGCGTCAAGCAGGGTGGCACCGCAGGAATAAGAACTTATCCTGTCCCGGCAACAGTCGGGGCGGGTTTTTATTTTTGTAAAACTTGTGATAAACGATCTTTTATCGCATTTACCGTGCGAAAGATTTGTTTTCGGCGGTGATTGAGCAATGACAAAGATTAAAGGAGGGCGTTTTTGAGTATGCGTCAGAATTTATATATTTATCGCCGCTGGCGCAAAAGCGCCTGAATAAAAATTTTAACGAAACAAACTGTCAAAAATAAAATAATAATCTAACGGGAGAAAAATAAAATGAAAAAACTGATTGCGATATTGATACTTGCGGCGATAGCCTTCACGGCATTTTCGTGCGGAGCGACAACGAAAGACGAAAACACTTACAAAGTAGGCATTTGCAACTTTGTTGACGACGCGTCGCTGAACCAAATAGTAAGCAACATAAGAGAACAACTTGACAAAATCGGCAAGGAAAAGGGCGTTACGTTCAAAGTAATTTACGATAACTGCAATATGGATTCCGCCACGATGAACCAGATAATAGCCGACTTTATAGCCGACGACGTTGATTTGATGGTAGGCGTGGCGACTCCGGTCGCCATGGCTATGCAGGCAAAGACGGAAGAAAACAAAATTCCCGTTGTGTTCGCGGCTGTATCCGACCCCGTAGGTGCAGAGCTTGTGGAATCGCTTGAAAAGCCGGGTGCCAACGTTACGGGAACGTCTGATTATCTCGATACGACGGCGGTGATGAATCTTATCTTCGCCGCTGATGAAAAAGCCGACAAGATAGGACTTTTGTATAACCTCAGCGAGCCGTCGTCGCTTGGGGCGATTGCCGCGGCGAAAGAATATTTAAACAAAAAAGGCGTTTCCTACGTTGAGGCCACCGGCACGAACGTTGAAGAAATCAGACAGGCGGCGCAGTCGCTCGTCTACGACGGGGTTGACGCGGTGTTCACACCCACCGACAACACGGTGATGAAAGCGGAACTTACGATATACGACATCTTTGCCGACGCGAAGATACCGCATTACACAGGCGCGGATTCTTTTGCGCTCAACGGCGCGTTTGTCGGATACGGCGTTGACTATGCAAACCTCGGCGTTAAAACAGCCGACATGATAGCCGATATTTTACTTGGCAAAAAAGACCCCGCAAACGTAGCTGTACTTACGTTTGACAACGGCACGGCAACCGTCAATACCGACACTTGCGAAAAGCTCGGATATGATTATGACAAAATAGCCGAGAAGTTTAAGCCTTATTGCATAAAAGTGCAGCAGATTAAAACAGCCGACGAATTTGAAAATTGAAGCGAATTTGCGCTTGAATCGACACTTGCCGGATAATTTAAAAAAACTGGGAAAAAAGATTTATAAGTATAAAGCGGCGGGGGCTTGTTATAAATAAGCCACTCGATTTACAGATAATACAACACGAGAACGGAGAAAAACATGAGTTTTGAAGCGATTTTGGGGCTTGGACAAACGGCGGCGGAGTTGGGGCTGATAAGCGCGCTTACGGTGCTTGCGCTGTTTGTCAGCTATTCCATGCTCAACGTCTGCGACCTTTCCGCCGACGGCTGTTTTACGCTCGGCGGTGCCGTAGGGGCAGTCGTTGCAATATCGGGGCATCCGTATCTGTCGATATTCGCCGCAATGGCGGCGGGGATGCTTTCCGGATTTATCACCGCGTTTATGCAGACAAAGCTCGGCATTGACAGCCTGCTCGCGGGGATAATCGTCAACACGGCGCTGTATTCTGTGAATATTGCGATAATGGGGTCGCTAAGCAAAGGCGGAAGCGGCGCATCTATGCTCAACATGAACAAGACCGAAACCGTTTTTACGAAAGTTAAAGAGCTTTTCGCGGGCGGGCCGCTCGGAAAATATAATATATTGATAGTGGCGTTTATCGCCGTGACGCTGGCTGTTGTGTTTATCTCGCTGTTTATGAAAACGCGCCTCGGTCTTGCGATAAGAGCGACGGGCGACAACGCCGATATGGTTCGTTCTTCTTCGATAAACCCCAAAATAATGACGGTGATCGGTCTTTGCGTGTCAAACTCACTGACAGCCCTTTCCGGTTGCTTGCTCGCCCAGTCGCAAAAGTCAGTCAGCATCGACATCGGCACAGGCATGGTGACGGTGGCGCTCGCGTCACTGCTTATAGGCGGAGCGTTTATCGGAAAACACAAAAAAATTCCTCTTCGCGCGATAGGCGTCGTCTTGGGAGCGATCATTTTCAGGCTTGTTTACACCGTTGCGCTCAGGTTCCATATGCCGGCGTATATGCTTAAACTTATCTCTTCCGTGATAGTGGTGATAGCAATCGCCGCTCCGTATATAAAAAAGAAATATCCCGAATTTGCACGGCGCATATCTCACAAATTTTCAAAGAAAGCGGAGGACGGACAAAATGCTTGAAATATCACACATTTCAAAAACATTCCACCCCGGCACCGCCGACGCGAAAACCGCGCTTGACGACGTATCACTTTCTGTTAAAAAGGGCGATTTTATAACGATAATAGGCGCTAACGGCGCAGGGAAATCGACGTTGTTCAACGCCGTTGCGGGGAGCTTTTTTACCGACAGCGGGAGCATCTTGCTTGACGGAGAGGACATAACGCTTATGCCCGAATACAAACGGGCGAGATTTATCGGAAGGCTGTTTCAAGACCCGATGCGAGGCAGTGCGCCGAATATGACAATAGAGGAAAACCTTGCGCTGGCGGCAGGAAGCGGCGCGTGGCTGACGACGGTGAGCAAAAAGGAAAAAGAGATATTCCGTCAAAAACTTGCGTTGCTCGACATGGGGCTTGAAGACCGCATGCGGCAACCGGTGGGGTTGCTATCGGGAGGACAAAGACAGGCGCTGACGCTAATGATGGCGACGATAAACCCGCCGAAGCTGCTTTTGCTCGACGAACACACAGCCGCGCTTGACCCGACGGCGGCGGAAAAAGTGCTCGAACTGACGAAAAAGACAGTCGAGGAAAACGGGCTGACGTGCCTTATGGTTACTCACAACATGCAGTCGGCGTTGGAGCTTGGCAACAGAACGGTGATGATGAACGCGGGCAAGATAATTTTCGATACTTCCGGTGACGAGCGCGCGAAACTCGGCGTTGGCGAGCTGCTTGAAAAATTCAAAGAGGCGGCGGGCAAGGCGCTCGATAACGACAGAATGTTGCTTTCGTGAAAAAACACCATAATATATCCTTCAAAAAAAGCAAAAGTCCGCAAAAGGAAATTTTTTTCGTTTGCGGATTTTTGTTTTATAAAAAAGGGTTTTAAAATATAATTCGCCGAAAAAAGAAAAAAACAAAAAATCGTTGACAAAAGCGCAAGAAAAGCATATAATTGAATTGTGCACAATTTAATTTTGCGCGCATCTTTTACATATAAAAAACTTTCGGAGATAGTTATGGACAGATCAAAACGAATCATCAAAACAAGTGTGCTTGGCATTGTTGTGAACATTGTCCTCGTCGCGTTCAAGGCGACGGTGGGCTTTATCGCCGGGTCTATCGCGGTAATACTTGACGCCGTGAACAACCTAAGCGACGCACTTTCGTCGATAATCACAATTATAGGCACAAAACTTGCGGGAAAAGCCCCCGACAAAAAGCATCCGTACGGACACGGCAGAGTAGAGTATATTACAAGCGTAATAATTTCCGTTATCGTTCTCATCGCCGGCGTCACTTCCGGAAAAGAGTCGATCGAGAAGATAATTTCGCCGACAGCAGCCGATTATTCGATAGTTTCCATAATAATCATCGTTGCGGCGATAATAGCAAAACTGCTCATGGGCAGACACGTAAAGAAAGTCGGCAAAGAGATAAATTCCGGCGCGCTTGTCGCGTCCGGCTCCGACGCGCTTTTCGACGCAATTCTTTCCGTCGGCACATTGCTTGCGGCTGTTATCAGCATGATTTGGCACGTTTCGCTTGAAGGCTGGTTTGGCGCGGTGATCTCGATATTCATTCTAAAAGCCGGCATTGAAATGCTTGTTGAAACGGTGAACAGCATCATCGGTATTCGCGCGGATAAGGAAATTACCGACAAACTCAAAGACAAGGTTTGCGAATATCCCGAAGTTCACGGAGTTTATGACATTACCTTGCACAATTACGGCCCGACGCAGATAATAGGCTCGATACACATTGAAGTAGACGACGACATGACGGCAAAACAGATACACAAACTGACAAGAGCTATCTCAGCCGACATATATATGACGATGGGCATCGTGCTTACCGTCGGAATTTACGCGTCCAATGCCGACATTCCTCAAATCGCCGAGATAAAAAAGTCGCTTAACGAACAAAAAGAAGCGCACGAGGGGATATTGCAAATCCACGGTTTTTATGCCGACACAGAGCAGAAAACCGTTGTGTTTGACTTGGTGATCGACTTTAAATTCGACGCAAAAGAAATCAAAGACGCTGTGATAAGCGAAATGAGCAAAAAATATCCCGAATACAGCTTTTATGCCGTGATAGATTCCGATTACAGCGATTCGTAAAAAAAAACAAACCTGCAAATCGCGTGCATAAAAACCGCAATATACGCACAAATAATTCGCGGGAAAAACACCGGAAGGCGTGTTGAAAAAGATGTAAAGAAAGGGACAATATATAAAAATGGACGAATTTGACGCACTGAAACTTGAAAATCAGCTTTGTTTTCCGCTTTATGCGGCGTCGCGCGAGGTAATAAAGCAATACAGACCTTATCTCGATGCGCTTGACCTTACGTATACGCAATATATCGCCATGATGGTATTCTGGGAAGAAAAAAGTTTAAGCGTAAAAGAGCTCGGAAAAAAATTGTTTCTCGACAGCGGCACTCTTACTCCGGTTCTGAAATCGCTTGAAGCGAAGGGATACGTTACGAGGCAGAGATCAAAAGACGACGAACGCGTGCTGCTTGTGAAAATAACGGACGAGGGGGAAAGACTGCGCGAGAAGGTGACGGAGGTGCCTGAAAAGATAGCCGGGTGCGTAAAACTCACCCCCGAAGAGGCGATAACGCTTTACAGGCTGCTTTATAAAGTCCTCGGTAATTTTGACAACTGAAAAACGGTGTGCGGGAAACACCCCCGCACACTTTTGTTTTGCACTTGACGCCGTGCGATTTTTATCGCGAAATGGCGTCGAAGAAATGAAAACCAAATTGATTTTGTGCGATAGCGCCGTACGAAAAAACATTTTTAAAAAGCACGGCAGATTTTTGCCTGCACAAAAAAGGCAAACGACGCCGAAACTTGTCGCCGAGGGCTGTTTTTGCGTGATTTTATTTGATTGACAAAAGTATTTTTTGATGATATAATGTATTTATTATAGAAAAGACATAAATATAACGCCGTTTCGGCATATCAAATATAAACATAAAAATCAATAAAAACGGAAAAATCGGGAACATAATATATGGAAGAACTAAAAAGTGTGATAGCTCAAAATATTTTTGAGCTGAGAACGGCAAACGATCTGACGCAGCTCGAACTTGCCGAAAAACTCAATTACAGCGACAAAGCCGTTTCGAAATGGGAAAGAGCGGACTCGATCCCGGATGTGTCGGTGCTTAAAAACATTGCCGACATATTCGGCGTAACGGTTGATTACCTGCTGACAGCTGAACACACGGGCGACGAGGCTGAGCCGGAAGCACAAAGAGTGCACAGATATTCGCAGAAAGTGCACGCCGCAATAATATGGCTTAGCATTTTGCTTGTGTGGTTTGTGGCTACGGCGGCGTTCGTTGCGCTGTCGCTTGTGTCAAAGACAAACCCGAACTGGCTTGCGTTTATAATAGCCGTGCCTGTGTCGGCTGTCGTTTGGCTTATTATGAATACGATCTGGTTCAATCGTCGCATGAATTATTTAATAGTTTCACTTCTTATGTGGACGGCGATTGCCGCAATTCACATCACGTTCGTTGCGTTCGGATATAACCCGTGGGTGCTTTATCTTCTCGGCGTTCCCGGCCAAGGGATAATCGTCGCATGGTCGCAAATGAAATACAAGCAATGGAAGAAAATCAAAAAAAAGCAGTAGTTATAAAGGTTCTAAAAGCCACTCTACCGTCGGTAGAGTGGCTTTTTTCATATTATAGAGCGTTCTCTCGTCGAATTAGGGGGACTTTTTTCAATTTGTTTGATATAATTTTTACACACGGCGGGGCGCTATACATATAAGCGGCTCAGCCGAGGCATTTATCTTCCGAAAAGCGACGGATTAAAAACGCGCCGAAAGGGAGAAAATCAAATTGAAAGAATCCGCTGAAATGCGGCAAAGATATTTAACCACGGTGAAAGGGATTTTGGCGATGGAAAAAACGGCGGTTGAATCCGAACTTAAAAACAAAACGGGAATTCTTGACGGGAAACTGTTTGCAAAAATAATAACGGCGGGTGCGGCAAACATCAGGGCAAACGCGGAGATGATAAACGCGCTGAACGTTTTTCCGGTGCCGGACGGCGACACGGGCAGCAATATGAGCATGACCATGGATAACGGAGCGGCGGCTTTGTCAGGCGAGGAACTTACGCTTTTTGAAGCGGCGGAGGCTGTGTCGCAGGGAATGCTTATGGGCGCACGCGGCAATTCCGGCGTTATACTTTCGCAATTCTTTTACGGCGTTGCGAGGGGACTTGAAGGAATGACGGAAGCCGACGCCGTACAAATCGGGCGAGCAATGAAAGAAGGCGTAAAGCGCGCATACAGCGCGGTAATGAAGCCGGCAGAGGGGACGATACTCACCGTGGCGAGAGAAAGCGTCGAATATGCGGTGGCAAACATAAACGAAAACAGTGACGCAATAAGCGTTTTTAGCGATATGACGGAGGAAGCGGAAAGGTCGCTTGAACGAACGCCGGAGCTTTTGCCGATATTGAAAGAGGCGGGTGTTGTTGACAGCGGCGGTATGGGGCTGCTTAAAATAATGGAAGGAATGACGGCGGTACTTGAAGGAAAGAGCGTCACCTATGAAGCGCCTTCGGCTATGCAAAAATCCACGGCTGCAAAAGCCGGCGGCTTCGGCGTCGACAGTGAAATGACATATGGATATTGCACGGAGCTTTTGCTTCAACTGCAAAACAGCAAAACCGACGTGATAAATTTTGATATGGACAACCTGAACGCATTTTTGGCGTCTGTCGGAAATTCCATCGTTTCTTTTATGAACGGCAGTATCGTTAAAATTCACGTTCACACGTTGACGCCTGAAAAAGTGCTTGAATTTTGTCGCAGATACGGCGAGTTTTTGACGGTAAAAATAGAGAATATGTCGGTTCAGCACACGGGGCTTGAAGAGGAAAAGAAAGACGAAAAGCCCGTAATTGAAAAAGAATTCGGCATTGTGGCGGTCTGTTCGGGCGAGGGAATGAAAGAAACGTTTGAGGGCATCGGCGCCGACGTTGTAATCGACGGCGGACAGACCAACAACCCGTCGGCGGGCGATTTTCTTCAAGCGTTTAAAAACGTTTCGGCAGAGCATATATTCGTGTTCCCGAACAATTCAAACATTATTCTTGCGGCAAAACAGGCGGCGGATATGTATAAAGACGCCGACGTGAGAGTGATAGAAAGTAAGAGCATAGGCGCAGGATATGTCGGAATATCGTCGTTTGACACGTCAAGCGGTGACACCGACGAGATAGAAGCCGAGATAAACGACAGCATGGCGGAAGTTGAAACGGCAAATATATCGGTGGCTGTGAGAGACGCCGCAATAAACGGTGTAAATATTAGAAAAGGCGACATAATGGGGCTTATAGGGAAGCTCGTCGCAATATCGACCCCCGACATCAAAAAGGCGATAGCAGGGGTTATAGATAAATTGTTTTCAAACGTCAAGCGCTTTATGCTGACTGTTTTCTGCGGAGCGGAAGCGGACGCGTCCGTTACGGAATTTTTGAAAAATTATTTTAAAGAAAAGGTTGCAAACGGAGAAATATATCTGATAAACGGCGGACAGAGCGTTTATCCGTATATCCTGGTGGCCGAATAAAACAAGGAGATACCTTATGAGTTTTGCTGTATTTACAGATACGTCGGCAAATCTGCCAACGCCGATGATAAAAGAAAAGAATATTCATATCGTGCCATTCCTCTATTATTATGACGGCAAGGAAAGCGCTTGCCTTGACACCGAACAGTTTGACGGACATGCGTTTTACGACATGATACGCGAAGGGGTAAAGGTGAACACGACGCAAATAAATCCACATAAATATGTGGAATACATGCGCCCGGTCGTCGAGAGCGGCGAGGATATAATTTTCGTCGGGATGTCGTCCGGCATCAGCGGGTCGTTTAACTCCCTGCGGCTGGCGGCAGCCGAGCTTATGGAAAAATTTCCTGATAGAAAAGTGTGTTTGGTAGACGCGCTCACGGCGTCGCTTGGAGAAGGAATACCGGTGCTTAAAGCCGTGGAGTTAAGGGACGCGGGCGTTGAAGTTGAGGAAGCTGAGCGACAGTTGAATGATTTTTGCAAAAAAATGTGCTCGGTATTCATGGTAGACGACCTTATGCACCTGAAAAGAACGGGCAGACTTTCGGGAGCGGTGGCGTTTATCGGAACGGTGCTGCAATTAAAGCCGCTTATGAAAGGCGACGAAACGGGGCATATCGTCAACATCGGCAAGGCCCGCGGCAGACGGCGCGCAATCGAAACGCTGGCTGAAAAATACGATGCGCTCGCGGTAGAACCGGAAAATCAACTTGTAGGCATAGCTCACGCCGACTGTGAAGAAGAGGCAAACTATCTCGCCGAACTTTTAAACAAAAATCATCCTCCGAAAGAACTGCTTATGGTTTGCTATGAGCCGGTGACGGGCTCTCACGTAGGACCCGGAACGATAGCGCTGTTCTTCGAGGGCGATGAGGACGTCAGACGAAAGTGATTTGGCAAAGAAAGGATAAAACGATGAATTTTAACAAAGAAATACCGATATTTTTTGCGGTCGACGATTTTTATGCGCCGTATCTGGCGGTGGCGATACAGTCAATCAAAGCGCACGCCTCAGCCGATATAAAATACAGCATGCATGTGCTGATTACCGATATATGCGAAAAGAACGCCAAACACCTGTCGGCGATGCAGACTGAAAATATAAGCATAGAATTTGTAAACGTCAAAGAGAAAATGCAGAGTATGAAGGACAGCTTGCAGCTCCGCGATTACTACACGGCGACGACGTATTACAGATTTTTTATACCGGAACTTTTCCCGCAGTATGAAAAAGGACTTTACATAGATTGCGACGTTGTACTTACTACCGACATCGACGAGCTGTTCTCAACCGACATCGACGGGAAAATACTCGGCGCGGCGGTAGAGGATTTCGTCGTCGCGACGGACGAATTCCGCGAGTGGACGAGAGTGGCGCTGAAAATAGCGCCTGAGGAATATTTTAACGCCGGTATACTTGTGATGAATCTCAAAAAGATGAGAGAAAAAAACATCATGGGGCAGTTTATGACGCTGAACAAGATTAAAAAATATCCCGTGGCGCAAGATCAGGACTATCTCAACGTTATTTGTCACGGCGACGTGCAATATCTGCATGAGCATTGGAACCGATCGCCGCATTTTACAACACCAAAAGACGAACCTAAGCTCGTTCATTATAAACTGAACTATAAACCGTGGCATTATTCCGGAGTAAAATTCGAGAATTATTTTTGGAAATACGCCGCGCAAACGGTGTATTATGAGGAACTTTTAGCGGAAAGAGAAAGCTATCCGCCGGAAAAGGTTGCAAAAGACGAAGCGCAGGCAAAGGGACTTTCGGCGCTGGCGGTAAGCGAGACCGAAAAAGAACTCAAAGCCGCATTGATATAAATTAAGAAAGGGAGGATAACATGGAACAGTCAAAAGAACGGTTGGAAGTGCTTGAAAAAATGGCCGAATATGAAAAAAACGGCTGGTTTTATAAGGATCTTGAAAACGATCCGCCGACACGGCCGCTTGATCCGGGCGAATGTGATTACACACAGAAAAAGCTGTCGTCAAAAATAGGCACAAAGATAGCGAACGCCGTGGGGAAAAACTTTTTTGAAAAATGTATCAAGCGCGGAGAACTTGTGATAAAAGAAATAAAGGGAATTGAAAACTTTATCGCCGTAAAGGACGGCGGCGTTGTGATAACCGCAAATCATTTCAATCCGTTTGATAACTACGCCGTATACAAGGCGATAGAGCCGCATATGAAACGGCAGAATTTATATAAAGTTATTCGCGAGGGCAACTATACGACGTACGGCGGGCTTTACGGGTATCTTTTCAGAAACTGCAATACGTTGCCGATAGCGTCGTCGGTTGCGGTGTTTAAGGAATTTTCGTCTGCTGTGAGCGTATTGCTGAAAAAAGGAGAGAAGATTTTGATTTATCCCGAGCAGGGAATGTGGTGGAACTACCGCAAGCCTCGCCCGCTTAAAACCGGCGCTTTCAGGTTTGCATCGCAAAACAATGTCCCGGTGCTTCCCGTGTTTATAACGCTTGAAGACACCGACAAAATAGGCGACGACGGCTTTGCCGTTCAGGCATACACGGTGAATATTCTTCCGGCGATATATCCGAAAGCAGACGCCACGGTGAGGGAAAACTCCGTTGAGATGGCAAAGAAAAATTATGAGATGTGGAAAGAAGTATATGAAAGCTTCTATGGAGAAAAGCTCGAATATACGACAGAGAGCGAGGTAAAGCCGTGTTATACCTGACAGTGATAATTGCGGCGAATATCTTGATAATACTGTTAAACGCATTGTTTTCGCTTCCGTTGGAACTGAAAGACGTGCTTCAAATCGCGCTTTCTTCCGTTATCGGAACGGCGAGTGTTATCGCCGTCGACGGACTTGTGGCGCTGTTCATTCGCAGAGCTTTACCCGAAAAACTGTTTTGCGTGAAAGAAAACACGTTTAACGTCGGGCAAAAGGAGCGCGGTTTTTACAGAAAGATAAAAGTAAACAGATGGAAAGACAAGGTGCCGGAACTAGGCGGTTTTACGGGTTTTCACAAGGACAAAATAAAGAGTGCCGGCGACGCGGCATATCTGGCGCGGTTTGTGCTTGAAGCAAACTACGGCGTGGTGATACATCTTGCTAACGCCCTGCTGGGTTTTGTTATAGCTTTCATTCCGTTTTGCGGCAGATTTTCAATTTGGTTTCCTATATTTGTTGTAAACTTTGTGTTGAGCATGATGCCTGTGGCGGTGCTCAGAAACAACACCCCGTCGCTGAAATATCTTTATTTCAAAGCTAAAAAAGACGAGGCTGTAAAGGCAGAAAACAACGTGTGATTTTACTTAATAAACCGAGTTTTTGAAAGGCGATTGATTTGCCGCTTGAAAAAATCAAAAAAGTCAGGCTGTCGCCTGACTTTTTTAAATGTTCAAATCACGGTTGATTTTAGAATATCTTTCCGCCGCCGAGAACAACCTCCCCGTCGTATGCTACGGCCGATTGCCCGGGAGTTATTGCTCGCTGAGGTTCGTCGAATATCACGCGCACCGTATCGTTTCCTGTCGGTATGACTGTGGCGGGCTGCTCTTGGTGCTTATAGCGTATTTTTACCTTACAGCAAATCTCGCCCGTCGGCACATTGCCCGAGATCCAGTTGAAATCACGGACGTTCAGCTCTTTTGTAAAAAGGTCGCTGTCGCGCCCCAATATTACGGTGTTGTTCTCAACGTCGATGCCGCAAACATAAAGCGGCGCGTCGGACGATATGCCGAGACCTCTTCGTTGACCTATCGTATAGTGGATAATGCCGCGGTGCCGCCCGAGGACGTTTCCGGCTTTATCGACAAAATCACCCGGTTCAGCCTTTTTCGACGTATATTTTTCTATCACTTTTGCGTAGTCGCCGTCAGGGACGAAACAAATGTCCTGACTGTCAGGCTTGTTTGCGTTGATAAAACCGTTTTCTTCGGCTATTTTGCGCGCTTCCGCTTTTGTCAGCTCGCCAAGCGGAAAAAGCGTGTGCGCCAGCAACTCTTGGGTGAGAGAATAGAGCACATAGCTTTGATCTTTGCTTTCATCGACGGCTTTTTTCAACAAATACCCGTTTTCGGTTTTCTCTATACGCGCATAATGACCCGTAACTATATAATCGCGCCCGATTAGTTTTGCCCGCTCGTAGAGCTTGCCGAATTTCATTATTCTGTTGCATTCAATACACGGGTTAGGCGTTCTTCCGCAAAAATAACAGTTTATAAAGTCGTCTATAACCTTTTCTTTGAAATCGTCTGTGAAGTTAAAAACGTAATACGGCATGTCAAGACGACTCGCAACGCTGCGCGCGTCCTCGACGTCATCCGCCGTACAACACGTTTTCCCTTGCGATTGAGCATATTCTTTGTCGCTGTAAAGTTTCATAGTACAGCCGACGCAGTCAAATCCTTTTTGCTTTGTAAGCAACGCCGCAACGCTGCTGTCAACTCCGCCGCTCATGGCGATAAGTGCTTTCATATCCGTAACCTTCCGATTTGTGCCTTCATATAATTTTACAAAAGAGATTTTATCATATTTATATAATGTTGTCAAGCATACATGCACCGCACAAAAAAATTAAGAAAAATGCAGTTTTGCGACGAGCGGGCTTTGGCATGATCGGCGGTTGTTTTATAAATATATAAAGCAGAGGCGGAGTTTGCACCGCACGAGCGCGGTTTTTGCATAAACAAACAAGCGTAGAGAGGATGCGTAATCTGTAAAAAAGATAAAGGCTTTTGTAAATAAAATTGCCGAACAGAGACGGCGGAATAAATAAGAGAGAAAAAACAGATAAAGTAGAAGATAAAACTTGACAAGAGATTATTCATAATTTATAATAAAAATACAAAACCGACAACGGTAAACAAAAGGAGAACATACAAAATGTTAAAAACAAACAGAGGATTTTTCAAAGCATTTTTCTTTTCGATAATTACCCTTGGTATATACGACCTGTACCTTATTCACAAAATGGCGCAAGAAGCCAACCTTGTTGACGAAAAGGGCAAAAAAGTCGGCGGACTTATTTTCTTTATTATATTCACGATTCTTACCGCCGGCATTTACAGCTTGTATTGGAATTATAAAGTATGCGAAAAATTCGCAGACAACGTTAAAAGAGCGGGGCAGACGGCGCGCTTGACGGGCGGCAGCTGGCTGCTTTGGACGATTGTCGGCGCTCTGATCGCAATCGGACCGCTTGTGGCGTTCGTAAAACAGCTTCATCTTTGGAACGATTCCAACGCCGTTTATAACGCTCAACACGCATAAGTATAAAAAGCCAAAAGCCGCGCGCAGTATGCACGCGGCTTTTTTGGTTTTAATATCAAAGCTGGTTTTGCACGTCCGCATACGGCAGGAGTGCGATTTCAAGATTTCCGTTTTTAATTCTGAGTTCGTCGATAAACGCTTTTTCCTCAGCCGCGTTTTTCATCCTAACCTTAAACGACAAACGGAACATCGAGCCCATGCCGGTTGTCTTTACACCCACGCTTTCGTATGACGTGAGATAATGAGAGAACGTGTCGTTGAAAACGTCGTAATAATCGAGCGATTCGGGAATTGTTATTCTAAGTAGTTTATCCTGCGTCATGGTTTTGTGCTCGAAGATGTGAACGTTTGAGATAAGCGCAAACAGCAGCGACAGGCACAAGAGTATAAGCACGCCGTAGGCGACGTATCCCATGCCGAACGCGATGCCTGATCCCATGGCGATAAGTATTGCCGCAATTTCTTACGAACTTCCCTGCGCCGAGCGGAAACGTATAAGTCCGAACGCACCGCCGATAGCGACGCCGGCACCGATGTTGCCGTTGACAAATGTGATAACAGCCGCCACGACGAACGGAATGAGTGACGTTACGATAAAGAAACGCTTTGTCGAGCGCACTTTAAATGACATTATCCATGAATAAATAAAACCGGCGACGACGGCGACCGCCGCCATGATGAAAAATTCAGATGTGGTAACGGGTGAAGAATAGATAGAATCAAACATATTGAGGTTCCTTTCTGTATGCGTTTCTTGTTTGCTGTTTGTATGCTTCGCCATATTTAGAGAAGCTGTTTTTATATATTTTGCCTTCGGAAAGTATCTCTGTCAGCCACAGCGGCATCGATTGTTGAACTTTAATTTCAAGTATCGAATATCCTTCCGGCAAAAGAGAGATACCGTCCATCGATATGCGAAGGTCGAGATCTTGGGTGCGATAGCGGGGGTTGCGGTCTATTGTCAAACGCAAATCTCCGTTTGGTTCATAGAACGCCGTTCGGTCATAAATTATAAGACAAGCGGGGGCGAGATCGCGGTAAAAATCCCTGAAATATGTTATTTCATGGTTTATTTGTCCTCCCGCGCAAATGTCGCCCTCTCCCGCAAAAAACTTGTCAACCAGAGGTATCGTCGATTGTACCCGGCGTTTATACACTATGCCGTATGCCTTTCGTTTCAGTTCAAGAAAAACGGGGGAGTTGTCCGTTGCGATGCCGTAAGAACGCAAGCGGAGTTTTTCCTTGAACAACGGTTTTTCTATCGACGCGTTTATCAGGCGATAGTCGGGCGTGTCGTAATAGAGCGACGCTATCGACGTAAGCCCGAATTGGTCTATTTTCATGTGGCCTTCGAGGCGCTGTCTGAAAAACGTTTCCTGTTCGGGTGATAAAATGTATTTCAGCTCATAACGTTTCATCACGACAATCGGGTTTGAAACCGTCGCCATAATATCGCCTCCTTTTCAATTTCTGTTTTCAAAGCATTATTTCTAAAATGAATCTGCCGTCCTCTACTTTGGCTGTCGTTCTGCCGTTGTGGGTTTTTACGGTGTCTTTTACAATTGAAAGCCCTATGCCGTGACCGTCCTCGTCGTCGGCGTTTTCGAGAGTTGTGAATCTGTCGAATATCTGCTCTATGTTTCCGCTTGGAAGAGTTGTGTCGTTTATTTGCCGCAAAATAACCCTTCCGTTTTCGTTTTTCAGTTCAAACGATGCGCTTGAAACGGCGAATTTAGCAGAGTTTTCAACAAGCTCCGCTATTGAGCGACGTATCGCATCTGCGTCGCCTTTTATCGTGACGCCGTCCTCGACGCTGCGAGAAAGAGCAATGTTTTTTTGCTCGAAAAGCGCGAGGCTTTCGTCGAGCTTGGCATTGAGCGCTTCGCTTAAATTTATGTTTAAGCGCGTTGTGTCGCCGTCGTCGAAGATAGCGAGAGAGCCGAGGTCTTTTACAAGCGCGGACATTTTCTTTACCTGCCTGTTTATTGCCTGTGTTTGTTCCGACGTTCCGGATGTTCGCTCAATAAGCTCGACGTTTGCGTTTATCACCGTAAGCGGTATTTTAAACTCTTTTTCCGCGTCGCAAATAAATATTTTCTGTTTTCTGTCGGCTTCTTCAAGCGGACTGAAAAGGCGCTTGCCTATAAACATAAGGAATGCGAAACTAATAATAATACCTGCAAGTTCACCGATTATCGAGAAAATGAGTATTCTGTACGAAGGCAAAAGCTCCCTGCCTTGGTCTATTACTGTAACGAACGTTTTTGTGTCGTTTTTATATACGCGGTATCTGTATTTAAGGTTTGTCCAACCTGTTGTTTTGCCCGATTTTATAAGACTTTCGGCAAGCGCGAGAGCCTCGCTTTCGTCAATTTCCGAAATGTGCATCGATATGACCTTGCTCTCGCCTGATTCATCCGGCGCTACGGTAAAATACCTTACGGAATTGGCTACTTCCGGCGAATTGGGACCCATCGTTCCCATTCCGCCTCGTCCGAACTGCATCTGCGGTCGTCCTTGTTCAAGCGGGGCTCCTTCTTCAAATGCACCGCGCCCGCGGGCTATCATTTGAGTTATCTGGTCGGCGTCCTCGCTTGCCATGCTGAAATTTATACCGTTTATCACGGCAAGCAAAACGGTAAGCAGTATGGATACCGAAAGAATTGCAAACAGCACGAATTTATTTCTGGCTTTTATCATTTTGCATCCACCACCTTATATCCTTCGTTTACGACGTATGTGATTTTTTTGTCGGCGTCGGCTTTTTGCAGTTTTAAATTTATTGCCTCGACATAAATCCCCGCTTTTTCGGCAGAAACGACGTCGCCGCGGGAAATGCCGACGATTATGTTTATTTCTTCGCTTGTAAGAGGTATACCGGTCGTCATGCGAAACTCACTTATGTCGATCTCAACTGAACCGAGCACGATTTTTTCTCCCGACGCCGCATTGTTTGTCACATCGGTTATTGTTTTAATCAACTCTTCGGGGAAGAACGGAAACGCGAGATAAGAACAGGCGAGCGGTTTTTGAAGAAGTGTTTTTACGGTTACCCCGTCTTTTTTAAGCACTACTGACGGCACGCGGCTTTCTGCCGAATATTCAAGTATACGCCCCGTGTCCGCTCTCGGAATGTTGTTTTCGATTATAGCTATGTCAGGTCGGCTTTCCGATAGCGCTTTCAGTGTCTGGACGCCGTCAAATGCCGTTGACACTTTGTGCCCGTCAAATTCAAGCAGATTTTTATATCCTTTAAGCAGGTCCCTGTCCGCAGTTGCAAGCAGTATCTTCATAAAACACACCTTTCTTTTGTTTTTCTGATATTATTTTACGGGAAAACCTTAAAACAAACTTAAAAAATATAAAATATTTTAATATTTTCGTTTAAAAACTCTTTTAGCAAACTGCCCGCGCGAGGGGATTTGAGCCTATTGCATTTTCACATAACAGATGATATAATATAAAAAACGAGCGAAAAACGAAAGGAAAACGGCATGATATATTCTGAACTTAACGGAAATTGGGAAGAGCGTGGCGTTATCGGAACGCGCATTGAGATAGCAAAAGGGAAAATATGCGTTTTGTGGCGGAATTCGCCCGTGCTTGAAACGTCTTTTACCGTAAAAAAAGACAGTGAAAAGCTTATATTGAAATTAAAAGACAATTCGCTGAGATACAAAGGTGACAGCAAGGAATATGCGACGGTAAAAGAGATCTCGTATGAGGGCGGCAAACTGACGTTTGTTGAAGTTTTTCCGATAACGGGCGAGAGTACGGAAGTGCTTGAAAAAACCGAGAACTCCCGCTACGGAAATTATAAGATCGTTGACGATCGCATCCTACCGCTTCTCAACGGGAAGTGGAAGAGCGATGACGGATTCAGTGAATTTACTTTTTCACGCGGAAAATTGACGTTGAGAGGGCAAACGATAAAAATTCATGCGCTTCAATATAATAGTTCTTTCGATTCGGGAGAATATAAAATAGTTGACGACGACCCATCGAAAAATGATCGGATATTCGACTTTATTAATATGAAATTCTCAGGCGGCGAGCTTACGGCTGTTATTCCCGTGTGCGACGCGCCGTCTATCGACGTTCGGTTTCATCGCATATAAACAAAAAAGCAAAGCGGTCTCGTTTTGCTTCTTTATTTTCGACAAAATGTTTCGACGTTGCGTTCTTTTCTAATGATAATCGGCTCATTGCAAAAGCGAAAAGCATGCCTGCTTTGACCCTTGAATATTTAAATTCCTGAAAAAACAATACATTTTTTAGCGAAACAATATAATTCTATAATAAAAATCTCTTGCAAAACGCACGATTTGTGCGCCACAAGAGATTTTTTGTTTTTCATATAAGGGGCAAGCTATAAGCCGGGTTTTGTCGGGAGCGATCATCTATCTTTGCCGTACGTTACCGCACGGCTCAAACACAATTTGTGTTTTGCCGCCTCGCGCTGACTTTCGTCGGGCCGGGCAAGCCGCTTCTGCGCGGGGCGTTGCTTCGGATAGGGTTTACATGGCACCGTCGGTCACCCGACAGTCGGTGAGCTCTTACCTCGCCTTTCCATCCTTACCGCTTGACGCGGCGGTTTATTTCTGTTGCACTTTCCCTAAGGTTACCCTCGGCGGACGTTATCCGTTATCCTGCCCTATGAGGCCCGGACTTTCCTCACGATAATACCTTTCGGCAACATATCGCGCGATCGCTTACTTGCCCCCGATTGATACTTTTCTTGAAAGAAAAGTATCCAAAAGAACTTTAATAAAATCAATATATCAGCTAAATTTGACAATCATCAAAGACCAGACACATCTTCTTTTCTTAACATTTGTTCTTGAAAGAAAATTATCCAAAAGGTCTTTAATAAAATCAATATATCAGCTAAATTCGACAATCATCAAAGACCAGACACATCTTCTTTTCTTAACATTTGTTTTTGAAAGAAAAGTATCCAAAAGAACTTTAATAATAATTATATCGCTGATTCGATAATAACATCAAAACTCGATTAAGATACTGTCGTCAAGTTTTCAAAAAACAGAAAAATATCCAAAAGAGGATTTCAAATTAAAATGAGGTTATTATATCGAATTAAAACCGATTTCGGAAATATCCCGCAAACGTAGTATTTACGGGATATTTGCCTGAAAATTCCGATCGGATTTTACGCGGTATAGATCGTTGCCGACGTATCGCCGCCGTGACCTGTCCAATTCGTATGGAAGAATTCGCCTCTGGGTGCGTCAACTCTTTCATAGGTATGTGCGCCGAAGTAATCGCGTTGAGCCTGCAAGAGGTTTGCGGGGAGTCTGCCGCAGCGATAGCCGTCGAAATATGAAAGTGCAGCTGAGAAAGCGGGGGTAGGAATACCTGCTTCTACCGCCGCCGCCACGACTTTTCTCCAAGCGGGAACGAGAGATTTTATCTTCTCGTTGAAATACGGGTCGAGCAGAAGGTTTGTAAGTTCGGGATTTGCGTCATACGCGTCCTTGATTTTTCCGAGGAATACGGAGCGAATGATACATCCCCCTCTCCACATAAGCGCGATGCCGCCGTAGTTGAGATTCCATCCGTAAGTTTTGGCTGCCGAGCGCATAAGAGTATAGCCCTGAGCATATGAGATTATCTTTGAAGCGAGCAGTGCCTGACGGATGGCGTCGATGAAATTTTCTCTGCTTTCGGTGGGAGCTATCTTCCTCGTTTCTCCGCCGAGCTTCTCCGCCGCCACGACTCTTTCTTCTTTCATAGCGGATAGACATCTTGCAAACACGGCTTCGCCTATAAGCGTAAGCGGAACGCCCTCGTCGAGCGCGGCGATACCCGTCCATTTGCCGGTGCCTTTTTGTCCGGCTGTGTCGAGTATTTTTTCAACTATCGGTTCTCCGTCGGTATCTTTATACGCGAGGATGTCGCGGGTGATCTCTATAAGATAAGAATCAAGCTCGCCTTTGTTCCATTCCGCGAACACGTCGTGCATTTCGTCGTCGGAAAGGCCGACATAGTCGCGCATGAGCTGATATGCTTCGCAGATAAGCTGCATATCGCCGTACTCGATTCCGTTGTGAACCATCTTTACAAAATGTCCGGCGCCGTTCTCTCCAACCCAATCGCAGCAGGGGGAACCGTCCTCGACTTTGGCGCAAATCGCTTGGAAAATGGGTTTGACGTGCTGCCATGCCGCGGGTGAGCCGCCGGGCATCATGCTGGGGCCGTTGAGCGCGCCTTCTTCGCCGCCCGAAACGCCCGTGCCGATATAGAGAAGCCCCTTGCTTTCAACATACTGCGTGCGGCGCATCGTGTCGGGAAAGTGAGAGTTGCCGCCGTCTATTATAATGTCGCCCTCATCGAGCAACGGTATGAGTTTATCTATAAATTCATCAACGGGCGCGCCGGCTTTTACCATCATCATTACTTTTCTGGGCTTAGCGAGTGACGCCACAAGCTCTTCGAGAGAATATGTTCCGATGATGTTTTTGCCTTTTGCTCTGCCCTCGACAAAGTTTGTCACCTTTGACGTTGTGCGGTTGTAAACCGCCACGGTAAAGCCCTTGCTTTCCATGTTCATAACAAGGTTTTCGCCCATTACGGCAAGTCCGATAAGACCGATGTCTGCTTTTTTCATTTGTTTGTATATGTCCTTTCAAAAAATAAATGCTTTTTACATATTTTCCGCGAGATATTCGTCTATCGCGGCGCGGAGCGTTGTAAGCGCCGTTGAGGTAGATGAGTTCTTCACCTGAACGCCGGCGGAATCGAAGTGACCGCCGCCCCCCATTTTTTCAAGAATGAGTTGAACGTTTATCGTTCCTTGCGAGCGCGCCGAGATGTGCACCGTTTCATCTATTTTACAAAGTGCGAACGCCGCTTGAACTCCCTCGACCGACAAAAGTCTGTCGGCGGCTTTTGCCGCGCTTACGCGAACGAGCGGAGAGTTGTTTTCGCCGTCGTTTAACGCTATGGCGATGACAGATTTGTAAATTACAACGTTGCTTTCAAATTTTGCTTCCGTTAAAAAGTCTTTTATGTCCGTTCTGAACAGCGCTTCGGCGTCGAGCGGGCTTGCGCCCTCGCCGCGCAGGTAAAGGGCTGAGGAGAACGTTCTTACACCCGTGTTGTGCGTAAACTTTTTCGTGTCGAGCAGCATTCCGGCAAACAGTATATCCGCCTCGACTTTCGGCAGAGTTCCCGACGGAATGAGTTGTTCGAGAAATTCCGAGAGCAGCTCCGACGCCGACGACGCCGACGGCTCGATATACGCTATGTTCGGGCGAACCTTATATTCGGCTGTCTTTCTGTGGTGGTCGATTATTATAAGATTTGCCGCATTGTTTACAACGTCCGGCGCTTCGCAGAAAGCAAGATTGTTTACGTCTACAACTACCGCTATCGTGCCGCTTTGAATAAGGTCTTGCGCCTCGATTTTGTCAACGAATATCGAACGGTATTCGGGATATTGATTAAGTCTTTCAAAACAGCTTGCAAGGTTTCGGTCGTTTATATCCGACACGATGTTTACTTTTACTCCCAGCGTGGTCGCTATCCTTGCGACTGCAAGACAAGATGCGAGCGCGTCAAAATCTGCATAGCGATGGCCCATAACGATAACGTTTGAGCTTTTTTCGATAAGCGTTTTAAATTCGTTGGCTATCACTCGCGAACGCACTTTCGTTCTCTTTTGCACGGTTTTTGTCTTACCGCCGTAAAATTCAACGCCGTCGGCACTCTTGATGACGACCTGATCTCCGCCGCGTTGAAGCGCAAGGTCGAGCGCTTCCTGCGCCACTTGTTCTTTATCAAGCAGAGATCCGTTGATTTTTGCGATACCCATGGAAACGGTTATCGGAACGGATGAGTCGCCCACTTGAATTTCGCGCACGTCGTCGAGAATTGAAAACTTATCCTGAGTGAAGGCTTCAAGGTTTCTCGCTTCGAAAACGCAGAGAAATTTGTTGTTTGAATAATCGCGCACAACGCCGCCCACGCTCTCTATATGGCGGCGAAGGATTCGTTCTACGTCGCTTGACGCTTCGCTGTAAAGCCGCTGAACATACTGCATAAGCTCGTCGAGGTTGTCGATAACAACATAAGCGATTATCGTTTCTTCCGCGTCTATTCTCGAATAGAGGGATTTTGTTTCGGTATAGTCGACGAATATCGTCATGTAATATTTTTTGCCGCGGGAAGTTACTTCATAGCCTTTTGCTCGATATACGGTGCTGTCGGCGCCAACCTCCGACGCCGCCGAAAACGTGATCTCGGCGTCCCCTTCGTCTTTTACGATGCGCTCTATCGTCGCGTCGCAGATGTTGTCGATATACTTGCCGTAAACCATACCGCGCGTGTGAAATTTTGAAGAGAGTGCGGTATTATACCATACTATCTTTCCTTTTTCATCGCAAACAATGACGGGCATTTGGAGCTTTTGGATGAATTCAATAGAGATATTGCCGAACGTAGACGAGCGCATTTCGGCAAAGTTGCCCCCGGACACCGCGCGTTTTATCACGGCGATTATGCCGATTATCACCACTATCGCAAGATAAGCGCCAAGTCCGTAGAGCGCGGCGCTCGTCGGCGCGATATTCATGTAGCTTATCATTATAACTACCGCGCCGAGGGAAAGCACCCCCAGCAGAGCGCACACGATAGCCAAGACAGGGGCGGAACGTGCGGCTTTTTCGTTTGAATTATCAGACATAAGTCTATCCTTTCAAGAAATATTTATATTGATCAAAAGTCATTTGAATCGTTGTCGTCGTTTTCTTTTTTCTCTTCCGCCGCGTCTGCTCTTCGTCTGCCGATAACGCTCCACGCGCCGATAAACGATATTACGGCGACAATCATCGTCGGCATGATGAACACTCCCAGAATGATGAGTATTATAAATCCGCCGCCGATTCGGAACCTCACCCGTCTGCGTTTGCCGAACAACGCCGACCCGCCGAGCCATATCATCACGGGGAAGACGGTAAGAATTACATTCAGCGCTATGACGGTTACAATGCCGCTGCCGCCGTTTGAAAAAGAGGAGATCAGCGACGAGACGGCATATATTCCATATGCCACGATATACACCCATGCGGTGACGGACGTGGGGTAAAGCTCCCAGCGCGGCGAAGGAAGAACAACGTCACAGCCGAGTCGTTCAACGAAATATTTGAAAACACATGTTGCGACAAAACCGAATATTTGAAGCAGCATAAGTATTATACCGGGCAGGAGTACCGCCGCCGTATATATGAGATCGGAGGCAAACTCTATGAAATCCGTTTCGCTTATCGCCGTTTTAGACGTAGAGTAAGAATTTATCGTTCTTAAATACGGCAGGAAAACTTCTTTTACAAAATTTTCCGCCTGTTCCTGCGCGGATTTTACTTTGTCTGTAAAGAAAGTTTTTATTGCGTCGACGGAAAATTCATTGCCCGCCGAAACGTATGCGTAAATGAAAGCGGCGACAAGGCAGAGCGCGGCGCCGGCGGCTATGCCGATAACGGTGCCTGTACGCGTGCTTTTGCCGTTTATGCAAAGCGCGCCGATAGCACCCGCCACAATGAATGAGAGCAGGACAAGTTGTTTTTCGATACCTCCGCCGAAAAGCGAAATTATAACGGCGCCAACGGCAAATGCAACCGGGCAGAACATAAAGTATATCGCCCTTACCCGCACGACGATAAACGTTGCGAATATCCCGGTTGAAATTGCGGTCAGCGCAAACGAAATCACATATACGAGTACCGCAAACCCGAGAGTGCCTGCTTTATCGGCGGTTGAAATGCCCAACGCAGCGAGAACAACCGATACGAACATCGTCATGCCTAGCGTGACAACGCTCGGTTTTTTTCTTTGAGCGGGGGCGGAATTAAAATTTTCGTTCATTTTTATTCCTCTGTATTGCCTGACAGGTAATTTGTCAGGCGTTTATTAAATTCGACAGCCGTGTTGTAGCCCATGCGCTTTTGGCGGTTATTCATGGCGGCTATCTCCAAAATTATGGCTAAGTTTCTTCCGGGGCGAACGGGAACGGTCGTTGTCGGCACTTCTATTCCGAGGATGTTTGTCGTTTCCTGTTCAAGCCCAAGCCTGTCGTAAACTTTGCTTTGATCCCATGGTTCAAGTTTTATTACAAGGTCGATTTTTTCCGTATCTTTAACCGACCCCATACCGAACAGACGTCTTACGTCGACGATGCCTATTCCGCGAAGCTCGATAAAGTGGCGGATGATCTCCGGCGCCGAGCCGACAAGGGTTTTGGCGGATACTCTTTTTATTTCAACGGCGTCATCCGCGATAAATCTATGACCGCGCTTTACGAGTTCTATCGCCGTTTCGCTCTTTCCTACGCCGCTTTCACCCAACATAAGTATTCCCTCGCCGTAAACTTCAACGAGTACACCGTGACGTGTAATCCGCGGAGCGAGGCTGATATTCAGTGACGCGAGCAGGGCTGCTTGAAAATATGACGTTTTCTGCGGCGTGCGAAAAATAGGTATGTTGAATTTTTTGGCGGAGCTTATTATTTCGTCGAATATGGGAAGAGATGACGTGACGACGAGCGCCGGAATGTCGCGCGAGAACAGCGCTTCCAATTTTTGAAGTCTTACCTCCGACGGAAACGACGACAAATACGCGTGTTCCGCGTTGCCTATAAGCTGAATGCGGCGCGCGTCGAAACTGTCGAAAAATCCGCCGAGTCCAAGTCCCGGGCGGCTGACGTCAGAGCTTTCGACAAGGAGTTTGTCATAGTTTTCGGGAAGCCAGATCTCCTCTAACTTAAACTCCTCCGCAACTTTTTTAAGCGCGACGCTATATACTCCCGTGGAGCTGTCCATCATGTCCATTTTTATCTCCTCCGTCCCGTTTTGTTTTGATTTGTCACAGTGCTTTGTGCGTTTGGCGCGGTCGGTCAATTACATACCCGGCCGAGATCGCTTCTTCGGCACATACACACTAATTATATCCCATATAAGAAATATTTTCAATAAATATTTTTTAAATTTTCGTAAATGATATAAACATATTATACCGAAAGGGCAAAAAACGGCGCAAATGATAGCTATTTTTATCAGAACCGTGATAATTTATCTGCTGCTTATATGCATAATGCGTTTCACGGGAAAAAGGCAGATAGGGGAGCTGCAAATATCGGAGCTTATAACGGCTTTTTTGCTGAGCAATATAGCTTCTCAACCGTTGACGAACGCAAACGTGCCGTTGCTTTATGCAATCGTGCCGATAACGGTGATACTTTGCCTTGAAATTATTTTTTCGTTTTGGACAATCAAGTCGGCGGCGGCAAAGAGCTTGCTTGAAGGCAAGCCGAGCATAGTCATAAAAAATGGTGTGATAGACCAAAGGGAAATGGCGAAAATTCGCATGAGCGTGGACGATCTTATATGTCAGTTGCGGCTATGCGACGCGGCGTCACCGGAAGTAGTTGATTACGCAATATTTGAAGAAAACGGGCAGCTTTCGGTGTTTCAAAAAGAAAATCCGCCTAAAATAACCGGCGTGGCACATCCGGTTATAATCGACGGGAAATGTATAAAATATGCTTTGGACGAATTGGGCAAAGACGAAAAATGGGCAAAGGACGCGGCAAAAGCTAACGGAGAAAAAAATATAAATAACATATTTTTGATGACAGCCGATGACGCGCTGAAAATTTGCATAACGAAAAAGGAGAACACATGAAAACGTTTATAGCGGCGATAGTTCTTTTGGCGGTAACGGCGGCTCTTATAATATGGAATGCGGCATATATAAACAAAATTGCCGAGCAAATGTTGTTGCAAAGTGAGTGCTTTCCACACACGGTGAAGGAATTTGATGAAAACCATGAAGAGATCTCTGCCGCGGCAGACGCGATTTTTTCACTTTGGGATGAATGCTTCGGGCGGCTGTCGGCAACAATCAGTTTTGAGAACATCGACCGCGTCGACGACGCGGTAGCCGAGCTTTACTCAGCGGCAAAAAATCACGACGGGGAAGCGTTCATCCCCGCCGCGATAAAATTCAGCGACGCTTTGCGGCGACTTAAAAGGCTTGAAAATTTTAATTTCGAGAGCATCTTTTAAACCGATCGGCAAATTGTATCTATGTATATGGAGAAGGCGGTTTATCTTTGCTTTCTCCTCGGCTTTATTTTCTTGAAATATCAATAGAGCTTTGGGGTATTTTATCCAGTCGCCAACACCAGTTTCCCTCTGCCGTGCCGGGAGCGTTTACCGTCGCTTCCATGCCGAGTCCGAGAATATCCCACATGGGTATTATCACCGTTTCTGCGCGGCAGTCGAGCGCACATCTGATAAGGTCGTCGGGCATTTTGGGCGATTCTTTCCCCAAGCGGCGGGCGACCTCGGCCTTTTCTTTTTGAGAGGTGTTTTCCCACCAGCCACACGTCGGGACGTTGTCATGAGTTGACGTATAAACGACGGAGTTTTGAGGCACGTTTGACGGCAGATGCATGTTGTCGTCCTCTCCGCCGAACGCGAATTGCAGAACGCGCATCGACGGGTACCCCGTCTGTTTTAAGAGCGTTATCACTTTGTCGGACACAACCCCGAGATCCTCCGCAATAAGACGTATCCGCGGGACTTCTTTTTTTATTTTATCAAACAGCTCTATCCCGGGTCCGTCGCGCCAGAAACCCTCTCGCGCGGTCGGGCATTCAGCCTTTACGCTGTAATAATTTGCAAAGCCGATAAAGTGATCTATCCTTACGGCGTCATACAGTTCAGCCGCGGCTTTTACCCGGCGAATCCAAAACGAATAGCCGTCGTTTTTAATATAATCCCAATCGTAAAGCGGGTTTCCCCATTTTTGGCCGTCCTCCGAGAAGTAGTCGGGCGGTACGCCCGCTACAAGCGACGGATTGCGTCTTTGATCGAACTGGAAGTTTTCCGGGTTAGCCCACGCGTCGGCGGAATCGGGTGCGACGTAAATTGGCATGTCGCCGAGCAGTTCCATACCGAGCGAATTTACATATTTTTTGAGCGCTTTCCACTGTGAAAAGAACAGATATTGTGTGTAAATATGATAGTTTACCTCGTCTGCGTGCTTTTCGCCCAACTCTTTTACCGCGTTCTTTTCGTGAAGCATAAGCTCTTCGGGGAAATCATGCCAACAGACGCCGCCGTTTATGGTTTTTGCCGTCATAAACAGAGCATAATCCATTATTTCCGGATGTTCGCCGGCAAATCTTTTTGCGTCGCCGCTCACCTTATCCCACGAATATGCGAATGCGCGGCGGAGCATTTCACCACGCGTAAGATATATCTCGCCGTAATTTATCTTATTTCCCTCGGGGAGTTTTTTCGGCAAATCGGCTTTTTTCAGCAACCCGTCGCGAACAAGAAAATCGGGGTCGATAAAATACGGGTTTCCCGCAAACGACGAAAAGCTCTGATACGGCGAGTCGCCGTAGCCCGTCGGGCCGAGCGGCAGCACCTGCCATATTTTTGCGCCGCAGGACGCGGCATAATCGGCAAATTCATATGCGTGTTTGCCCATCGTTCCTATTCCGTAAGGGGAGGGGAGCGAGAAAACGGGCATAAGTATTCCGCTTGTTTTCAAAACAGTTTATTCCTTTCAGAATTTATTTCGATGATATTTTACCACGATACTTTTTTTATGTCAATCGGCGCGATGTCAAAACCTGACGAAAAACGGCGTTTTTAATATTGCTTCATTGAGCGGACGATGTGTTTTTATTTTTGAGACGGCAATTTAAACCGTTGTCGGCGAAAAAATGTTTTGGCATATTGACACTTTTAAATAAATATGATATATTACAAGAACCGAAAAAACACTTTATAAGGATATATTTATGCGTATCTGGGAAGTAATAGTAATAGCCGTGGGACTTGCGATGGACGCGTTTGCCGTTTCGGTGTGCAAGGGGCTTGCGGTAAAGAAAATAAAAATAACAAATCTTTTGGCTGTCGGCTTGTGGTTCGGCGGATTTCAGGCGCTTATGCCGGCGATCGGGTTTTTCGTTGGCTCTCAGTTTGAGGAATATATAAAAGCATACGACCATTGGATAGCGTTCGGGCTGTTGGCGATAATCGGGGCGAACATGATACGCGAATCGTTTTCAAAACAGGATGACGACGAGAGCAAAAACAGCTCGTTTTCTTTTGGCACGATGCTTTTTATGGCGCTTGCCACGTCTGTCGACGCGCTTGCGGTCGGCATTTCGTTTGCGTGCCTCGATATGAGCGCGGGACAAATGGCATATTCCGCCGCCGTAATCGGAACAATCACCTGTTTTATATCGATAGCCGGGCTTGCCGTCGGCAGCTTTTTCGGAAGCAAATTCAAGTCGAAAGCGGAATTTGCAGGCGGAGTAATACTTATTTTGATAGGTTTGAAAATTCTGCTTGAACATTTGGGTGTTATCAACTTTTAAATAACAAAAACACATCGTTTGCGCGATGTGTTTTTTAATTTTTCGGATATTTTACCGCTTTTTGTCACTTCATTAGTTTTGCCGGAACTTACATTTATCTGTTGCCGAAAAGGTTTTAAAATCCGCACATGTCGTGGTTACAAACGTTTTGACTATGCGAACATTTCCGGCGATCAAAATATTTCGTCAGGCAGACGCCGTGGTGATTGCTTGAAATTATCGGGGAAAACTGCCTTAAAATTGCGAAAACCGGATGTATTTTCGCGGAATTCTAAAACAAAACGGGGAATTTTAAGTTTTATTCTCAAAGCTCGTCCGAGAAATTCATAAATCCCTTGCCGTATATTTCGCTGGAATTTATCACGGTAACAAAGGCGTGCTCGTCGATCTTCTTTGCATAGTTTCTCAGCTCCGCCGCCTGATATTGCGTCATTGCGGCGAAAAGAATCGTGCGGTCTTCTTCGGTGAACGCTCCCGCCGCATGCCAAAGCGTCGCGCTGCGGTGTAATTTGTTTGTTATAAACTCGATTATCTCATCTGGCTTGGATGTTATTACAAGCAGTGTTTTTCTGCGGTTGATGAAGCCGATAGCTCCCTGAACGAAGAATGATTTGAGCATCATTCCGAGCACGGAATAAAGGCCTGTTTCGACGTCGATGAGGAATATCGCCGAGAACGCGATAAGTGCGTCGGCTATAACGAGAGAAACGCTTATGTCGGATTTGAGATACTTTTTGAGTATCATCGCTATTATATCGGTGCCGCCGGTGCTTCCGCCGTATTTGAAAACGACCGCCGCCCCGACTGACTGAAACGCCGTGGCGCAGAGAAGTTCAAGCATGCGCTGGTCGGTCAGCGGAGAGTTCATCGGAAAAACTATGTCGAGCAGCTGTATTGCACCTGAAAAGAGAAAACTGCAATAGACGGTTTTCCAACCGAAACTCTTGCCGACAAAAATAAAACCGGCAATAACGAAAATCACATTGAATATGAGTATAAGGTTTGCCGTGGTAATGAACGAAACGTCGTTTTTCCCCAACAAATATCCTATAATAATCGAAAGGCCGCTCATACCGCCTGTGGAAAAATGGTTTGGTATTTTGAACAGATGCACGCCGACCGACATGAGCAGCGTCCCGAACGTCAGCCACAATATGTCCTTTATAAATTTTTTCTTGTCTGTTTTCATCGTTTGGTCAAAGCCTTTCACTTTACTCATATTGTAACGGCAAGTTTTTTCTCGCCGCAAAATATAGTGTACCACCAAATCGGGCTTTTGTAAACATTTTTTGCGTGTTTATAAAAAAATTCGCCGAAATCAATGACAAATCCGTTTTTTTAATGTATAATTGAAACAAAGCTGCCCCGCATATCTTCCGCGCGGAAGCAAAAAGATAAACGAATAAATTTTTTCGGAGGAAAAACAATGAAAAACTTTGATACGTTCGGCGTTATGATAGACTGTTCGAGAAACGCGGTAATGAGTGTTGACGCGGTAAAACGCTATATCGACATTCTCTCCGATCTCGGATATAATATGCTCATGCTTTATACAGAGGATACGTTTGAAATAGAAGAAGAACCGTATTTCGGATATTTCCGCGGCAGATATACGCAGAAAGAACTGAAAGAGCTTGACGCATACGGACTGTCAAAGGGCGTTGAGCTTATTCCGTGTATTCAGACGCTGGCACACCTTGAAAGAATAAAGATGCAGGACGTTTACAGAAGTCATTTTGACGTAGACGACATTCTTCTCGTCGGTGACGAGCGTGTTTACGAGCTTATAGACCGAATGTTTGAAACGTGTGAAAAATGCTTTACATCGCGCCGTATAAATATCGGCATGGACGAAGCGCATATGATAGGGCTCGGCAAATATCTCGACATCCACGGCTATCAGGACAGGTATCAGATTCTTGCCGGACATCTCAAACGTGTAAAAGAAATTGCCGACAAGCACGGTTTTACCCCGATGATGTGGAGCGATATGTATTTTAAATTTGCTACCGGCGGTGCATACCGCCCCGATAAGCTTGATATGTCAAAGCCGATCATCACCGAGCGAGAAAAAGCCATGGTTCCGGACGGCATGGGCGTGATATATTGGGATTATTACACAATGAGGGAAACGTCATATGATATGATGCTGAAAAATCACAAGCTCCTCTCCGACAACGTCTGGTTTGCCGGCGGTATATGGACATGGACCGGATTTTTACCGCACAATGTAGGCTCTGTGAAAATTATGACACCGGCGATCAGCGCGTGCCTGAAAAACGGCGCGAAAAACGTGTTCATGACGATGTGGGGCGACGACGGCGGCGAATGCGACGTGTTCGCGGCGCTTCCCGCACTCTACCACATTTCACGCCTTGCGGAGGGCGAAACGGACGAAGCGACGATTAAAGCGGGCTTTAAGTCAAAATTCGGCATTGATTACGACGATTTCGTAAAAGTTGAGCTGCCGGACAAAGTCAACAACTCTTATCCCGACGACAACCCCCTCAACTGCTACAATCATGTAAAAAACCCTTCAAAATATATGCTGTTCAACGACCCGTTCTACGGCAGATTCGATTCCATCGTTCGTTTCAACGAAAAAGAAATTCTCGAAAACTATGAAAAACAGCTTGAACCGCTTGTAAATAACAAAGATTACGGCTATCTGTTCGATTTTTCAAAGAAACTTTGCGGTTTGCTTAAACACAAATATGCGCTCGGCGCCACTACAAGAAACGCTTATTCTTCCGGCGATAAAGCGGCGCTCGGTGAGTGTGTAAACGAATTTGATCGCACCATTGCCGCGCTTGACGAGTTTTACGAGGCGTTCCGCACCGAATGGCTCCATGATAAAAAGCCCGCCGGCTTTGACGTTCAGGATATTCGTATTGGCGGTTTGAGAATGCGTCTTGCCGATTGCAGACGTCGCTTGAAAGATTATCTCGACGGCAAAATTGATAAAATCGAAGAACTTGAAGAAAAATCTCTCGATTGCGATGGGCACGCTTTTGATTTTGTTCGCAGAGTCGGTTATTTCAATCAGTATTCCGTTATGGCAAGTCAAAGCAAAATGTGAGTTACTTTTCTTTGAAAAGAAAAGTAACCAAAAGAAACTTTAAATAAAAACTTGTGATAATTCCTTGGATTTTCATAAAAAACCAAAAGAAACTTTAAATAAAAACTTGTGATAATTCCTTGGATTTTCATAAAAAACCAAAAGAAACTTTACATAAAAATTTATGATAATTCCTTGGATTTTCATAAAAACCGAAAGAAACTTTATATAAAAAACTTCAATGGTAATTTTGGCTTTCATAAAAAAGCAAAAAGGTTTCGTGAAAAAGACTTTTATATAATCAACAAATTGGCATAGGGCTCAACAGAACAAAAAACGGTTTTCAATATAAATTTTATGTTGATAACCAAAACCAAGAGGGCATAAAAAATGACAACATTTGAAAACGTAAAGCATTTTATTCCCGCTCAAACGTTCGATTGCGGGCAATGTTTCCGTTTTGACGTAAAAGAAAACGGTGACGTTGAGGGAATAGTCGGGCGAGAGAATGTAGTTATAAGCAAAAAAGGCGACACGCTAAATATCGAAGGAAGCGATGACAAAGCATTTTGGGAAAAATATCTCATGTTCGATACAGACTATGACGCGGTAATGAGCGACATAGGCGAGCATTTCGGCAAATACAATGATACGATATTCAAAGCGATGGAAGTTTCGGACGGTATAAGGATCCTCAGACAAGACCCGTGGGAAACGCTCTGCTCGTTTATTATTTCGCAGAACAACAACATCGGCAGAATAAAGAAAATTGTTGCGCGTATATGCGAAAAATTCGGAGAACCGTTTACAGTTGACGGCAAAACGTATTATGCATTTCCGTCCGCGCGGACGCTTGTCGACGCAGGCGTCGACGAGATATTTGCTTGCGGCACGGGCTTTCGCGCGAAGTATATTTACGATGCCGCAAGCAAATACCATTCGGGCGAAATTGATTTCGCCCGCGTCCGCGCGGGAACCGATGAGGAAGCGGCGGCAGAGCTTATGAAAATTTGCGGTGTAGGACCGAAAGTAGCCGCTTGCACGCTTCTTTTCGGATTTAATCGAACGGCGGCGTTTCCGGTTGACGTGTGGATAAAGCGTGTGCTTGAAAAATATTATTCCGACGGAATAGACCTCACCGCCCTCGGCAGTTACGCCGGAATTGCTCAGCAATATCTTTTCTATTACGAGCGTTACATAAACGGAGGAAAATAAAAAAATGATATTGGAACCTAAAAAAATAATGATGGCATATCGATGTCCGCAGTGTGCCACGACGGTAAAAAGCGCCGTCGGCGTGCTCGACCTGTCGGGAGATCTGCTAAAACTTAAATGCTCCTGCGGCGGAAGCGAAATGCATATTACAAAGACCTCCGACGGTAAATATCGTTTTACCGTTCCGTGCCTTTTCTGCGGCAACGATCACAGCTTTGTTATTTCCCGCAATACCCTTGTGGCAAAAGAACTCTTTACCGTGCCGTGTTCGTACGCCGGGGTGGACATACTGTTTATCGGCGACGAAGAAAAAGTTTCGGATGCAATAAATGAGTCCGACAAACAACTGAGCGAGCTCCTTGAAGAAAATGAACTGGAAGAGTTGCGCGAGCAAAACAAAAACGACGAGGCTTACGGCGACGCGCATCTGCAAGACCTTATTATTTTCACTTTGAGAGAATTAAACGAAGACGGACAGATAACGTGCGCCTGCAAAGACGGCGGCGAATATGTCTGCGAGCCGAACCCGGACAGTGTTCGCGTATATTGCAAGAAATGCGGCTATGAACGAAATATCGCTTGTCACGAGGGGAGCCTTTCGGCGCATATTCTTTTTGACTGTGACACTTTCCCGCTTCTGCCTCCGGAAGAAGAGTGAAAGAACATTGCCATAATAAACAAATCTTATCCGACAAAGGAGTTTTACCATGTCTCAAATGTATAATCCGACAGAAAAGTGGCTTCGAGCAAGGTTTTTACCCGTGCTTCCGCTCGGCGACAACCGTTCTGCCGTCACGTCCTGCGAACGACATATAACGCTTGCGCGCAAAGCGGCGTGCGAGGGTGCGGTATTGCTTAAAAACAGCAATGACCTTCTCCCCCTTGAAAAAGGGAAGAAAGTTGCGGTTTTCGGCAACGCTCAAATAGATTACGTCAAGGGTGGGAGCGGCTCCGGCGGTGTACACACGGTGTATGTGAGGAATATATACGACGGGCTTAAAATGAAAGATAATAAAATCGACGTTTTCGACACGCTTTCACTTTTCTATATGGATAACGTTTTGACGTCGTTTAAAAACGGCGGGAAAAGCGGCAGACTGAACGAGCCCGAAATACCCGATGCTCTTATGCGTGCGGCGGCGGACTTTACCGACACGGCGATAATTACAATTTGTCGTTTTTCAGGCGAGGGATTTGACGAACACAACGATGAAAACACGAAGTATTTTGATCTTCGCGACGGTGAAAAAGCAATGATCGAGGCGGTGCTTGCAAACTTCAAGCACGTTTGTGTGTTGCTCAACGTCGGTGCCGCGATCGATACTTCGTGGATAGCTGACGACGACAGAATAGAAGCGGCGCTTCTGCTTTGGCAGGGCGGAATCGAGGGCGGACTTGCCGCCGCCGATATGATAGTCGGCGACGACGCCCCGTCGGGAAAACTGCCGGATACGCTTGCCGAAAAATTTGAAGACTACCCTACGTCAGCGGGGTATTTTGAAAGTGACGATTATGTAAAATATACAGAGGATATTTTTGTAGGATACAGATATTTTGAAACCTTGCCGGGAAAAGACAAGAAAGTGGTTTATCCGTTTGGATATGGGCTGACGTATACGACGTTTTCTCTTTCCGATATAATGGTTCTGGGTAATGACCGCCGAATATTTATAAGCGTTGACGTAACAAATACAGGCAATCGCTCAGGAAAAGAGGTCGTGCAGGTCTATTACAGCGCGCCGAAAGGGAAAATATCGAAAGAAAAAATCGCGCTTGCCGCGTTTGCGAAAACACCGCTGCTCGAACCGGGTAAAAAATGCACGATAAACCTTACGTTTGACGTGCGCGATATGGCGAGTTTCGACGACGTCGGTGACGTGTGCAAGAGCGCGTATATTCTTGAAAAGGGCGAATATAAGATTTTCATCGGAACGTCTATAAGGGATGTCATATGCGCGGATTATAAATATGTTCTCAAAGACGATGTGATAGTTGAAAAATTGAACTCATACTGCTCGCCGACGGAGCTTGAAAAACGTTTGCTTGCCGACGGAACATATAAAAAAGTCGAGCCGAGAACGAGCAAACCGGCAGAATTTCAGCCGAAATATCACAACGAATATATCCCGCGGGATAAAAAAATCGAACTTTACGACGTTGACGAAGGAAACGCCACGCTTGATGAGTTTATTTCGCAAATGAGCGATGAAGAACTTGCCGTGTTGCTTGCCGGAAAGCCCGAAACCGGCGTAAGCGCCGGCACGATAGGCGGACTTTATAAATATCGCGTAATGCCGATAGCTACGGCGGATGGTCCGTCGGGATTAAGGCTCCATTGGCAGCGTGGGGTAAGACCTACGGCATTTCCTGTTCCGACGGCGATAGCGAGCACATGGAACGTCGATATATCGCAGAGTATCGGCGAAGCGATAGGTGCCGAATGCAAAGAGAACAACATTCAGGTGTGGCTCGGACCGGCGCTGAATATTCACAGAAATCCGCTTTGCGGACGAAATTTTGAGTATTATTCGGAAGACCCGCTCCTGTCGGGCAAAATGGCGGCGGCGGCGGTGCGCGGTGCGCAATCGATGAGAGTGGCGGCAACGCCGAAACATTTTGCCGCCAACAACAAAGAAACAAACCGACTTGAATCAAACTCCATTCTTTCCGAACGCGCACTCAGAGAGATTTATCTCAAAGGCTTTGAGATTTGTGTAAAGGAATCGGCGCCGAAAACTATAATGTCATCATATAACCGTATAAACGGCATTCATTCGTCGGAGAATGCGGAACTGTTGACCGGTATCTTGCGCGGCGAATGGGGCTTTGAGGGGATGGTGTCGTCCGATTGGGAGAACACCGCCGAGCATTACAAAGAAGTAAAAGCGGGAAACGACGTTCGCATGCCCGGCAATCAGGAAGGACTGCTGACAAAACCGATCTCCGACGGGCTTATTTCACGCGACGAGATGGCGGAGTGCGTAAAACGTGAGCTTGAAATGATATTGTGGGTGGAATAAAACCACTGTAATTGCCATGTTTTGTCAATAAAACCTAATATAATCGTAATTTTATAAAATAAAAAACGCCCTGCGGGGCGTTTTTTTTTGCGATAAATAAGAAGTTAAAAATTTGTATGTTTAAAACCGAGATTTATTTGTTGTTGCATGTTTTTTACTTTATCCGCATTTTTGCGTCGCCGTTTCCGTCACGGGGTGTTATTTTATGACGTCGATAAGCCAACAGACGCCTTTGGCAACTCGCCTGTCGCTTTCGACAAAATGATTGCCACTGTTCCATTCGAGTTTACATCTGACTTCCGCGCCGGACAGAACGTCGTATTGTGTGCGGATTGCATCCCCAACCCTTGCCATGCGCGGATTTTTGGTTTTTTCCTCTTTGTCGCCTAAGCTGAGATATACGGCTTTTGTTTTTATTTCGTTTTGCGACGAATAATCCGTCCAGCCGTCAAACCATACCGACGGTGACACCGCGGCGACGCCGCAAAAAACGTTTGTTTGATATGCCGCCCACAGCGCGAACAGCCCCGCGAGCGAATAGCCGACGATAAAAAACTTTTTGACGGCGGCGGGAAGAGATGTCTTTAACTTTTCAACAATGTTCAAAACGCCGTCAAGCGTCAGCCGCGCTCCACCGCCGAAGCCTTGTTTACCGAAAACGGCGTCGGTTTGCCAAGGCGAGAGATCGTCGTTCCAATTTTCCGTTTTAATTGACGCAAGGCACCAATCATCCGTTCCGCCGATTTTATTTATCTGTTCAGCCTCATTTTGAAGCATTGCCTCGTCATGTTCATCGACAAGCTGAATGAAAATATTGCCCGAGGATGTATTGCCGAGAAGTTTTATTGCTTTATCGTCAAATGTCATATTGTATTTACTCTGAATATCCGCTGTTCATTTGGTTTTTAAAGTCGTAACGTTCTATCTGTTTTTCGGCGCGATAAACGTTGAGCGTGTTCCCGAACGTTTCGTCGTTATACGTCAGCCCCAATGCGAGCGTGTTAATTACCGAGCCGTCATCTTCAGCTTCAAACGCACCTTTGTAAATATAAAGCGGCGAGGTTGCATCAGGCGAGGGGTAGAGAACGTCCGGCGAGAGCATATCTGCCTTGAAGAGTTCGGGAATGGTGAACGCCACGCGGACATATTTATACATAAGCCGCGAAAACGTTTTCTGCTCGTATGATGTATATTTGTTTCCGTTCTCGTCGATCAAAACAAATTCAAACGGCGCGTCAGGGACGCTGTCCCTTGCGGCGAGCGCCGCCTCTTCCGCCGCTTGCTTATCTTCTTCCGTTGAATCCTCGTTTATAAGCGCCGCGTAAGCTTTGCGGTAAATACTTTCGCGCAGGCTCTTTGTCGTGCTGTTGTTGTATCTTACGGTAAACTGAATTTCGTTCGTTTCCGCAATCAACCTCACGTCGTATACAGCAAAGCCGCCGTCCTTTGTTATGAACTCGTCAAGCTCCTGCGAGAACACGGTAAGCTTTCCGTTCTCGGTGTAATAGTCAACGTCGGCTTTTGTGCGCAGAAGCGCCGTCATTTTAGCCGACGGTGCGTTTGTAAAAAGTCTGAACAGCAATATTGCATACAGAGAAAACAGCAAGAGCAGGAAAAACCATTTGACTATCTTTTTAAGTGTTTTAAAACTGAACACCTTGCCCAGCTTGCTTTTGTTTTGGTATCGCTCCTCTTCGCCGTAATCGCCGTAATCGTTCCAGTTTTCAGCCATGTTTTCACCTCGTTTCGGTATACTGTGGATTATACCCCGTTAAAGCGGAATTTTCAATTTATTAAATATAACCCAAATGTAAATTTTTATTGTAACTCGACAATGCTTGCCGCGTATGTTGTGATATATTCGCCGTATGTGCACACGACGAACGGGCTTGACGAAAAATCAAATTCAAACTTAACGTCATTTGCCGAAAGCCGCGTGACGGAATAATCTTCATGCACAAGCGCAATAAAATAATTTGTCGGGTCAAATATTTCGCCTGCCGAATATGACGTTTTTGCTCCTATGCCGGCGCCTATATAAAGCGAGTTCGGCTCGGCTTTTGCATACGGAATGCGTTCCGTGCGGGCGAATATCTGCATTGCGGAATTTTTCAGCTCGCATAAAATTACAAACTCGTCCGACAGGCCTTTGAAATTAGTTTTTCCTATTTTAAGATAACCGCCTTGTCTTACGCCGCACAAAACGACCGAAAGGTTGGGGCTGTCGCACACGGCGCCTTCTTCGATCAAATTTATCTCGCTGTGAAGTATCAACTTTTCAAGCGCGTCGTGTTTTATTGCGCCGTCACATAACCCTTTTACCTCATATACCACGCCGTCAGATTCTATGTGGGTGGGCAATACGAACGTTGTTTTGGGGTATGTTTTCGGCAAGTATGCCAGGTACGCCGCGCCTTTTTCGTCATCAAGCGCATATTCCGCGCCGTAGCTGTCCTTGCCGCCGAGAAGATACTCTTCGTAATAAACGAAAACATCGACCGATGTGCTCATATCTTTATAGGTGGCGGTGACTGTGCGTTTGCCGGGTACTGAAAAATCATATTTCAACCCGAAATGCTCTACTGTGCCGAAATAGCCGTCATCGGATACGACGACGCGTATCGAGTCGGCGCGGATCTCATCGCCGAGATAAAACGTCTGCGGCATATCGAGCACACACATTGTACCGTTTTTGACAGGCACGGTGTTTATCCCTGCTCGCTTTGCGTAATAAATGGCGATAGACGTAGGCCCGGAACAAAGCGTTACGTTCGGACATCCGTCGAGCAGACCGTCGTCGGACTCGACAAATTCGGGGATTATAATAAGGGTAAGCGAGGTGCAATATGAGAACGCCCCGTAGCCGAGCTTTTTAAGCGAAGCCCCGCATACAATTTCTCTTACAGACGAGCACCCTTTGAAAGCTCTTGCGCCGATCTTCTCTATTCCGTCGTGAAGATCGATACTTTCAAGCGAGGCACAGTCGAGAAACGCATGAGCACCGATGGTTTTGAGCGTTTCGGGGAAAATGACGCTGACGATTTTTTCGCAACCGGAAAACGCTCCGTCGGGAATTTCCGATATGTCGGACGGAAGTGTGATTTTTTCAATAGCCGTGCAGTTTAAAAACGAATACAGACCTATTCGCGCCCCTTGTCCGAGGCTGACAGACAAAAGTCCCGAGCAGCCGCCGAAGGCGTTTTCGCCGATAGCGACGGCACCCGATATTGTAAGATATGAAATTTTTGTGTTGTTTTCAAACGCGCGGTCGGCGATTTCTGTAACATAATAGCTTTTTCCTTTATATATCACTTGCTCGGGCGCCGCGAAATATCCCTCGGCGGCGCTTCCGTCGAGTATCACGGCTTCGTCTTCTTTCAGCGCATATTTTACGCCGAAGCTGTCGCACAATTCATCGTCGAGAATCGGCGTCGCTATGCCTTCGATCATAGTCTTGAAAGTGTATTCGACGCCGCCGCAAGCTACTATAACGTCATGTTCCCCCTCTGACGAAAAATCGTATGATAAAGAATAATCTTTTATTTCAACTTCTCCGCCGTCGGGGAGAACCCCGAAAACTTTTATCGAACTACGTTCAAATCCCTCGCCCGCTTCATAGTTTTTTGTGTAATTTTCAGCTATGCGAAGGGACGTGATCGTGTAATTTGTTATATTAAGTGTATACGAAACGGACCGAGCGCCTTTTGTGACGAGAAAATAAAACGTGTTCAAGCCGTCGCTCAGGTCAAGCAAGCCGTCGGAAAGATACTCGGTGTAGGTGGCGTCGGAATAAAGCCTTGCAACTCCGTCGGAGAATTTAACGTCGGAATATATGTCTACCGACGGCTTATTGTAAAACACGGCAGAGATCGTATCTTCATCTACCGTGTATCCGTCAACGGCGATAACCGCGGGGGAGAAGTCGGGTTGTTTTCCGCATGACGCAAATGCGAAAAGGCACATTACTGCCGCCAAAACGACTGAAAAAATTTTTTTCATTTGCGCTTTTCCCCCCTCGCATATGATTACATATTGATTATACTATGTTTTCTGCTTTTCGTCAACCTTTATTCGCCGGGGAGATTTTTCGGTATTTCTCGTATTTATACGGGATAAAAACCTGTTTTAAACAGATTTCAAGTTTCGTGGAAAATTTCAATAGTCCGCGCCGCCGTGGCAGATTTTAATGTATCATCGTCTTTTGCGTATTTTTGAAAAGCAGTGAAAATCTCCCGAAATAAAAAAAGGGGGACGAGCGGGGATTAAAAAGTTTTTATTGAACAAATGAAGAGAAAAAATTATGTGTAAAAATGATAAGAAAAAAGCCGCCCGCGTTCTTTTGCGGGCGGCAAATAAATGTGAGAAAAAATTATTTTGTCAGGATTTCTATTGCGCCGAACGATACGGACGCCGATACGGAAAGTGTTGGCGCGTCAGAGGTTTTGGCTTCGTTTTTCACCGCGCCGAACGCCGTGTCGTTATCGCTTACGGCGACGGTCGTTTCCGGTGAAACATATATTGTAGCTTTGCCGAACGAGCACGTTATATCGAGCTTGGCGTCGGACGCAAACGTGGATTTGCTGAGGTCTATCGTAAGCGTACCGAATGAAACTTCATATGACGCCGTGGAAAATTCCAGCCCGGAAAGGTCTACGGTCTTTTCGGAAAACGACGCGTTTCCTTGCGCTTCCGTCGCCTTGCCGTTTTCGGATTTTACAACGGGTGGCTTTCCGGAGCGAACGGCGGAGATGATGAGCTTGATGCCGAGTGTGACGATGAGTATACCCAAAGCTATAAGCCACAGGCTTGTCGTTTCCGGAATTACTCCTCTTTCTTTCAAGAACGCCGCACCGCCGAACAAAAGTAAAAATACGTTTACGATATTCGGCCTGTCGGAGATCATGAAGAATATGGAAGCTATCATTATAAGCACTGCCCACCAGCCCTTGAAGAACAGGTCAAACGACCAGAAACCGAAAAGAGAACCGAGCAAAGCCACGCCTATCGCAAGGATAAGTACACCGCAGATAATTTTTACAGCCGTTTTTTTCATGATTTAACACCTCACTTTGAATATTTGTCAAAATAGTATTGTCGTCTTTTCTTAATTACTATTCTTGAAACGAGCAAAGCGATAAGCGCAAAGATGATAACGCCGCAGATGACGTATATAGCCACGCCTATCGTGCTTTCGATTTTTAGTTCTTCCCAAAGCTCGTTCATAAGATTTCTCGTCTCGTCCGGGAGGTCGAAATAATATTCCATGGGAATGCCGAGATCCTTGTAGCCGTAGAGTATCTCCATGGCGTCGGGGTGGACTTCCTCTGTCATATATTCGATATAATCCTCGTTTTCGTAAACGAGAGAGTTCGGCGACGCATAGCAGATGTATTCCGCGTTCTCAATGGCGACCTCTTCCGAGAGCATGAAGTTGATGTATTCAAGGGCAAGCTCGTAATTTTGCGCACTTGTCGGAATACACATGGCGTCAACGAAAACGTTTGTGCCCTCTTGCGGATAATAGAACGAGAGAAGGTCGTTGTCGGCATACATTGTGAAATAGTCACCGGCGTAATATGACGCGATAGCGGCGGAACCGCCCTTCATTTTGTTGAATATTTCGTCCATTACATAGCCCTGAACGACGGCTTTCTGATCTTTCAGCAAGTCTATTGCCTGACGCCATTCTTCGGGATCTTCGGTGTTCACGCTCTGCCCGAGATAGAACTGCGCCGTGCCGAATGCGTCGCGCGGGTTGTTGAATTGAAGGATATTGCCGGCGTAGTCTTCATCCCACATAAGCGCCCAGCTTCCGAGGTTTTCTTCATCCTCGTCAACAAGGTCGGTGTTGTAAATTACGCCTACCGTGCCGTATGTGTACGGAACGGAGAATTTGTTTTGCGGGTCATAGTAAAGACCTTTGAAATCATCGTCGATATACTCGAAATTGGGAATGTTTTCCTCGGGGTTTACTTCTCTTATAAGTCCCTCTGCCGCAAGACGTGCGACCATGTAATCGGAGGGAATGACGACGTCGTAACTTACGGCGCCGCTTGAAAGTTTGGCATAGAGGTCCTCGTTTGATGCGTAGGTGGAATAGTTGACTTTTACGTTAAGTCCGAGCTCTTCTTTGCAGTATTCTTCAAACGCGGCGTTTACGTCAAGCGAATCTTCCGAACCGTCGGAGATGTATTCGCCCCAGTTGTAAACGTAAAGGGTGGTCGAGCCGCCCGAGGACGAATCGTCGCCGCAGGAGGTCAGACACAGGCACAGCGACAGCACAATGGCTGACACGATAACGAGAGAGATAAGTTTTTTCACTGTATACCTCCCATCGGCAAAACTTTTGCCTTTTTATTTTTTCCTTTGCTGCCGGCAAAGTTGACGGCAAGCAAAAGACCGAGTATTACGAATACCATAAGCGCACAGAGGGCGTACATGCTGAATTTAACTTCATGCGCCGTTTGGTTGTAAACGTAAAGGGGGAGCGTTTGGAAATCCGGGGAGCTGACGAAATGGCTTATAACGAAGTCGTCAAGCGATAAAGTAAAGCCGAGCATAAGTCCCGAGATAACGCCGGGCAAGATCGAGGGCAACTCCACGCGGAAAAACGTCTGCGCGGGTGTGCAGCCAAGGTCGAGCGCGGCTTCGGTCAAGTGTTTATCCATTTGCTTAAAACGCGGCAAAACGGAGAGGATGACGTAAGGAAGGTTGAACGTCGTGTGTGCGATAAGCATCGTCACCGCGCCGAATTTTATCGGCAAAAACGGCATTGACGCCGCCGCCACGAAGAGGAGCATCATCGAAACGCCCGTGACTATGTCGGGGTTCATCATAGGGATGTTCGTCACCGACGTGAGAGCGTTTTTGAAGAATTTATTTCTCATTTTATTGATTCCGAGCGCCGCAAACGTCCCTATTACCGTTGCGAGAAGGGACGAGCCGACCGCAAGATACAGGGAGTTTTTGAGAGCGTTTAGCGCCGTGGGATCACGGAACAGCTCTTTATACCAATAAAGCGAGAACGTTGAGAAGTGGTTCAGCGACCCCGCGCGGTTGAACGAGAACAGCACAAGGATGATTATAGGTGCGTAGAGCAGTGCGAAAATTACCCAAATATATATCTTTGAAAGGGTTTTCATACGATCACGCTCCCTTCATCACCGTCGGAGAATTTGTTCATCACGGCGACTGAAATAAGAATAAGTATCATCATTACAAGCGAAATCGCCGCGCCCATATTATAGGTGCTTACGTTCTGGAACTGTCTTTCGATTGTGTCGCCTATGAGGTCAAACGAACCGCCGCCGAGCTTTTGCGAAATGTAGAACGTGCTGATAGACGGCACGAACACCATTGTGATACCGGAAATAACGCCGGGAACTGAGAGCGGAAGAACGACCTTGAAGAGCGTTTTTATATTGTTGCACCCCAGATCGTGCGCCGCTTCGAGATAGCGAGCGTCGAGCTTTGACACGCTTGTGTATATGGGCAATACCATATAGGGCAAGAAGTCATACACCATGCCGAGAATAACCGCGCCCGACGTTCCGACGATTTTAACTCTTTCAAAACCGAGTTTTTCAAGCAGGGAATTGAAGAGTCCACCGTTGTCGAGCAGGGCGAGAAGGGAGTAAGTTCTGATAAGCAGACTAATCCACATCGGCAGCATAAGCAGCACCACCAACAGCTTTTGCGTTTTCGGTTTCAGTTGAGAGATGAAAAACGCCAACGGATAACCGATGAGCAGGCAAATGACGGTTGCAATGAGCGCAAAGCACACCGAGAGCACGAAAATGTGCGTGTAGCTTGAAAGCATCGTGATATTATCGAACGTGAAATTACCGTATGTATCGGTAAACGCGAAATATACCACGAAAATAAGCGGGGCTACGATAAACAGCAGCGCCCAAACGGAATGCGGTACGGCCGCAAACCGTTCTATAAAGGAGCGTTTTTTCATTTTTACTCCTCCTCTATCTCCGCTTCCGCGTCGGAAAGTTCGTCAAATTCTTCGCTATATGACGAGTAATCGCCGAACATATTGGAATATTCCGACTTTTTCATTACGTGAATTGCGTCGGGTTCTATGTAAATGCCGATAGTCGAATCGGGCGCACAATAGTCTGTCGTTTGGATCATCCACTTGAAATTCTGAATATCAACGATTATCTCCCAGTGAACGCCCTTGAAAGTTACGCTTGTAACGACGCCTGTCAGCATTCCCTTTTCAACGTCAACTATATCGACGTCCTCAGGACGAACGACAATATCTACCGGCTCGTTCTTCTCGAAGCCTTTGTCAAGACATTCAAACGTGTGTCCCGCAAATTTTGCGCGATAGTCGTCGATCATAACGCCGTCAAGAATGTTAGATTCGCCGATAAAATCCGCGACAAACGCGTTTTTCGGCTCGTTGTAAATATCTTCGGGCGTACCGATCTGCTGAATTATCCCGTCGTTCATTACAACGACCGTGTCGGACATGGAAAGCGCCTCTTCCTGATCGTGCGTTACGTAAACGAACGTGATACCCGTTCTTTCGTGCAGAGCTTTGAGCTCGTTCTGCATGTCTTTGCGGAGTTTAAGATCGAGCGCCGCCAGCGGCTCGTCGAGCAGAAGAACTTTTGGGTGATTGATGAGTGCGCGCGCAATGGCGACTCTCTGCTGCTGTCCGCCGGACAAGGTCGATACGGTGCGCTTTTCAAATCCTTTCAGGTTTACAAGCGCCAGCATCTCCTGAACGCGCTCAACGATTTCTTTTTCGGGTGTTTTCGCTATGCGAAGTCCGAAGGCAATATTCTCGAAAACGTTGAGATGAGGGAAGAGCGCATAGCGCTGAAAAACGGTGTTTACATGGCGCTTATACGGTGGCACGTCGCTTATTTCTTTCCCCATAAAGTAAAGCTCGCCTTTGTCTGCCGTTTCAAATCCGCCGATAATGCGAAGCGTCGTCGTTTTTCCGCAACCGGACGGTCCGAGAAGCGTGATGAATTCTTTGTCGTGAATGTCAAGACAAAGATCTTTCAGCACGGGTTCGTCGTCAAAGCTCTTGCAGACGCCTTTGAGTTCAATGATTTTCGTGTTTTGATCCATTTTTTCTTTCTCACTTTTTAACTAGATTTTTTTGCGCGCCTACCAACGGCTATTGCCATCTTATCCCCGCTCGCCCACGCGCCCGCCAACCTCGAAAGTTGTCTGGCTTTAAAAAAAGCACGAAAAAGAAATCTTTTCCGTGCATTAAAAAGTGCCGTGAACAATTATCAAAAATATAAACTGAATATAATTTTCGACGGAATGAAAAACCATCATTCCAATTCACGAAAGACATTATAACAGATATATATTTGAATTGCAATAGTTTTTTGAAAAAAACCGAAAAAAATCGAATTTAACAGATAATAATCGGATTTAACCGCGTTTTTTGTGTGATTTCCTCGAAAAATCTCATTTTTGTTCCGTTATTCTCCGTTTCCCTCGCATAAATTAAACGCAGTGCATGGCACACGACCGTGTGAAAACCATAAAAAGCCGACGCGGCTGAAAAAACCACATGAACGCGTCGGCTCTTTAAAACAGCGCTTTCTTCCACTGCCACGAATGTTATGCGGTAAGTTCGTCGTCTTTGTTTTCGGCGTCGCTTATTTCCCGTGCCGATTTTACGTCGCTTACCCTTATAAGCTCCACCGTCATGTCGTCGCTTCTTCTGCCGCTTTTTTTCGCGGCAAGGAGAATTTTTTCCGCCATTATGTGAAGATCATCCGTCCATTCGCGACAGAGAAAATCCGCAAACCAAGAGGGGTCCTTCCCCGTTTCCAATTCATAATCGTCGGCTATTCCGTCGCTTGCCATAATAATAACGTCTCCGTCGCAAAGCTCAAATTCTGTAAGTTCCGCCGACACATCGGCAAGTATTCCCACCGGAAGCGTGCCGGAGGCTATTCTGAACAGGTTACTGCCGCGCATGACGTATGACGGCGCCGCGCCGCTTTTGATAAACGCCGCCGTTTTCATATGCATGTCAACTTCAAGCAAGTCTACCGTGGCGAAGCTCTCCGTGCCTTTGTTTTTTAAGAACATATTAAGCATTTGAAGCGTTGTCGTTTTATCATTGCCGCAGGCGAGCATTTTTTCAAGGAATACGCGGCATATTCTCGCTGTCAGCGCCGCTTGCGGGCCGCTTCCCATGCCGTCGCAGATGAAACAATAGAAATATCCCTCGCGCGACTCTATCACCGACACCGAGTCACCGCAGACGCTTTCCCCCTGTTTTTCGCTTTGTTTGCCCGCATATTGCACCGATAATGCCTTCATCCCTTCAAGTATCATCGCGCTCGTGCCGTTTTCTATTATAAATTCGGGCTTTGACATCATGCATGCGCAAACGTCCTCGCACATTGCGCGAATGTCCTCCGCACCGACAGACGTCTTTGATAGATCTTTTCCGGTAACTATGATGTATTTTTTCCTGTCGCCGCAAACGACGAGATTTTCCGCCGAAATTCCGGCGCGCTGTAAACGCTTGCGGAGTTTATCCGACGTCACTTTGTCTATCGGATACCCCGTTCCGCTTGCAAGCACAGCCTCGGAAAGCAGTTTTGACATCGCCTCATAGTCGAACGCAAAAATTTGCGTTTTGTCAAATTTTATGGCATATTCCGTCATTTTTGCGGCGCGGGCGTTTATTTCGCGAATTATATCATCTCGTTTTGGGCATTTCGCCTTTGTCAGATCCGTTATTTTTTCAGGATCGATTTTTGAGCCGTTCATCAGTTTGTCGGCAAGTCGTCTGATCGTGTCGTCGCGCGAGATGTTGTCGAGATCTTTACATGGGCAGTCGTTGGGACAGCCGACGCAGTATTCCGCCCATACGGCGCGGCACATGTTTTCAAGCGAGTGCCCGTCCGGGCGACGGAATTTTTCCGAAAGCGACCTCATCACCTGTGAAATAGATTCCATAGCGTTTGAAAGCAGTTCCATTTTCATTTTATTTTCCTCCTCGCGTTTTTTCTCGGTAAGCTCCCGACAGAGAGCTGCCGATTGATTTTTTTCTTCCGTCTGAGAAACGTCTACAAGGCCGAAAAGCGCGGCAATGACCACAGCCGCCGTACCCGCAAGCGCTTCGGGCAAATAATTTAAAACGTTTTCTCCTCCTCCCGTCACGGCGCCGCAGCAGATTGCGGCGACAAGCGCGGCGGACGCCGACGCGAGTTTGCTTACCGGGGTAAAAAGCCCCGCGCAAAGCCCGAACAACGCCGCTATCGGCGCAAACGTCGCGCCGCATCCTATGCCTATCAAAAATCCCGCCGTACAACCGCGAACGGCGCCGCCGGTATACGCCGCCCATAAAGTTGCGCCGAACGCAAAAACGAGTGCGGGCGAAACGGAAAAGATTCGTATTGGTGAAAGCGAGAGCGATATTAGAAACATGAGCGCAAGCAATCCGACCTCGTTTGCCGAAGCCGACGTATAGCGCTTGTCGAAAAACGACGTAAGAAGCACTGTCAGTGCCCCGCCGCAGCACATTGAAAACACCCCGCCTGCAATGATATATACGTCAAAGCCGTTGAGCGCCGTGAAAAACAGCACCGTTGACAGCTCCCCTATCAGCGCGCACAACACGCGCGTCAGCATCCCGTCAGACAGTCTGCCCGACGATACTATAAGTTTTTTGTCGAGAATAAAAAACGAAAACATATATCGTGCGACGCAAATAAATACGCACGCGACGCAATACGGAAATATAGCCGCCCTTGACTGAACGTCGAAAAGAAGCCTGAGCAAACATCCCGCGACGGCAAACACGGGATTTGCCGACAAAGACGAAACAAGCGCTATTGCAAACGGATACGTGTCAAGCGGGGCTTTTGTCGCGGCGAAAAGAAAGCCGGCTATAAGCGTTGCCGCGGCTTTGGCGGCTTCTTTTATTACCTTTATTATTTTATTTTGCGGCAAGATCGAAAGCCGCCTTTTATGTAATATATCAATCGGTCGTCTGTCGTCTGTCATTTTATCACATCCTTGTTCAATATTATTTATATGATAAAACAAAACCGCCCCGGCGCATGTCGAAGCGGATAAGTAAAAAAACATTATTTTTTGCTTTATTATTTCGCTTTCGCACGCACATGGGCGATTTTTTCGGATCTATATATAATTTTGTAAAAATAAGGTTTATGATTTTTATGCCGCAATATCGCTCGATATACGCGCCGTCTGCTCGCCGAGCATATTTTCGATGAGTATTCCGTAACCGCACGTAGGGTCTGAGATGAGAACGTGAGTTACGGCGCCTATGAGCTTGCCGTTTTGAATTATGGGGCTGCCGGACATCCCCTGAACGATGCCGCCCGTTTTTTTAAGCAACTCTTTATCGGTTATTCTCACCGTGAAATTTTTCTGTTCGCTGTCGGGGGATATTTTCGATATTTCTATCTCATACATTTGCCTTCCTCCGCCGTCAACCGTCGTGAAAATATATGCTTTGCCCTCGCTTACGTCGTTTTTCGTGCCTACGGGATATATTTCGTTTTCAAGTCCGGTGGGAATTTTATCCAGCTTTCCGCGAACGCCCGAGAGGGAATTGTCGGTAAGCGTTCCGCGACGACTGCCGGAAAAGAATCCGTGAAGTTCCCCCGCGTTTCCGGCTTTGCCTTCCGTTATACCCGTCAGCGTCACTTCCTCGACCGAGCCGTTTTTTATCGGCAGGAGCGCCCCGCTTTCAGCGTCGCAAATGCCGTGTCCGAGCGCCGCAAACGTCAAGTCTTTCGGGTCTATAAACGTAAGCGTCCCGATGCCGGACGCGCTGTCGCGTATCCACAAACCGAGTATGCGACGGCCATCTTCGTCGCGGGCGGGAGTCACCGTCGTTTTCATCGGCTTTCCCGCGCGGATAAATCCCACCTCGACCTGCTCTCCGTCAAAGAGCGCTATCGCCTCGCCGAGCTGTGCCGCGTCTGATACGCGCTTGCCGTCTACCTCGGTTATCACGTCGCCGCGTTTAAGTCCAGCGTCGAGCGCGGGTGAATCTCCCGCGTCGTTTATCGGGCGTATGCCGGTTATTACAACGCCGTCGGTTGAAAATTTTACGCCTATCGGCGTACCGGCGACGATGAGTTCTTCGCTTGCTGCCGTTATATTAGATGACGAAAAGATCATTATTGCCGCGAAAACAGCCATAAACCTTGCGACCGTTTTCTTTTTTGCCATTTTTTATTCCTTGGCGGAAAGGTTTCTTTTTTTGTTTTAAAAAATGCTCCGCCGTACATTTTTTAAAGCACGTTTGTGCCTTTTTTAATTTGTGAAAGATAGCCGTTTTTATGTGTAACAAAACCTACTTTTCTTTTCAAAGAAAAACAAGCAAAGAAACATAATCTTTATTTTTGAAAAATTTTTACGTTATTTCACCGTCACAACGGGCTTTTTTTAAATGTTTGTAATATATAAAAATGAAAGGCTTTTATAATTATTTTGCTTTTTTTAATTGTTTTTCTGATGTGTAAAAGGTTAAAAAAACGCAATGCCGCGCAAATAAAAAAACAAGAGGGAGAAAAATCCTCTTGTTTTGAACGTATTTGAAAAATTTTAAATCTCGTCGTCTTTAAATCCCATATTTGAAACTGCAACAGACGAGCCGCGCCAGTTTTCTTTGACTTTGACCCAGAGGTTAAGGTAAACCTTGATTCCGAAAAAGCTTTCAAGGTCTTTGCGCGCAAGCTCGCCTACCTCTTTGAGTTTTGCGCCGTTTTTGCCTATGATTATCGGCTTGTGCGACGCCTTTTCGCAATAGATTTCGGCTCTTATGGAAAGCAACTGCGACGTTTCTTTCCATTCTTCGATAACGACCGCAAGCCCGTGCGGGATCTCCTCATTCAAACCTTTCAGCAGTTTTTCTCGAATGAATTCCGCGGCTATCGCGCGCTCAGGCTGGTCGGTTATCATGTCGTCGGGGAAGAACCATTCGCCCTCTACCGCGAATTTTTCCGCTTCTTCAAAAACTATTTCCACACCGTCGTTGTTTTTTGCCGACATGGGTATTACTGCCTCAAAATCAAACTTTGCCGTGAAGCGAAGTATCGTGTCGCCTATTTCTTTTGCGGTGGAAATGTCGGTTTTGTTGACAATAAGTATTGCCGGAATGTGATTTTTTTTGAACTCTTCAAGCAAACCATCCTCGATCGGCCCTATTCTGTCGCCGGAAGCTACCATGAACAGCACCAGGTCTACTCCGGCTACCGCGTCGTCGGCGGCGCGCATCATATATGAACCGAGCTTGTCCTGCGGTTTATGAATACCGGGAGTGTCAAGAAAGACAAACTGTGTTTCGCCCTTTGATATTATTCCCGTTATTTTTGTTCGCGTCGTTTGGGGTTTGTTTGAAACTATTGAGATTTTCTCGCCGAGCAGAGCGTTGAGCAGCGTTGATTTCCCCGTGTTGGCTCTGCCTACGATTGCCGTAAATAAATTCTTTTTCATTCTGCGGTTTTTCTCGGCTGACCGATACTGCCGAGTATTTCCTCCTGTTTTTTCTGCATAAGCTCGTCCTCTTCCGCGCTGCGTTCGTGGTCGTAACCGAGCAGGTGAAGCGTGGAATGAACGGCGAGGAAGGCGAGCTCTCTTTCGGCGCTGTGGCCGTATGTCAGCGCTTGTTCAAGGGCGCGCTCGACTGAGATTACTATGTCGCCGATTACGACGCATCCGCTTTGAATGTCAAAGTCGCCGTCCGGGTCGTCGTCGGATATTATCGGGAACGAAAGCACGTCGGTGGCCGAGTCTTTTCCGCGATATTCGCGGTTTATCTCCCTTATTTGCTCGTTGTCGGTAAACGTCACGGAAACTTCGACGGGTTTAGGGAATTTTTCATATGAAAGGGTAGCGTCTATCGCCTGTTTTATCAGCGCCTTTGTTTCTTTTTTTATCAGCAGGTCGTGCTGTTCGTTTGAAAAGTATATTCTGTTGTGAAATTTCATTTTGTCGTCCTTTTTTATTTTGCGTTTGATCTTTTGTGATTTGCGTTGCGAGGGGCTTTACCGCTTTTTTATCTTTTTTGCGAAAGGTTCAGCGGCGAATAATATCAAAAATATATTAAAGGCGCGATCCCGCTTTGCAAAAAGAATTTTCGTCACTTACAGAAGCCTTTATTTGTCTTGGCTGCTGCGTGATACTTTGAATTTTTCACCGCGTTTTTTGCTTTCGCGCTCGTATTTATCGTATGCGAGGATTATCTTTTGAACGAGCTTGTGGCGCACGACGTCGCGCTCGGAAAACTCGTGGACGGCAATGCCCTCTATTCCGCGGAGTATTGTCGTCGCCTCTGCCAGTCCGCTTTTTTTACCGAACGGAAGGTCTGTTTGCGTAAGGTCGCCGGTGACCACCGCCTTTGAATTAAAGCCGAGACGGGTGAGAAACATTTTCATCTGTTCGGGCGTGGTGTTTTGCGCTTCGTCGAGAATTATGAACGAATCGTCGAGAGTTCTGCCGCGCATATATGCGAGCGGTGCGATTTCTATCGTGCCGCGTTCGAGACAGCGGTTATACGTTTCCGGGCCGAGCATTTCAAACATTGCGTCGTAAAGCGGGCGAAGATACGGGTTTATTTTGCTTTGCAGGTCGCCGGGGAGGTAGCCGAGTTTTTCTCCCGCTTCAACCGCCGGGCGCGTAAGGATTATGCGGGAAACCTCTTTATTTCTGAGTGCCGTTGACGCCGCCGCAACGGCAAGGAAAGTCTTTCCCGTGCCGGCGGGTCCGACGCCCAAAACTATGGTGTTTTTCTTTATGGCGTCAACGTATTTCTTCTGCCCGAGCGTCTTTGCCTTTATGGGTTTACCTCGGGTGGTGACGCATATGCAGTCGTCGCCGAAATTTTCCAGCGGCTCGCCGCTTTTTACGGTGTTTATTACATAGTCCACCGTCTGCTCCGACAGCTCCGTGCCCATTTTTACCATGTTGAACAGATATTCAAGCACAGAATACGCGCTGAGCACAGCGTCGCTGTCCTCCGAGCGCACATATACGGCGTCGCCCGTCGTCTGTTCGCTTGCGCGGTTTGAAATATTCACGCCGAACGCTCTTTCGATAAGCGACGCGTTGCAATCGAAATTTCCGAACAGGTTTGCCGTCTGCTCGGCTGATTGTGTGTGTAGCAGTTTTTCGTACATTTATTTCTCCTGTATAATAACTTCCTTTGCTATGTCGGCTATACATTCCACGTCGCATTTTACGACGACGGCGCCGTCGACGAGTTCTTTTGAGGTGTATCTGTTTAGTATTTGCGCATCTTTGAGATCGTTTTCGCTTTTCTTTAAAATATTATCATATGCTTTTTCCGCCGCTTGCTCTTCGGTCAGCTCCGTTTGAGCAAGCCTATATTCGGCATAGGTTTTTGTGCATATAAATACAGGCAATTCGATTTTGCCGAAAAGACATATGCGCTTTTCTTCCTCTATTGTATCATATTTTTCAAAAGAAATCTCGTTATTTGAAAAAAGATTTATTTTTTTTGAAAAAAATTTTATGCTTTTAAAGGTTTTTTCTTGCCCTGTCATTTCTTTTTCGTCATATTTAAGCGGGACCGTTTCGCTGTATTGCATAGTAGTTCTGGCATATACGTTCCCGCGCGAACGGACGAGCCTGTATCCGACGGCTTGCGAATCTATTACGCCGCTGACGAGTATTTGCCCCTCTTTCACTATTTGTCCGCGCTTAACCGTCGGTATTCCGCCCATTACCTCTATTGTTTCTATCATTCCGTCGCGCGCGGCGACAATATTCGACGGTGACGAAAGCCCTACGCCGTCTTTTGCCGTTTCTTCCCTTACTATCACCTCAGCCACCGTGCCTCTCAGGTTGACGCTTGCGGACGAAAGCTCGTTCAGCGCTATTACAAGTCTTACTTCCGCCTCAGCTGTATTTACATTCGGTATATATGCGCCGATATACACGCCATGGTCGCGCAGAACTTCCATCACCTCGTCTTCCGATACCGTCACTTCGCCCATTATGTTTATATCCCATATAAAAAGTGACGACGCGGCAATTATAGCCGCAAACAATAATGCCCCTGCAAAAAAACCGACGCGCATTTTATATTTTAGCGCAACGGAAAACAGCCCCGAGCGCTCAACGCTTTCACCGTCTATAACGTGCCCGTCGGTGAGAGAAAGATATTTTCTGAAACTCTTTCCGTCAAGACGGAAGCTCGTCATTCCGTCTTGTTCGGTTTTAACATTATAAAACGGAACGGCGTTTTCCATAAGCAAGTTCATGGCGTGCCGTGCGCCGTTCTCGCTAGCACGAATGGTATAGTAGCCCCTTATATATTCATATATTTTTCCCATCGTTCACCTCATCCAGCGTCACCGAATATATTTTTCCGCAAACGAGCAGTTTTCCTGCTCCCGCCCATCGCATTGTCATATTTTCGCCGCAAACGTTTATTCTTCCTTCCGGTACGGCAATCATTACCGATGTTTCGGAATAGTGTTCCAATCCTTTACAGCCGCATATGAGAACTTCTTTGTTGCCGTCTATTTCAACTGAACTTTTATTGATTTTCGGAATCGGCAACGGTTTTTTCTTTTTCATTTTTTCACCGCCTTTTACGGGATTTATTCTGATTGATAAGCATATTTATTTTTATGCGGGAGGTGGTATTTATAAAACAGAAAAAATTGAGAACGGATATGATTTTTATCTCAGTGGCGGCGCTTGGATGTATGATATATGCGCTTCTTTTTCCGCAGCCCGCCGCCGCGTCCGCTTCGCGGGCGCTGCGGCTCTGCGCCGGCGCGGTAATCCCGTCCCTTGCGCTGTTTATAATCGCGGCGAAAATGCTCGCCGGCAGCGGCATCGGGCAAATTTTCGCCGGCGCAGAGCGCCTGAAACGCCGCCTCGGCGTTTCAGGCGGCGGGCTGCTTGTTTTGGTCATAGGCTTTATTTCCGGCTATCCCGCGGGAAGCGCCGCCGCGGCTGAGATGTGCAGATACGGCACGCTTTCAAAAGAGGAGGCGCGGTCGCTTTTGCCATATACGAACAATGCCGGTCCGGCGTTTCTTGTGGGTGCCGTTGGAGCCAAAATGTTAGGTGACGCAAAACTCGGCGCGATATTGCTTGTTTCTCAAACGCTGTCGTCAATAATCCTTGTTTTGTTGACAAAAAGAGAACGTTCGGCAAACATAAATATTAGTTTTAATTCTGCAAACGAAAAAACCCAAAGCGCATCGACTCTATTGGCGTCGTCTGTTGCGGGCGGAGGATTGGCGCTTGTGTCTGTGTGTGCTTTCGTCACGTTTTTCACCGTTGTGTCGGACGCAATAAACGCGGTGTTTGAAAACCTCGGTGTGCCGGATGTTTTTCGTGCCGTTGTCGGCGGAGTGTTTGAGATAACATCAGGCCTTGACGCTCTTGGACGGATACAAAACGTTGATACGACGTTGACTGTCGCGCTTGCGGGCGCGCTTGTCGGTTTTTCGGGAATTTCGGTTATGATGCAGGTGTTTGACCGTGCGGGCGACGGGGGTGTCCCGACCGACAGATATTTGACGGGGAAAATATTCTCGGCAATTCTTACGTCTTCTTCGGCTGTTGTTTTAACGCGGATATTTTATGCAAATAGCATAAAAACCGTGCTTTTTTCCGCACTGTTTTTATTGGTTGGTGTTATAGTTTTGATATTGATAAAAAAACTTTCAAAAAAGTGTGGAAAAAATTGTGTTTATGATGTATAATTACCTTGTAATAAAATGTATAAGTATGTTTATATGGTTTTATCGTAATAATAAACGCCAAATAGTAATATATATTGCGAAAAATGCCGACAACTGGAGGGGGGAGTTTTTATATGTCAGAAAGAAAAGAACTGATCGATAGATTTTGCGCCTTTTGCGAAAAGGGAACGCCTATACCCTCGTCCGACGGAGAGAGCCTTGTGATTTGCTCGAAAAAGGGGCTCGTTTCGGGGGATTACGTCTGTGGAGCGTTTATATACGATCCTCTTAAACGCGATCCGAAAAGAAAAAACAAAGAAATTGAATTTGAAGTTGTGGATATAAATGAAAACTGACAAAAGATTTATTAAAGCTGTAAAAACGCTTGAATTTGACAAGATAAAACAGATGCTTGTAAAGTGCGCCCCAACGCAAGGCGCAAAAGACATGGCGACGGATCTTTTCCCTTCGTCGAGTGCCGGTCAGATACGCGTATGGCTTGACGAGGTTGACGCGGCAAAAGCTATGATGACGGTAAAAAGCATTCCGCCTTTCGGCGGGATCGCCGACGTTCGCGAAGCGCTTGCGCGCGCCGATAAGGGAGCCGTTCTTTCAACAAGAGAGCTTCTCGATATTGCGAGTGTGCTTACGGCGGCCAGAAATGTAAAAGAGTACGCAAATCTTGCTCACAGCGAAGAAAACGCCCTCACCGAATATTTTTCGCGCCTGACGGCAAACAAATTCCTCGAAGAAAAAATACTGCGCTGTATTCAAAGCGAGGATATGATCTCGGATATGGCAAGCGATACGCTTGCCGACATACGTCGTCATATCAGAATTGAAAACAACCGTGTAAGAGAAACGCTGCAAAAATATATTACAAATCCCGAATATTCAAAATATTTACAGGATCAGCTCGTAACCGTGCGCGACGGCAGATACGTTATTCCCGTTCGTGCCGAGAACAAAAACGAAATAAAAGGACTTGTTCACGACACGTCATCGTCGGGCGCAACGCTGTTTATCGAGCCGTTTTCCGTTGTTGAGGCAAACAACGGTCTTAGAATACTCGAACAAAAAGAGCGGGCGGAGATAGAAAGAATACTTGCGGAACTTTCAGCCGACGCGTCGAATGCCTCCGATGGTATACTGCGCAATTATGAAAATATTACGGCGCTCGCATTTATTTTCGCAAAAAGCCGCCTTTCGTTTGAACTTGACGGCTGTGCGGCGCAAATATCCGATAAACAGCAGCTGCAAATCAAGCGCGGCAGGCATCCGCTTCTCAACAAAGAAACAGTCGTACCTATATCTCTTTCGCTCGGCAAAGATTTTGATTCGCTTATAATTACCGGTCCGAACACGGGCGGCAAGACCGTAACGCTTAAAACGATAGGCTTGTTTGCCATAATGACGCAATGCGGGCTTCATATTCCGGCGGAGGAGGGAACGACGATGTGCGTTTTCTCGGATATATTGGCAGACCTCGGCGACGAGCAAAGTATTGAGCAGTCACTGTCAACTTTTTCGTCGCATATGGTAAACATCGTCGATATTCTTGACAGAGCCGACAGCCGATCTCTCGTGCTTGTGGACGAGCTGGGTGCCGGCACCGACCCGATAGAGGGCGCGGCGCTTGCGGTTTCGATCCTCGAAGCGGTGCGGGAAAAGGGTGCGCTTTGCGCCGCCACGACGCATTACGCGGAGCTTAAATCATATGCGCTTTCGACGGATGGCGTCAGAAACGCATCGTGTGAATTTGATGTTGAAACGCTTAGGCCGACATATAAACTTAACATCGGAACGCCCGGAAAATCAAACGCATTTGCCATTTCGGAAAAGCTCGGGCTTTCAAATGAGATAATCGAGCGTGCGGAAAGTTACGTTTCGGGAGAAAACAAGCGATTTGAAAACGTAATAGGCGAACTTGAAAAAACGCGTATCGAGATGGAAACGGCGCGCGAGGAAGCAAAGGCTGTGCTTGCAAAAGCGAAAGCCGACAAAGCGGCGGCGGAAGCGCGTATATCGGCGCTTGAAGCTCAGGCGGAAAAAGAACTTGAAAAAGCACGTGCACAAGCGGTAAGAACGATCGAGGGCGCAAAAGCGTCAAGCGAGTTTATCTTTTCTCAAATGGAAAAGGTGAAAGCGGCAAAGGAATCGGCGCGTCTTAAAGACGAAATGGACGAGGCGCGGTTGCAGATAAGAAGATACCTTCGTGAAAACGAAGATAAAATAAATCCGGTAAGAGAGCACACGGCTGAAGGATATGTTCTACCCAGAACTCCAACGTCGGGCGACAGGGTAGTGATAATAAGTGTCGGTCAGCGCGGTGAGGTCGTCTCCGACCCCGACGACGCAGGCAATATAGCCGTAAGAGTCGGCTCGGCGATAATGAGAACAAAAGTGAAAAACCTGATGTTCGATAATCGTGAAGAACAGAAGAAAAAAGGCGAAACACATCATGCGTCAAGCATCGCGGCAAATTTTTCGCCCGAAATTGACCTGAGAGGTATGTACGGCGACGACGCAGCGATAATTCTTGACAAATATCTTGATGACGCAAAGCGCGCCGGGGTAAATTCAGTAAGAATAATTCACGGCAAAGGAACGGGAGCGTTGAGAAAGGCTGTTGTTGCATTCCTTAAAGCCGACCAACGTGTCGTTTCGCAGAGAGTCGGAGGACTTGGCGAAGGCGACACGGGTGTG
>JAFSRI010000027.1 GCA_017446155.1 Clostridia bacterium | reverse complement strand
TATCCTCCATATAATTTGTTTTATCACCGCAAATGAATCCTCTTTTTCGTACCATACGGTAAGCAAACTTCCGTCAAGCCTTTCGACCGTCGCCGGATAGCCAAGGTCGGATGTCGGCGCGTTTTCGGTGATAATTATTTCATCTCCGAACGTTTCGCCGCCGTCATAGCTTATTCTCGCTCTTATTCCTCGGTTGCCGTGGCGGCATGCATACGATAGCACGACCGCCCCTGACGAACAGCACAGCAAATGAGGCGGAGAGCCGGCAAGATCGGGCAGGATCTTTTTCGGCGTCGAAAATGTTTTGCCGCCGTCGTCGGAATATGAGATAAACACGGTAAAAAGCGGATGCTCTCCCCCGCGCTCGGCTCTAATTGCGGCAATTATCTTCCCGCTTGGCAGCTGCACGGCATGCGCTTCATGCGACGCCGCCTCGCCGAATTCATCACAACACGGCGCTACGTCGGATATAATCTCAAACGTTTCGTTTTCATTCATCAATGCGGCGCAAATGCCGTCAACGTCGCTTATTTTATCGAATCGCTTGCCGACCCACATTATGTTCTCGTCGTTCATCTTCATCGGCCCGTGCGGGCTTGTCACGGGACTTCTTTTAAGTTTCCCGAACGTATATCCGCCGTCACGGCTGATTTTATACGTCGAGCCGAGGTATTTTTCACATACGTCGCCCGACAAACAAGCAAGATAACCCTCGATAAGCTTTAATTTCCGGCTCTTGTCGCCGTTTGAAATGCAATTTTCAAGCCACTTTTTCTGCATTTGCGGCGAATTGTTAAACGACGTGACGATAACCCGTTCCCCGTCTGCGCATATCCCGCTGTCGCGGTCGTCAAGCGGAGTATCTATTACGGCGGCGGGTTTTGTCCAGTTTTTCCCGTCGTCGCGGCTGTATGAGATAACCGTTTTACCAAACGGACAGATATGTCTGAGTCGAAATCCCGAACATACAACGGCAAGCGTGCCGTCGCAAAGTCTTGCGATACTCGGCCATGCGAAATAGCCAAACGTTGAGTCGGGATTATCAATTATCGTTTTCGGGGGTTCAATTACAGTCATACCGTTCTTCCCTCTTTCATCGAATGTTTTACTCTCACCGCAATGCCGATTATTACAACGGCAATCAATCCCACGGCAAAAATATATACTATCGCCACGGCAAACGAGGTATTAAGTTGCCTTTGCCGCACTACGCAATCTATCCAATGTGCAAAAAATGCGGAAATCGAAAGTTTAACGGCGTTCAAAAATATCAAAATCGCCGCTTTAATTATCGCCGCGCCGCGCTCGGTTGTTTTAATGCCCGGTTTTAAACGCATTGTCAAAAGCCCGAAAATTTCAAGCAATATAAGCAGTAGCGCGTCTGCTGTAAACGGGTGATAAAAGGCAACGCTTTTGCTTCTGTAAAGGTCAAAATTTCCGTCGGCGGCAAAGTGCATTCCGACAGTATCGGGGATATTGCTCCACGAAGCGATAACATAAACCGCGCAAGCGGCAAGTATAAAATATGCCGCAACCGTCAAAAATACGCAAAATACTTTGATAGGTTTGCTCATTTATAAACTTCCTCTCGCTTTTTTCGTTAAAATTATATCATATCTTATCTGTAAAATCAACAACGAGTTCGCCGTTTGATGTATGTAATAAAAATGGTAAAAAACAATTATTTATTGAAAGCCTCTATCCGGTTTTCAAGATGTTGCGATTTATTATTTTCGGCTACTGTTTATAATTGAAAAAACATTTGAAAAACTTTATTTTAATTAACAAAATTTCTGCTATGCTTAGCCTGATTTTTACATCTTTATACGCAAATTATCAAGCGTAATGATATTGAAAAATCGAATTTTGGATTTTAATAATTACGGTTTTGCATAAAATAATTTAAAAAAATATTGACAAGCACAAAGATGTGTGATATTATATTAAAGCTGCTTTGAAGCATTTGGAGGGGTATCGAAGCGGTCATAACGAGGCGGTCTTGAAAACCGTTTGGGGGCAACCCCACATGGGTTCGAATCCCATCCCCTCCGCCATATATTTTTTTGAAATTCGGAGAAGTACTCAAGAGGCCGAAGAGGCGCCCCTGCTAAGGGTGTAGGTCGGGTTAACCGGCGCGAGAGTTCAAATCTCTCCTTCTCCGCCATGAAAAAAGCACTGAAAACCTTGAATGTATCAGTGCTTTTTTGTTTCTGTGATTTTGTCAAAATGGCTTTGTACCACTATTGTACCACCATTTGATTATTCATTCTGAGCAGAAATATTGTGGTAATATTCCTCCATTCTGTCTGCATTTCCAAGCCTCATTCTTTCGGCTATATGGCAGTATGTGTCATAGGTAAACGCAGCCGAAAAATGCCCAAGATTATGTTGAACCATTTTAATGTCGTCCCCATATGAAATGGAGGTTGCCGCCGAACTGCAAACACTCTAACGCAACGTTCTTTCCGCGACTGTTAAACGTGGCGTTGAGTTCGGTTTTTACGCATTCCCATTCTTGTTCAAAACAGGCGCGTTTTCGTTTCAGCCATGCGATGGAATAAGTCTGTTCGACTTCTTCGAGATAATTGTCCTGTACGTGAATAATATTGTCTTTCGAAATATTTTTGTAATTTGTTGCAATTTTTCGCAATGACATCTTGACATTTGCTCCTTATTTGAATATAATGTACTTAATAAATTTGTAATTTGTTGTATTTTTTCGTAGTGGAGATAACAATGGAAAGTATAAAACGTGATATTTATCTTAAAAGGTTGATCGACCGAGAGCAAAATGGACTTGTCAAAATCGTTACCGGCATCCGCAGGTGCGGAAAATCCTATCTTCTTAACAACCTTTTTTATGATTATTTGAAAGAAAAAGGTGTTGACGATAGCCATATCATAAAAATATCTCTTGATGATGACGAAAACGAGGACTTACTTTTGCCGAAAGCATTGAGCCGTCATATCAAGAG
>JAFSRI010000026.1 GCA_017446155.1 Clostridia bacterium | reverse complement strand
TGCATAGGGGCGAGAAGAAGTGAACTTGAACAGGTGAGAGGAGAAGACTTAATAGAAAAAAACGGAAGATACTTTATCCATTTCATTCACAACACGAAAGGCGGCAAAGAGAGATATGCCGAAGTAATAGGTAGTGAAGAAGAAATAGGCACGGTAGTAAAGATATTCAAATCCGCGAAAGATAAGAAAGTTTTCGGGAAGATAAATTCACACGCAGATATTCACAGTTTCAGAGCCGCTTATGCAAAACGGGTATATGACAAATACAGCAGACCATATGAGGAATACCGGAACGAGAGGATCATAGTAAAGAACAACAGGGTCGTGAGTACGTATATCTCTCGGAACGGAAAAACGGACGCGGAACTTTTTGATTACCTGTATAAAGATAAAGACAAGTTGAAGATGATAGCCGGATACAGGGACGTACCGACTGCGTACCGAGGGAAAATAGATAAAGCGGGTATAGTATATGACCGATTGGCTTTATTTAAGACTTCTGAATGCCTCGGACATAACCGCGAAGACGTGGTTGCCGGGCATTACTTGTGGGAATAATACCAATTCAACATTAAGTAACCCCTTTGTCTTATATAATAATAAAGTGAAGGTTTCTTTATCACATGGTCATATTGTTTATGACCAAAACATCAAACACAATCAACACTCGATCTCTTCACGACCGTTGCGAGGAGATCAACGTCGGCGGTATAAAGTATACCGTGGAAGAGCGATTCGCCGAGAATGGCGAAACACTATTGTCGAGATTCGAAAGGATCTTGCAAAACGAAGAAATAGAATTGACAGAGGAAGAGAAACGTGTTAACATTAAATCGGAATATGTTTCGGCTGTCGGAAAGGAGAAATATGCAGTCGAAAAACAATAAAATAACGGCACTGTACTGTCGTCTGTCTCGCGATGACGGAACCGAAGGCGAGTCCAATTCTATCGATAACCAGAAAAAACTTCTCACAAAATATGCGAAAGAAAACGGGTTCGATAATATCAAGTGCTATATCGATGATGGATATACGGGTACTAATTTCAATCGTCCGGGGTTTAAAAATATGCTTGCGGATATGGAATTGGACCTTATATCTTCTGTCATTGTCAAGGACTCGTCGCGTTTGGGACGAAATTATCTTGAGGTGGGAAAATACATAGAGATATATTTTCCCGAGCATGATATCCGGTTCATATCCGTCAACGAAAACATTGACAGCGCAACCGGCGAGGACGAATTCAGCGGAGTCAGGAATATCATGAACGAATTATATGCGAGAGACATAAGTCGTAAGGTTAGAAGCTCTCACAGGCTCAGAGGAAGCGCGGGAGAACCGTTGTCGCCCCCTCCGTACGGATATATGAAATCGCCGGATAGCAAGAAAAAGTGGGTTATAGATCCTGAAGCGGCTGAAACCGTTCGATTGATCTACCGCTTGTGTATTGAAGGTAACGGAAACGAGACCATAGCCCGTATCTTACAGGAAAGAAAAATACTTGTTCCTCAAGCGTATTGGAAAAGTAAAGGGCTTGGCAGAGGCGGAAAGAAAACTCAACCTGACCCATACAAGTGGTGTAAGACAACGGTTGGTAAGATTCTTGCTCAACAAGAATATTGCGGAGATATTATTAACTTTAAGTCATATACCAAGTCATTCAAGAACAAGCGCCGTGTAGAAAATCCGCCAGAGAATCGGGCAGTATTCAAAGACGTAAACGAACCTATTATTGACAGGGATACGTGGGAAAACGTTCAGAAACTGATTCAAGGCAACAAGCGTCGTCACACGAAGCGGGACGATATACCGAAGAGTATATTTGCGGGATTATTGTACTGCGGAGACTGCGGAAGTAAAATGTGGTTTCACTTCAATCAGTCGAATAATGTAATCCATTATTTCAGTTGTTCCAATTACCGGGGCGACAGGGGAACGTGTGAAGCAACGCATTACATTCGCGAGGACGCGCTCGAGCAGATCGTTCTTATCGAAATACGTAAACTTGCCGGCTGTTTATCATCAAACGAGGAATTGTTTGTGAAAATGCTTGAGGACAAGAAATACAAAGAAAGAGTCCAAAAGCGCAAAATAGTTGAAAACGGTCTTTCAAGCGCCATGGCGCGGCTTGACGAAGTTGAACGACTTTACGAGCGGATATACGAAGACAACGCAAACGGCAAAATAACGGACGACTGGTTCTTTCACATGTCTTCGAAGTATGAGACCGAGAGAGCAGAACTCAAACGGAAGATACCTGAATACAGAGACGAACTGAACAAGTTCAACGAAGAAGACGGTTCGAAGGAGAAGTTCATTGCGGCGATACGAAGATTTATGGAGATCAGGGAACTGACGCCCGTTATATTGCACGAACTGATCGACAGGATAGAAGTATCTGCCTGTGAGAGAAACGGCAATGAACGCACACAAAAGATAGTTATATATTACCGCTTCATCGGGGATATATCAGTTCCCGAAGAAAAGCCCTTTTCACTTGATACGCGAAAAGGGGTTACGGTGGGATATATAACCGAAAAGCAAACACAAAAAAGCGGGCAAAAACCCGCTTGAATAAAGAAAAAATCGAGTGTTCATAACTCAAATCCGTTATGAACACTCGATATGGTCTGAGTGACTGGACTTGAACCAGCGGCCTCTACCACCCCAAGGTAGCGCGCTCCCAACTGCGCCACACCCAGATGCCTCTATCTTTTGTCGGCAAAGGAAATTATATCACAATAAAAATGTTAAGTCAATAGATGAAACGAAAAAAGTTTGATTTTATTTATATAATATCAATATATTATTATATAATTCCGCGAATTATGTTTTTCGTGGGGGAAATGTCGCAGAACACTTTTGATCGGGAGAAAAACAAAAAAAGGGCACAAAATTGTGCCCGTTTTTTTGTTCTTATCGAAATATAATTATTTAATTTCAACAGTAGCGCCTGCTGCTTCGAGGTCAGCTTTGATTTTCTCAGCTTCTTCTTTAGCAACTGCTTCTTTAACTGTCTTCGGAGCGCCTTCAACAAGCTCTTTAGCTTCTTTAAGGCCGAGACCTGTGATTTCACGAACAGCTTTGATAACGTCGAGTTTCTTTGCGCCGAAGGATGCAAGAACAACGTCAAATTCTGTTTTCTCTTCTGCTGCGGGAGCTGCTGCACCGCCAACTGCAACTGCTGCTACGGGAGCTGCGGATACGCCGAATTCCTCTTCAAGAGCTTTAACGAGGTCAGCGAGTTCAAGAATGGTAAGTGTTTTTATTTCGTCAAGAATGCCTGTGATCTTTTCAGATGCCATGATAAATTTCCTCCAATTTAAATTTTTTAGTTTTTTGTGTAGATTTTTTGTTTTTTACTTACGCTGCTGTTTCTTCATTCTGCTTATCGATATAAGCTTGAAGAACATAAGCAAGACCGTAGAGCGATGACTGCAAGCTGCCGAGCATCTTTGCAACGAGCTGTTCCTTCGAGGGAAGCTCAGCGAGTGCCGTAACGCCTGCTGCGTCGAGAACTTCGCCGTCAACATAGCCGGCTTTGAGTTCAAAGTGTTCAACTTTGTCGGCGTATTTTTTAAGGATTTTTGCAGCCGCTACCGGATCTTCGGCACTTGTTGCTACTGCTGTCATTCCTTCAAGAACTTCACCGAGTTTACCGTAACCTACTTCTTCGCAAGCTTTCTTGGTAAGAGTATTCTTTATAACGGAATATTCAACACCTGCTTTACGGAGTTCGGCACGAAGAGCCGTATCGTTTTCAACCGTGATACCCTGATAGCAAACGATAACGCCTGCAACTGAGTTTTTCATTCTGTCAACGAGATTGGCTACGAGTTGTTTCTTTTGTTCAAGAACATTTGCACTTGGCATGATTTTTTCCTCCTTTCAACGAGTATGAAAAGCCAAGCTTTTGTCGCTTTATTGCAACAAAAAAGCCTTTTTCGCAGACCCGAAGATTTGCAAAAAAGACACAAAAATCAAATTTTTATGCTTTTCCTCGGCAGGGAAGCTTAGCTTTTACAGAACCTGCTGTCTTTGGATCGCTAAATGATAATATCATATTTCACTTATATTGTCAATACTTTTTTATATTTTTTTGTTTTTTTCAATACCTTTTTTATACTTCTTTATGATTTTATCGGTTGAAAGCGGAATAATTCCGTGATAAAAATTGTTTATTTGTTATATTTTTTCTTTATCTCATCGGATCATTAATAATTCATCAGTTGCCGTGTTTTCGATGTCACTGTTTCTTTCGGTCACTTTGATTTTGAATACACAAAAAACTATCCCGCGTCGTATGACAGGGGATAGATGCTTTAAGTTATCGGTTTTACGGATACCTCGCCGGATGAAAGAATGTCAAGCGTGCCATTTGATTTTCTTACGCCGAGTGTTCCGTCGGGAAAAAGAATTTCAGCGATTCCAAAGTGAAGAATGCCGTTTTGCAAATATTCCACGCTTTTACCGAGGGTAAAACTGTGCTCCCTGCAATAATTTATTATCCTTTCAGGTGCTTCGGTGAGCGCCGAAAAAAGGTTTTTGATTATTTGAGCCGCAAGCAAATTAAGGTCGCCTTCATAATCGAGCGCCGCGGCGGTCGCGCGTATCTCGTCGGGGAATTCGGCCGGCTTAGCGTTTACCCCTATTCCGACGATATACGCGCCGCCTGCGTCAATGGCGAGAATGCCGCATATTTTTTTGCCGTGCAGATAAATATCGTTTACCCACTTTATTTCGGCGGGCACGCAGGCAGTGCCGCGCAACGCGCGGCAGACCGCCGCGGCGACAGCACTAGTCAAAATATTTGCGTGAATCAAAACTCTTTCTTTCGGAATAATAATGCTCATGTATATCCCGCCGTCATAACAAAAGAACCGTTTGTCGCCTCTTCCGTGGCCGCCCGTTTGATTCTTTGCGACAACTATCCTTAAAGAGCTTTCTCCGCTTTTGATCAACTCTTTTGCATAGTCGTTTGTCGACGGTATCTCATCGAATACTTCAACGGGACAACCCGTTGATTTTTGTAACATTTTTTTATCCGGAAACATATTTTGCCCTCTCTTTTGCTGCAGGGAATATTTTTTCGCGAAAATAACTTGAAAAATGTTTATTTTCCGACGCAGAATTTTTCAAATATTTCGTCAACTATTTCAATTCCAACTTTGCGACCGTCCACTTCGCCCAGCACGCCCATTGCCGCTTCAAGTTCTGCTCCCGCGAAATCCTCGCCTGCCGTGTCAAGCGCCGTCAGCGCTTCTTTAACGCGCTCTGCCGTGGCGCACACGCGGGCATATTGCCGCGCGGATGTCAGCGTTGCGCCGTCATTTTCGCCTATCATGCCGCACGAGAAAAGCTCGCTTATCGCACTTTCCATGACGCCGTATGACGCATCTTCTTTGGCGGATATGATAAGAATTTTGTCGAAAATCCCATTCAACCTGTTCGTGTCGGGATTGGCGCATTTGTCTGCTTTGTTCATCACGCCGATAGTTGTGGCGCCTGCTTGCTTTTGATTTTTTACAATGGATATTATCTTTTCATCGTCCTCGTCAAATGGGGCGGAGCTGTCAAAAACGGCGATTATAAGTTCGCAATCCTCTATTTCTTGCACAGAACGTTCAACTCCGAATTTTTCAACTGTGTCAAAAGTGTTGTGTATACCTGCCGTGTCGGAGATGAGCAGGGAAGCGTTGCCGCAAACGACCTGCTCGGTAATAACGTCGCGCGTCGTTCCGGCAATGTCGGTGACGATAGCCCTTTGTTTTCCGCAAAGAAGGTTCAGCAACGTTGATTTACCCGTGTTGGGTTTGCCGCAAATGACGGTTTTTATCCCTTCAACAACGGCGTGTCCGGTTTTATATGACGTTTTCAACTTTTCGAGTTTTTCAAGCACTTCCGCCGTCAACTGGCGCATTTCGTCCTTTGTCAGCGGAGACAGCTCTTCGTCGGGAAAGTCTATTCCGGCATAAACGGCGGAAAGAATACTTTTAATTTCATCATAAATTTCGTTTGTTTTGGCTTTCAGCGCACCGTCAACGTTGATTCTTGCAAGACGAAGCGCCGCATAGCTTTTGGCTGAAATCAACTCTCCTATCGCTTCTGCCTGAGAAAGTGACAGCTTTCCTGACGCAAAAGCGCGTCTGGTAAATTCACCGGGTCCTGCCTGCACCGCGCCGCATTCAAGCGAGCGAGCCAGCACCTGAGATGAAACGAGTATTCCGCCGTGGCAACTTATCTCAACCGTGTCCTCGCCCGTAAACGAGCGCGGAGAGCGGAATATCGTGACGATACCCGAGTCTATGACGTCGCCTTTGTCGTCGATAATGTCGGCGGTAAACGCAAGGTTTGATTTAATTTCCGACATGACTTTGCCGTTTTTTGCTTTTATGAATTTATCGGCGATGCTTATTGCCTCGTCGCCGGAAATTCTTATAACGGCGATACCGCCGCTGCCGCGCGGAGTGGAAATGGCGGAAATTGTTTGAGAAAACATTGAATACAAAATGTTGCTCCTATCTGAAACGAGGCGGAAAAACTTTCCGCCTCGTTTGCTTTTTAGTTTGGGTTATTGCTTGAAAACTCTTTTAGTTTTGCAAAGTATGCGTCAAGATCTTTTGCCTTTTCGATTTTTCTCGGCTGGGGACGCGGCGCGTTTGCGGGACGTTTATACGTTGTCTCGCGGGAGGATTGTTCTTCCGTTTTCTGACGCGGCGCCTTTTTCTGCCTTGAATTTTTTTGGTTTCTGCGATCGCGGCGACTCGAATCGTGTTCGGATTTTGCAACCGATTCCTCCGTTGGTTTTTCGGAGCCTTCGGTGTAGATCACAACGCGGCGGTTGCCTTCGGGGCCGACTGAACTTGTTGAAACGCCGTCAATCGTTTGAACTTGCGCGTGGATTATTCTGCGCTCATATGCGTTCATCGGTTCCAGCGTAATGCTTCTGCCGTTTTTCTTAACTTTTGCAGCCATTCTGTCGGCAAGTGCGCGGAGCGCTTGCTCGCGTTTTTCGCGGTAATTTTCAATATCGACGGAAATGCGCGTATATTTGCGCTCGTCGGTTTCTTTTTTATTTGCCGCTAAATTTACAAGATATTGGAATGCGTCGAGCGTGTCGCCGTGGTGACCGATAAGAGCGCTTGCGTCCGGACCTACGATCTCCATCAGCGCTTCTCCGTTTCCGTCGTCGTGGATTACGACCTGAGCGTCGAGTTCAAGGTCTGCTATCAACGTTTCAACGAAGTTTCTCGCCGCTTCAAGCGGTTTCATAACATATGTCACTTTTACTTTTGCCGGGGCACTGCCCATGCCGAGAAAGCCCTTTTTCGCCTCCTCGATCACTTCATATATTACACCGCTTTTGTCGGTTCCGAGCTGTACCGCGCCCTCGGCTACCGCTTCTTCGACGGTCTTTGCCTGTACTGTTACTTCTTTTTTCATATCAAGATATTAGTCCTTAGAATTATCGTTTTTGTTGTCTTCCGCGTCACTCTCGCCCTCGCTTATGTTGATTTCTTTTGCAACGTTGCCGGTGCTGTCATCGTCGTCGAAATCTTCAAGATAGCGCGAATGGCTCGCGTTGAGGTTGGAATATGTGCCGGAATTGCTCTGTTTCTCTTTTTCTTTCGGTGCTTTACCCGCGAGTTCTCTTTCTGCGGCTTTATAATCTTCTTCGGTAAACGTGGGAAGCGGCATTACTTTATAAAGAATTACCTGCTGGACAAGTCCGAGTACGCTGTTGAATATCCAGTAGATGCCGATAGCCGACGGTGCCCAGAAGGCAAAGAGAAGCGATACGAGCGGCATCATAAGAAGCGTGGTATACTTCATGCAACCTTGACCGGGTTGATTTGCCTGCATCGGCTGATACGTCATTTTTCTTGTCACCAATGCCGTGCCGAATGCGACGACAAAGTTGAGAAGCGGAATCAGAACGAGCAGGAAGTTGAGAGGCCAAGTCCAACTTGCGAAGTTGATGTTCGGAGTTTCGAGAAGGAAATTGTCTATTCCGAACAAATCAAACGAAAGGTGACCTTCGTCAAAGTATTGATATGCGCTCCTGATGTCGGCTTTTATCGCCTCTATGTCGGATGCGGATACGTTTGATTTTTCAAGGTAAATTTCAAACCCTGTGTTGATGCCCTCGGCGGAAACGAAGAATTCTTCATCTTTGTCGGTGAGAACTTTCATTACCTGAATGTAACGGTAACGTGCGTCTTTTTCGCCCATGCCGTAAGCCTTCTCTTCGTCGGCGCCCTCTTGAGGTGCGGCTTCCGCCGTAATATATGAGCGGAGATTTTCCACAGTGTCTTTTTTCATTCCGACAACATATTGAAGCGGGTTCATGATTGCCTGCCACAGAAGGATGATAATTACCATCTGCAAAAGCATCGGCAAGCAACCGCCCATGGGATTATACCCCTCGGCCTGCTGCATCTCCTGCAATTCCTGTTGCATTTTCTGCATCGTCACCTGGTCGGTTCTGCCCTTGTATTTCTTTCTGATAGCTTCTTCTTTCGGGCGAATTTGCGCCTGACGAATGGACGTTTTCTGTTGTTTTATACCGAACGGAAGCATGATGATCTTCACTAAAACGGCAAACAGCAAAAGCCCTAAGAGGTAGTTGCCCCCCATCAATTTATCGGAAAAGAATTCAAGTATTTTTCCGAAAACAGAATAAAGCCAATCCATTTAATTTTCTCCTTGATTTTTTTCTTGTGTCCTTGCTCTTCTTCCGCGGCGATATTCACATTCGGGCACGGGGTCATAGCCGCCCTTACAATAAGGGTTGCACCGAAGCACCCTCCATATCGTAAGCCCCAGCCCGCAGATGAAGCCCCATTCGCGGAACGCTTCAATGGCGTATTGAGAGCAGGTAGGTGTGAAACGGCAACACGGGGGTTTTAAAGGTGAGATAAACTTTCTGTAAAATTTGACGAGCCAAATAGCTATATACTTCATCGCTCATCTGCCTCCGGCAAAAGTCCCATCTTGCTTAAAGCATAGAGCAGATCGGCATAAATATCCTGACTTTTTGCGTCCGCCGCCGAGTGTTTGGCGACTAAAACTATCAAATATCCCTTTTTAACGTCGTTTTCCGTTTCAATTTGTCTGTACGCGGCGCGCAGGATCCTTCTTATCCGTGAACGCACCACCGCGCCGCCGATTTTTGTAGATACCGCAAGTCCTATACGGTTAATTTTCTTTTTCAGCGGATTTTCACGCGCGAGCCGCGCGGCGTGGTAATCGGTCAAAACATATACCACAGTATGTTTGCAAAATACTTTTTGCCCTTTTGCATACACCTTTTTGTAAAGGTGATTTTCAGAGATTGCCCTGTCTTTCAAAAATAATCCCTCCGGATAACTTTTTTGAGAGCTTGGTTACCTTAGATTTGTCGCCTTAAAAAATTAAAGCCTATGATGGTATGCACAGGCTTTGATGTTTGTATTAAAAATTAATACGAAAGGCGAGCTCTGCCCTTAGCGCGTCTTCTTTTGAGGACTTTGCGGCCGTTGGCAGTACGCATTCTCTTTCTGAATCCGTGCTCTTTTTCTCTCTGGATCTTTTTAGGCTGATAAGTTCTGAGCATTGCCATAGTGATTTCTACCTCCTGTTGGATTTTCAGCGGCATTTTTGCCCGAAAGGCACAATGCCACAATTACAAATGACATTATACACTGAAAATTACCCTTTTGTCAAGAGTTAATTGATTTTTTTTGGTTCTTCTTTTAACAAAATAATACTTAAAAACATATTATAAATAAAAATATTATTCTTTTTAGGAGCGAATATGGCAATAAAGATATTCATTGATCAGGGGCATAATCCGCAAAATCCAAACGCGGGGGCAGAGGGAAACGGTTACAGAGAGCAGGATCTTGTTTATTACATAGGGGTTTATCTGGCGGAGCTGCTTAACGCAAATCCCGATTTTGAGGCGCGTCTTTCCCGAAATTCTCCGACGGAGATTCTCGGCACGAGCATTGCGAGCAGTCTTGCCGCACGTGTCAACGCCGCAAACGAATGGGGGGCGGATTATTTTATCTCTATCCACGCAAACGCCTCGGAGATTGCGTCGGCGTCGGGAACCGAGGGGTATGTTTACTCAACCTCGGGAGAGGGGTATCCGTTCGCACAAAATATAGTTGCCGGGATAAGCGAGGCTACGGGGCTTGAAAATCGCGGAGTTTATGCACGTCCGACGCTTTACGTGCTGAGAAGAACGGCAATGCCTGCGACGCTGATTGAGACGGGATTTATTACAAATGCTTACGACGCGAACCTGTTAAACAATTCCCCCGAGCTGTTCGCTCAGGGGATGTATAACGGAATATTAAGATATTTCGGACTTGACTGACGGCGCGCTTTCCGCACTTGGCTTTTTTATCGTTTTCCTATACAGATAATGCGATACGTTGGTGATTATCGACCCGAGAAAGAAGCCGAAAATAACGTCGGTAAGATAGTGCGCTCCCGCACAGATGCGCGAAAAAGCGAGCGCGATCGTCCACACCAAAATTACGGCATACATTGCCGTTGTTTTGTTTTTTGAGAGGTTTTTCTCAAACCAAAGCGGCAGCATCATAAGCGCCGTGGCGTTGCCGGTGTGCCCGGAAGGGAACGATTTTGACCCGGAGAACCAATTCGGCAGATACCATGGGGTGTAGCCGTCGAGAGATCCGGCGGCTATAAGCTCGCGGAAACGAACCCTGCCCCATACCATTTTTATCGTTTCAAAACAAACGACGAGGACTATTAGCGTTATCAGCGTAAACAGCGCGGGCCTAAATACCGACGCAAGCTCTTTCAGATTCCAATTTTCAATGCAAAATCTCAGAAGAAGCGTAAGCACGACCGTCATTGTCGCTATTAGTATGTAATGCCCTATATAGAGCTTTTCTACGATAAGTTTTATCGTTTTATTGCTGGCATAGAACATAAGTGCTGCTTCTGCTAAAAGGGATATGCAAAAGAACGCGAGCCTGCCTTTTCTTTTGAGTTTTTTTCTCATGTTTATCTCTACAACCGCAAGCGCTATCGCACCAAACAGGGGCGTTGTCCAATACCCGAGAATTTCCAACAGGTGAGGAATAAAGCCGACCTTGATAGAAAGCGCTCCCTCGTTTGACGAAAAGCCCGTCAGTGCTTGTGAGATGTTTATATCATATACCGTTCCGAGAAAAAACCCCGTTATCAATATTATTGCCAGCGTCGTCATTGCCGCCCGCAAATGAAAAAGTTTTTTCTTTGACATGTTTATTCGTTCCTTCCTTTGTAAATACATATACAGCCATGCGAGTAAAGCATTCCCGTAAAAGCGGCATGCGGTATATCGGGGTGAGAAAACGGCGCAGGGGAATAGTTTTTTTATACGTCGGATCAATGCCGAGAGAAGAAAAAACGCCGCGCGCCTTTTTTTGAGTCATTCGATTTATGTAATCTATATGTTCGCCGTCGGAAGAAAGTTTAAGCGCGAGCCGTCGCTCGGCGTCCGGCAACGGTTCAACGAGCGTTTTGTACGCTTCCACCATCGTTTTTTCGCTGAAAAACAGATGTACCCACGGGATATTTATCGCGTCTGTCAAATGAGCGCCGTAAGGATGATAATACGGCGGGAAATTGATAAACAGCTGCCCGCCGAATTTAAGCGTGCGCATCGCCTCTTTGACAGCTTCCGCGGGGTTTGATACGTGCTCGAAAAAATCGTTCATTATTACCGTGTCAAACGTTTCGTCGGGAAAGGGAAGTTCGAGCGAGGAACAGTTGACGAACGTGAATTTTTCATCCAGCACGAGTTTTTTTGCAAGCGCCGAAGATTTTTCAGCGTAATGCCGCACGGTATCTACTCCGTAAACGTGATTTGCGCCGCACGAGGCGTAATACAAAGACTTGCCGCCCTCGCCGCATCCGACGTCGAGCACGGTCTTGCCGAAAAACATTTTCTCCTCGTCAAATTCAGGGCGAAAACAATCTATCGTCGTTTTACCGCGTTCATATTCCCATTCACCATATGTTTTACCGCCCGAAAGTTCTTCATTGAACGGATGGGGTATCGGACGGAAGCACTTATTCAGCGACAAAAGAAATTTAACGCTCATATTCGCTTTCCCTCCGATGAGTTCCTTTATTTTGTTCCGGCTGCCGCCGCGGCGCCGATTATGCCCGCGTCATTGCCGAGCTTTGCAATTTTAATTTTCGTTTTAAGAACGTTATCCGCCGAGTAAACATCTTTTTCAACGAGCGGTATAAGCGGATTTAACAGGTTTTCTTTTTCGCCGGATATTCCGCCGCCGATGCAGAGCATTTCCGGCTGGAAAACGTTTATTATGTTCGCTATTCCGCAAGCGAGATATTCTATGTACTCGTCAACTACTTCTTTTGCCGCCTCGTCGCCTTTTCTCATCGCCGCGAATGCCGTCTTGCCGCCGACTTTCTTTACGTCGTTGTCGCACATCTGACGCATAAGCGAATCCGGACGGTCGAGGAATGTTTCTTTTGTTCTTGCAACGAGCGCCGTCGCCGAGCAGTATGCTTCAAAACAGCCGCGTCTGCCGCAAGAGCAAGGTCTGCCGTTTTTCTCTATTACCATATGTCCCAGCTCCGCGCCGCCGTTTGCACAACCGACAAGCATCTTCCCGTCGATTATTATGCCGCTGCCGACGCCGGTGCCGAGAGTTATAGTTACAGACGAGCTTGTCCCTTTGGCTTCTCCCGCGAAGGCTTCGCCGAGCGCCGCCAAGTTAGCGTCGTTGCCGATGACGATTTTATCCTGCGGTATTTTTGATATGCGCGAATACGTTTCTTTCAGCGGGAAATTGTAGAATTTGATGTTGTTTGCATACTCGACGATGCCCGTCGCGTCGTTTACCGTTCCCGGGCACGCAATGCCGACACCCGACGTGTCCGTCAGTTCATATCCGCACTCGGCGCTGAGCTTCTGACAAAGCGCGACCATGTCCGCGACGATCTCTTCACATGGGCGGTGTGCCAAAGTCGGCACGGAACCTTTCTTTATAATGTTGTAATTTTCGTCTGTTATCCCGACGGCAATGTTCGTTCCGCCAAGGTCGATACCTACTGAAAACATATACGCCTCCGCATAATTTTTTACTCCTTTTATTGTAATGCTTATATCGAATTTTGTCAAGTTGTGTTTTTGATTTGAAATAATTATCCCGTCTTTCTTTTTTCGTTAAAGGCGAATGCTTATCTGCTTTTTGCATTAAACTGCTTTTAATAACAAACAGTCAAAGCGCAGAGTATTTCAAACATCCGTATCTGTTTTTTTGTCCGACGTGATGATGAAAGTCGAACCACACCAAACGCAAGCGAAATGATGAAAAATAACGTGAGTGGGACAAAAAAACAAAAATCCGAAGGCAAACGCTTTCGGATTTTATGTTTGAAATAAGCGGAAAACCGTTTCAGCTTTCCTTATGCATCATAAACGCTTACGCGCTTTCTGTTGCCGGATGTGCGTTCAAACTTAACGACACCGTCAACGAGAGCAAAGAGTGTATCGTCCGATCCGCGGCCGACGTTTACGCCGGGGCGAACGTTTGTGCCTCTCTGTCTTACGATTATGTTGCCGGCTTTGACGCTATGTCCGTCGGATTTCTTAACGCCCAAACGCTGAGCATTGGAATCACGGCCGTTCTTTGTAGAGCCAACGCCTTTTTTGTGAGCAAAAAACTGCAAGCCGAGTCTTAACATCGTTATTTACCTCCGTTAAAAATTTTAGATTGGTCTTTCTTCTTCCGAAACGTCGATATAGTCGTAATAATCTTCGAGCATATCGTTTAGTTGAAGAAAGTAACTGTAAATCAGGCCGGATACGGCGAATTGCTTTGCCTTATCTTTTTGAAATTCGGAAAGCGCGCTTTTTGCGATAACGGTGACGTCCGTCGTTTCGTCGTCGATCGTGTAATCGACGTCGCACGCGTAGGCGACCTCTATCGTATTGATAACGAGCATTGTCATGGCGGATACCGCCGCGCAGACTATGTCCTTGCCGGCGTCGTCATAACCCGAATGACCCGATTCGCGGAAACCGTAATAGTTTCCGCCGCTTTTGTAGAAAACTACTTTGACCATCAGCCGTTGATAGATTCGATCTGAACTCTGGTATACGGCTGTCTGTGTCCGATCTTCTTTTTCTCGTTCTTCTTGGATTTGTATTTGAGAACGTAGATTTTCTTGCCTTTGCCGTTTTTAAGCACTTTGGCTGTTACCGTAGCGCCTGCAACGGTGGGCGTACCTGCGACGAAGCTGTCGCCGGAAACTGCGAGAACGCGATCGAACGTAACTGTTTCTTCCTCTGCGACGTTGAGCTTTTCAACGAAGATGATGTCACCTTCCTGAACCTTGTACTGCTTTCCGCCTGTTTCGATTATAGCAAACACGAAAAGCACCTCACTTTCTTTTATGACTCGCTGACCGGGGCAAGCATTTGCTTTTTTGAGCTCCCGACATCATGCGGCATTTTATTCTATCATAACCGTTTTTGCTTGTCAAGACTTTTTTTGATTTGACAAAGTTTTTTTGTAAAATTATGCTTTTTATTCTCATTTACGGATATTGAAAACATAAAAATCCGATTAAAAAAGTGTTAAAGTAATAAAAAACGCTCCGAGAGAAAACCCCTCGGAGCAAAAAATTATTTATGTTGTTCAAATAACCAATCGACAAGCCCGTCCGTCGCATATGCGTTCGTCCAGCAGCTGTGTCCCACGCCGGGGAAGTATGTAGCCTTTATGTTTCCTCCCACGGCTTTCAACGCCGTTTCCATATCCCTTGTCCCGCTGACGGGTACAGTGCCGTCGGCTTCGCCGTGGAACGCCCAAATCGCAATGCCTTTTATATCCTTTGCCATAGATGGTATTCCAGCGCCGCAGAGCGGTATCGCCGCGGCAAATACTTCGGGGCGACGTGTGATAAGTTCCCACGTTCCGTAACCGCCCATTGAAATCCCGGCGGCATATACGCGGTCTTTATCTACCTTTCCTCCTTCAAGGAACTTGTCAAGCAGCGCCATCGCCGCGCTCATGGACGTTGTCTGCTCGCCGAGAGCGTCGCGCGATCCCTTGTTCCAGTTGTGACGGAGCGGCACCCATTCATCGAACAAATTGCACGGTGTCTGAGGTGCCACGACGATGCAGTTGTCGGCGGCGACAACGTCGTCAAGCAGCTTGTTGGGTCCGCCGAGGACGCGTATTTGTTGGTTGTTATCCTCGCCGCACTCGCCGTGTCCGTGCAAAAAGAAGAGCATGGGATACGTTTTGCTGTCGTTTTCGTCGTAGTCGGTAGGGAAGTATACTCTGTAAGGCAGAACAATACCCTTGCCGTTTTCTTCATTTTTATAATCCAATACTCCGCGGAGCATTGCGTCTACCGTTTTTGATCCTTCCATATTATCACCCGTTTGTAATGCTATGTTATAAATTTTAATGCTGTCGATAAGTCCCGCGAACTGCCCTTGGTTTCCGCTGTTGCCGTTATAACCGATGAAAAGCGGTTGGGCACTTGTCGAACTTATTGAGTTCGACGTTGCTTGAAGAGTTTCGTCGATAAAGAAATATAAAGTAGATATGTCGCCGCGCTGAACGATTTTAAGCGTGTGCCAATTTGTGTCGAGCGGTTCTTTTGCCGAAAGATTAAGGCATCCGTTGGCGGCGATATTCGACACGCCGCACTGCGGTTTATTTGTAGAGCTGTCTATCCAAAAACCGAAATAATTATATGCGCCGGCTGACGTCATAAGTCCGCGGTTAAGTATGCACGCCCAGTTGTCTGGATACGTTCCGTTCCACTTTATTCGCGCGGTGACGGAAAAGTCGTCGTCACGACCGAAATCGAGATCGTCGCTGTCGTCGACGAGCAGATGATCGCCGATTTTTGCCAGCTTTATTGCTTTGCCGTCGGTGAGGTCTTCTATCGTCGGGCTGCCGTGAACTTTTGCGTCGTGACCGTTGCCGCTTTTATCTGCCACTACACCGTTTTCTATCTCGTCGAAATCCCAAAATGCGACAAGTCCTTTTTCTTTCGGCTCTTCGGGTGGGGTTTCCGGCTCCGTTGTCGTCTGCTCAGTCACCGTTTCGACGGTCGTTGTCGTCGTTTGAACGGACGAGGTCTGTTCTGTCGTTTGCGCGGTTTCGACGGCGGTTGAAGTTGCCTCGGTCAATGACGTACTTGAAGATTCTTCCGCTTGCTTTTGGGAACATCCGCACACGGCGGCGGTCAAAAGTGCGCATAACAGCACCAGCGCGATATATTTTTTCATTTTGCGATCGACTCCTTTCGGATTAAAATCATCATTTATATAATATACCTATTTTCTTTCCGTGTCAATGCAATTTAAAAACAGTTTGCCGCAAATTCGCATATTGAGCAAATTATATTGCGGAAACTCGATTATTTGTTTGGCAAATAAAAAGAAAAGTTTTGGCGACAATCTTTTCCGTTTCATTTTTTTCTTAAATCTCTTATTTTTGTCCGGATTTGCGGATTTTTGTCTGAAATACCGGAAGCGAAAAACATAAAAAAAACCTTGACAATTCCTAAATGTTTAGGTTTAATCAAGGTTTTTCATTATGGCTGGGGTAGCAGGATTTTGGATTCTCACGGCTCGACGCCGCTCGGTCATCGCGGTCGAAACAGTCACCGGACTGTTTCTCAACACCGCTCCCTTCAAATCCTGCCAAAAAAATAAAAACCGTCCTGACGGACGGTTTTTGGCTGGGGTAGCAGGATTTTGGATTCTCACGGCTCGACGCCGCTCGGTCATCGCGGTCGAAACAGTCCACCGGACTGTTTCTCAACACCGCTCCCTTCAAATCCTGCCAAAAAAATAAAAACCGTCCTGACGGACGGTTTTTTGGCTGGGGTAGCAGGATTTTGGATTCTCGCGGCTCGACGCCGCTCGGTCATCGCGGTCGAAACAGTCCACCGGACTGTTTCTCAACACCGCTCCCTTCAAATCCTGCCCAAAAAAATAAAAACCGTCCTGACGGACGGTTTTTGGCTGGGGTAGCAGGATTTGAACCTGCGAGTGTCGGCGTCAAAGACCGATGCCTTACCGCTTGGCTATGCCCCAATACGTTTATATATTTTATCACAGCATAAAGGGAATTGTCAATATTAAATTTTCGAATATTTTTATTTGTTTGTAAAATTTGCTTTTTATTATGTGCGGGACAAAACAAGCCGGCATTATTACTCGCACCCTAAAAACAATGATCCGAACGTTTTGGCTCGGATATGGAAAGATTTGCGAAACAAACGAGAGTGCTGTCGCGGCGCATGGTGATCATTTGCCGGTCGCGGTCAAAACAGTCCACCTGACTATTCCTCAACACCGCTTTATTCGATTCTCATTTAATGAAAAAATCCGAACCTTTCGGTTCGGATGTGGGAAGAATGGTGACCCGGACGAGAATCGAACTCGTGTTACCGCCGTGAAAGGGCGGTGTCTTAGCCGCTTGACCACCGGGCCTTATTGGTAGCGGAGATTGGACTTGAACCCATGACCTACCGGGTATGAACCGGTTGCTCTAGCCAACTGAGCTACTCCGCCATAAATGAAATGCAAACGCCTTTCTTACGGCGCTTTTGTATTATATCATGTCGTTTTACCTTTGTCAACAGTTTTTTTCGGATTTTTTCACCTAAAAATAAAAAATCGGTGTAAAACCGCATATGAAAATAACCGGGGGATCTATCCCGCGGGAGGTAAAAATGATAAACAGGCACTTGATAATATGAATTCTTTTGCCGCGTAATTATAAAAATAAAAATAAAAAATTGAAAAATTTTATAAAAAAACTGTTGACAAGCGCTCTTGCCTGTGATATACTAAATCACGCCGCAAGCGAGAAACCCTTAGCGACGTAAGCATATTAGGGAGCATAGCTCAGCTGGGAGAGCATCTGCCTTACAAGCAGAGGGTCATAGGTTCGAGTCCTATTGTTCCCACCACTTACGGCCCGGTAGTTCAGTTGGTTAGAACGCTAGCCTGTCACGCTAGAGGTCAGGGGTTCGAGTCCCCTTCGGGTCGCCATTTTTCCGTAAGGTATTTACGGAAGACCGTTCCCTTGCGGTTTGCCTCTGTAGCTCAGTTGGTAGAGCAGGGGACTGAAAATCCC
>JAFSRI010000025.1 GCA_017446155.1 Clostridia bacterium | reverse complement strand
ACCTACGACCTCCGGGTTATGAGCCCGACGAGCTACCAACTGCTCTACTCCGCGATATTGACCCGCTCTCGCGAGCAAAATAAATAATACCAAAAAAGAAACTTAAATGCAACACCTTTTTTTACTTGATATTTAAAAAAATCATGATATAATTATGGGGCCTTGAGAAAAGGCAATGTCGCTATAGCTCAGCTGGATAGAGCGACCGCCTCCTAAGGTGTGGCTCTATCTTGATGATACCGTAGGAAACGCGAGAAAAGCCGCGAAAAAGCGAGAAAACGCGAGCATTTTCTTCGGCGCGTCACCGCCTTTGCGAAATTGGCACCTGATTTTGCACCCTCGCTTTTGACACGTAAAGCGGTGAGCGTGAAATACAATTCAATACGTCCCCGTAGCTCAGCAGGATAGAGCGGTCGCCTCCTAAGCGACAGGCCGTTGGTTCGAATCCAATCGGGGACGCCACGTCAATACCGGAAACCTTTGGAAATCAAGGGTTTCCGTATTTATAGATCAATTGAATACCGGTCATCGGAGGACAGTACGCCGTAGCGTAGGGGATCGTAAAGCGAAAGCTTTACAGGCCGCCTGTCGGATAAGATGTCGAGTGAGCTCGGAATGAAATGGGTCTACCCTTTTCTTGCCGGGCTTATTTTAACGGAGGTTTTTATGGGAACGAAAACAGTTACGCTCGCACCACTCACGCCGGATGACCGGGAGCAGTTCATCCTCGACAATCAGGAGTCGTTCCGCTTCGGAGCGATGGAAGAATTCGGACGCCGTGACGATCACATGGAAGAGGACGGCGAAATCATTTCCCGCGCCACAATCGAGCGATGCATCGACGGCGAGCATGCCGAAGCGCTTCGCATTCTGGAGGACGGGCGTCCCGTTGGCGGGGCGGTCGTAAAACTCGATCCTGTGTCCTATCACAACGAGCTGGAGTTGCTCTTTGTTACCCCGCACGAACACAGCAAAGGGGTCGGCTTCCGCGCGTGGCAGCTGATCGAAGAACGGTATCCGGATACCGTCGTGTGGGAAACCTGCACGCCGTATTTTGAAACACGCAACATTCATTTCTACGTAAACAAGTGCGGATTTCATATCGTCGAGTTTTTCAACTGCAAGCACCCCGATCCGCACGATCCCGAAACCGGAGAAGTCAACAATTATGACGACGGCGACGGCTTTGACGGAATGTTCCGGTTTGAGAAACGGATGAAAACCTGAAAAAACAGCTGCCTAACCTGCCCCAATGATAGCAAAACGACCGGAGTCCATGATGGTTTCCGGTCTGTTTTTATTTTTTCTGTTGATTTATCACGATTAAACGGAATTTTCCGATAAAATCTCACGCCTTGTTGAATTTTTCCTTCGGCTGTTTACAGCGAGGACATTTCCAATCGTCGGGTAGATTTTCAAAAGCGACGCCGTCGTGCTTGGCGGGATTGTAAACGTATCCGCAGATCGAGCATACGTATTTCCCGCTCGCTTTTTCAGCCGAAAAATCGACTTCTGCAAGGATTGTCGGCACGGGGTGATCAAGATCGATCACGCGCTTTGCTTCGAGGTTCTCATATCGTAGGTTATATCGCCGTGGAACATATAGAACAGCCCTTCGTTTTCGACGATCACGATGCTGTTGCCGTTGGTATGTCCCTTCGCTTTGATGAAGTAAACGCCGTCGGCGATCTTCTGACTTGTGGGGAAATTATAACACGCGCCGTCGGTAAACTTTACGGGAACGACAATCGACAGCCCATGAAGTTCGACAGCGGTCAATTCTTCCTCGTTGAAGTAAATCTGCACGTTCGGGAAGGAGCTAAGCTCGCCCGAGTGATCGTTGTGCTTGTGCGTGAGAAGGATCTTCGTGACCTGCTCTGGCTTATAGCCGAGCGCGGCGATCGCTTCCGTATAACTGCAAATGTCTTTACCCGTATAGAGCGGGCTGTTTTTTAGTTTTGACTTTAATCGAGCGACGTCGCGAACTCACCTGCGCGATTGAGATCTTCCTCTGTCGGAAGACCTTTGTTGATAAATATCCACGATGCGGCGCAATGGAATTCTTTTTCGCTGAGTTTTATGCCGAGCTCATCGGTCACTTTTTTGACAGCTTTCCACGTAGACGCGCCGGAGGCGGCGGTATTTATATTGATTACCTCGCCGATACTATCCTTGTTTCTTGAAAGAAATTCCTTGACCTCTTTGTCAATATTTGCGGCATACATGGCGTTGATGAGAAACAGTCTGTCGATCTTTTCATCAAAATCGCGCGAAACGTCGAACGCTTCGATGCCGAGCGCCTTTGACACTGCGTCAGCCAGTTTTTTTGTGTTGCCTTTTTTTGATTTTGTAAAATAGCGTATAGCTGTCTTCATTTTATTTACCTCCATAATTATGTACTTTAACGTGATTGTTTGATCTGACTCTCAACGAGTTCGCACTTTTCATAGAGCACGCAGCCACACGCGTGATCATCGTTCAAAAGATTGCCTTCTCGCAGTGCGGTAAACAGCGGCGGGATATGTTCACCATTTTTCTTTGCTTTTTTCTTTTTTTTGACGCAGAGCGGCTTGCCGCGGCGAATTTCAGCATGAATGCGCTCTCTCTGGGGTTTTTCAGTGTTGCTTTTAACGCCTCTGAAACGATACGCTCCACACCCTCGGTCATATATTTCTGAATATCAAAATCTTTTCCGTTGTTCTTCATTCAAGCATCTTCCTTGTGAAATCCTTCGCTGCGTCCGTGCGCGCTTTGATCCGCGTCATATGCGCGTAAAAATACTTTTCGTCAACCGGTATGCCTTTGGCGCGAAGCTCCTTTTTGAGCGCTCTCACCGTCCGCCGCGACCAGTTTGACGTGGTGAACAGGATCGCGCGTCCAACCTGGTCGGCACTGAGCTTTTCGGCATAGGCGCGGAGTTCCGGCGCCATGATATTGGCGTATGGCGCGCCGCCGAGAAAGAGGACGTCGACATACTCCGCGAGATCGGGCTCTTCCGTTACCGACACCGCTTTCACGCCCGCGCCTTCCGCGATCGCTTCGGCGATCCTTTTTGTGTTTCCGAGTTTTGAATAATACCTTACTGCCGTTTTCACTTGGCTTTTCTCCTATGTCATTCAGACGAAAGCGATCTTCTCATTTAAGGACGTAAGACGCAATGTAATGCGTATCGTCGCCGGGGCGCAGTTCCGGTTCCGCAATCTCAAACGTTACGTCAAGTCCGCGCTCCTTTGCGATAAGCTCAAAATGGCAAAGCGCGATGCCCATATCTATTTTCTGAATATCCCAGTCGTCGCCGGAAACGTATCCGTTGCTCCGCTTTTCGTAAAAATGCACTTTATCGCCTTGCACGACGACGCGCCACGGCTGCTTGTTGACCGCGGAGGGCGCGAGCCGCACCGCTATGAGAGCGTCTTTCAAAGCTCCCGCTTTTTCTTCGGTCAGCGGAGTTTCAAAGTCGCCGTCGAAGAACAGCTCTTCAAAATCCGATCTGCTGTCCGCTT
>JAFSRI010000024.1 GCA_017446155.1 Clostridia bacterium | reverse complement strand
TTATAAACTTACGAAAGTTAAAAAAATATATGATAACAAGGTCGTTGCCGTTCATGATTTCGACCTTGAAATAAAAGACAAAGAATTTGTGGTATTCGTTGGCCCTTCCGGCTGCGGAAAATCCACGACGCTTCGCATGATCGCAGGTCTTGAAGACATAAGCGAGGGAACGATAGAGATAGACGGAGTCGTTGTAAACGACCTTCAACCGAAGGACCGCGGAATAGCGATGGTTTTCCAAAACTACGCGCTTTATCCGCACATGACGGTTTACGACAATATCGCTTTCTCGCTCCGCTTGCAGAAAGAACCCGAGGACGTTATATACAGCAAGGTTACAAAGGCGGCGGAGATACTCGGAATAACCGATTATCTGCTCCGCAAGCCGAGAGCTTTGTCAGGCGGTCAGCGTCAGAGAGTTGCAATAGGGCGTGCAATGGTGCGTGATTCAAAAGTGTTCTTGATGGACGAACCGCTCTCGAACCTCGATGCAAAACTTCGTAACCAAATGAGAGCGGAGATCATTCTTCTTCGTCAGAAACTCAACACTACGTTCGTGTATGTAACGCACGATCAAACCGAAGCGATGACGCTCGGCGACAGAATTGTAATAATGAAAGACGGGTATATAAAGCAGGTTGGAACTCCGACAGAAGTGTTTGAAATGCCCGAAAACCTGTTTGTAGCTGAGTTTATCGGTGCTCCGAAGATGAACATAATGAAAACTGAACTCAAAAAAGAGGACGGCAAGTATTACGTTTATCCATTCGGCATAAAGATAGAAGTTGACGGCAAAAAGGGAGAAGCTCTCGCTTCAAAATATATTTCAGACAGGGAAGTCACCCTCGGAGTACGTCCGGAGCACATTGTTATAACAAAAGAGGGCGATGGAGCGATCCCTTGCACGCTTGAAGTAAACGAAATGATGGGCTCGGAACTCCACCTTCACGTTTTCACCGAGGACGGAACACGGCTCATCGTTCGCGTGCCCACGATCGACCTCGAAGCTGAGGAAAGAGAATCGCTCGTTGCAGGTAAGAAACTCTATATCACGTTCTCTGGCAAGGTAATGCATTTCTTCGACGTTGAAACCGAGGAAAATCTCCTGTGTGAAAAGAAAACGGAAGTTACTGATTAACAGGTAAAAACATCTTTAAGAAGACCGGCGGTAAAAATTGCCGTCGGTCTGATTTTGTCAATACATTAAAAAGGATATTTTATTATGAAAGAATTTATAAAAGGAGCGGACGTGTCGTCATTGCTTGAGGTTGAGGAAAACGGCGGGAAATTCTATTGCGGGGGAAAACCCGGCGACGCGCTTGAAATCCTGCGTGATCACGGAATAAACCTTGTCAGACTTCGCCTGTGGAACGACCCGTATGACGAAAACGGCAATCCCTACGGCGCGGGTACGAACGGGATAGAAAGAACGATCGAGCTTTTCCGCCGCGCGAAAAATTGCAATATGAAACTGATGCTCGATTTTCATTACAGTGATTTTTGGGCTGACCCGGGCAAGCAGTTTTTGCCGAAAGCGTGGAGAGGGCACGGTGCGAACGAGCTTGAAAACGACGTTTACGAGTTTACAAAATCCACCTTGCAACGCTTGAAAACAGAGGATCTGTCGCCGGATTATGTGGCTGTCGGCAATGAGATAACGAACGGACTTTTGTGGCCGGAGGGAAAAGTGCCGAACTACAAAAACATCGCGCGCTTTGTAAGCGCAGGTGTTCGCGCGGTAAGGGAGATGCTCCCGTCATCAATGGTGGTTATTCATTTGGATAACGGCGGAAACAACGCACTGTACCGTGAATGGTTTGATAATTATATTTCAAACGGCGGCGAAGATTTCGACATGATCGGACTGAGCTATTATCCGTTCTGGCACGGAACGCCGGAGGATCTAAAAAACAATTTGTTTGATATTTCTTCACGCTATTCAAAAGAACTGATAGTTGTTGAAACGTCTATGGGCTTCACACTTGAAGATTATCGGAGCAGAGAAGAGCTTGACAGAATAAAAAGCAAAGGTCTTGTGGCAAACGAAGAGCTTGCGGCAAAGGTGGATTATCCGATGACAAAACAGGGGCAGGCGGCCTTCATTTGCGATCTTGCAAAGATAATTCGCTCCGTGCCGAACAATAAAGGTCTCGGATTTGTATGGTGGGAACCGACGTGGATACCCGCAGGAAGCACGGGGTGGGCGGCTGACGCGGGGCTTAGATACATAGGCGAAGAAGGTCCCGGCGGAAACGAATGGGCAAATCAGGCGTTGTTTGATTACCGCGGTAACTCTTTGCCCGCGCTTGACGAAATTGCAAAAATTTAACGTAAAAATGTATCAAAAAAAACACTCTTTTAACGGTAAAACCGTAAATAGAGTGTTTTTTGTTTTTATTTTATCCGCCGAGGTATGCTTTCTTGATGTCGTCGCTTTCCGAAAGCGTCTTTCCGTCGCCACTCATAACGATTTTTCCCGTTTCAAGCACATAAGCTCTGTCGGCAATTTCAAGCGCTTTTCTCGCATTTTGTTCAACAAGTAATATCGTAACACCCGCTTGGTGAAGCTCTTTAATAATATCGAATATTTGCTCGACCAGAATTGGGGCAAGTCCCATCGACGGTTCGTCAAGCATAAGCAGTTTGGGGCGGCTCATCATGGCGCGACCGATAGCAAGCATTTGTTGCTCGCCACCGGAAAGCGTGCCTGCGATTTGATGCCGCCTTTCGAGCAGGCGAGGGAAACGCGAAAAAATGTCTTTTTTCACTTCTTCAACGTTGCCTTTCAGCGTATATGCGCCCATTTCGAGATTTTCCTCGACAGTCAGATTGGAAAAAACACGTCTTCCTTCGGGAACGTGCGCGAGCCCCATTGATACTATCTTGTGCGCTTCGTAACCGGATATTTCCTTCCCGTCAAACGTGATACTTCCCGTGCGCGAGCGGAGAAGCCCCGACACCGTTTTAAGTATTGTCGATTTTCCGGCACCGTTTGCACCGATAAGAGAAACTATTTCACCGGGTTTAACTTCAAACGAAACACCCTTTACGGCGTGAATACTGCTGCCGTAATAAACATTCATATCGTTTATATAAAGCATCTCACGCCTCCTTTTTACCTAAATATGCCTCGATAACGGCGGGGTTTGATTTTATCTGCTCCGGATCGCCTTTGGCAATTATTTTGCCGTGGTCAAGCACCGCAATCCCCTCGCAAATGCCCATTACGAGATTCATGTCGTGTTCTATCAGCATTATCGCTATTTGAAATTTGTCACGTATTTTTCTTATATTTTCCATAAGCTCCCACGTTTCCGACGGATTCATTCCCGCCGCCGGCTCGTCAAGCAGCATAATGCCGGGATTTGTCGCCAAAGCCCTCACGATTTCAAGCCTTCTTTGCGCACCGTATGGCAAACTGCCTGCCTCGTCATATGCGTGCGATTCCATATCAAACACGCTTAAAAGCTCTAATGCTTTTTCATTTGCCTGTTTTTCGGACTTAAAATATTGTGGAAGTCGTAAAACGCTTGATATAAACGAGCATTTTGTCGAGTTATAAAGTCCAACCTTCACATTGTCGAGCACACTCATTTTACTGAACAGACGAATGTTTTGAAACGTTCTGGCTATTCCCATGCGGCTGACTTGATATGTGCTTTTGCCGGTCGTGTTTTTCCCGTCAAGCATTATAAGTCCGCGCGTCGGCTGATAAACGTTTGTAAGCAAATTGAATACCGTTGTTTTCCCGGCTCCGTTGGGTCCGATAAGCCCGCATATCTCGGTGCGTCCGACGGCAATCGTGAAATTGTCAACAGCGGTGAGCCCGCCGAAGTCAATGCCGAGATTGAACGCTTCGAGTATAGGCGCTTTGTCTGAATCACGTTCGGGAATGATTGATCTGCTTGGGACGGGAACCATTTTAGTGTTGTTCATTTTCGGCTCCTTTCACGGCTTTTTTGCTGAATACAGCCTTGATTTTATCTATTGCAACGGTTTTAAATCTCTTCATTTTATCCGAATGGTTAAATATCATAATTACGATGAGCAGCAGCGAGTAGACAAGCATACGGAAACTTTCAAATTCACGCAGAGCCTCGGGCAGAACAGTAAGTACGGTAGCCGAAATAAGAGAACCTATCATCGAGCCCATTCCGCCGAAAACGACCATAACGAGAATTTCAATCGACTTCATAAAGCCGAACGACGCAGGGTTAAGTATTCCGAGATAACTTGCGTAAAGCGCACCGGCGATCCCGGCAAAAAATGCCGAAATCGTAAAGCCGAGAGTTTTATATAGGGTAATGTTGATGCCGCACGATTCAGCGGCTATCTCATTGTCGCGCACGGCGAGTATGGCACGCCCTTGGCGCGAGTGAATGAGGGTATAAATAAGCAAACATGTTATTGCTACGCAAAGAAACGTTCCGATAAATGTTGTTACTTTCGGAATATTCTTTAAGCTCCTCGCGCCGTATGTGAAATCAAATCCGAGGACAGAGTCGATATTCGTTATGATAACGCGAAATATTTCTCCCAAAACGAGCGTGATTATATCAAGATAGTCGCCTTTAAGTCTGAGCGCCGGAATACCGATTATAAGTCCGAAAATCGCCGCCATAATACCTCCGGCGATAAGCGTTACGGGGAAGAGTGCCGCGGCGGAATCCGCCGGAACGGCGCGAAGAATTATAGCAGACGTGTAAGCACCGACAGCCATAAAGCCGGCGTGACCGAGCGGGAGCTGACCGAGGTAACCGGTTGCGATGTTAAGCGACAGCGTCAGTATCATGTTTATACCGACAAGTATGATTATTTTTGAAATATATCCTGAAATCGTTCCACCTGAAATCAGAATTTGAACAACGACAAGAAACACCGCAAACACAACGGAAATGATAAGTGCGCGGACAAAAACGGGAAGTCGATTTATCTTTTGTTTTATTGACATACCCAACACCTCACACTTTCTCGATTTTTTTCTTGCCCAAAATTCCCGCGGGTTTGAAAATCAGCACGATAATAAGTATTGCAAACACGATAGCGTCCTTCCACACGGAAAGTCCGACGGATGAAACGAGTGTTTCGGCAAGTCCTATTGCAAATCCGCCGAGCACGGCTCCGGGAATGGAACCGATACCGCCGAGCACGGCGGCAACAAAGGCTTTCAGGCCAAGCATCGAGCCCATTGTGGGCGAAGCCTGAGCGTATGCACAACAGTAAAGTATAGAGCCTATGCCGGCAAGAGCTGAGCCTATGGCAAATGTTAGTGATATTGTTTTGTTCGGGTTAATGCCCATTAGCTGTGCTGTTCCTACGTCTTCTGAAACGGCTCGCATTGCCTTTCCCATTTTTGTTTTCTTTACGAAAACGGTGAGCACTGCCATTGAAATTACCGACACGATAAGCGTTATTGCGGAAGTCCATGAAACCGTCATTTTGCCGACGTGAAACGACCCGATCGAAATAATATTCGGAACGCTCTTTGCACCCGCGCCGAAAATCATTTGTGCCATGTTTTCAAGAAAGTAGCTGACGCCTATTGCTGTGATAAGCAGCGACAAACGCGGAGCCGAACGAAGCGGCGCATATGCGACTTTTTCGATTCCTGCGCCGAGCAGGGTACAGATCAAAATTGAAAACACGACGGCAATCGCGGCAACCGCGCCAAACGGAAGAAATGAGTTTAGCGACGTCATAATAAACCATGCGGCATAAGCGCCGACCATGATTATATCACCGTGTGCAAAGTTTAAAAGGGATATTATTCCGTAAACCATGCTGTATCCGAGCGCGACCAAAGCGTATATTGAACCTAATTGAAGGGCATTTATAAGTTGACCGATTACAGTTGTCATTATGGGTTCCTTTCAATGATTATTACTTTGCCGCCCGCGAAAACGCGGGCGGCATTAAAAATGCAATCAATAAAGTCCTCTTGAAACTTCTTCGCCGTTTACACATTCAACTATTGTTATAGACTTGATCGGGTTGTTCTTTTCGTCAAACGAATAACCGTTTGTGGTAAGACCGTCGATCGAGCCGCTTTGCGTCTTAATAGCGTTAATAACGTCAGCCTTGTAAGCGTCGGATGTGAAGTAACCTGCTTTTACGTTGTCGGGTGTTACTGCCGTTGCCTTTTGAAGTGCGTTTACAATAACCTTTGCCGCGTCATATGCGAGCGCCGAGAACATATTGAACGGAGCGTCAGCGCCGAATTTTTCTATGTACTTAGCTTTGAACTCTTTTACTTTTTCGTCGCTTTCGTCAAACGCGGAAGCATACAAGCAACCGTTGAGGTCCTCTGCCGACGCGTATTTCGTTACGTTGCCCCAGCCGTCGCCGCCGAGGAATTTGCATGTAAGACCAACCTGACGCGCCTGTGTAATTATCATGCCGTCATCCTGATAGTAGTTCGGGCAGAACACAACGTCGGGATTTTTTGAAACGAAGTTTGTGAGCTGGCTCTTAAAGTCAACGTCGCCCTTGGCATATGCGGCTTCCGCCACAACGTCAATGCCGATCTTTCCGCATTCTTCGACAAAGGATTTCGCAAGTCCTTCGGCGTAATCGTCGCCTGTTTGATAAATAACGGCGGCTGTTTTAGCACCGAGTTTTTCTTTTGCATATTGAGCCATTTTAATTCCTTGGAAAGAGTCAATAAAGCAAGTGCGGAAAACGTTGTTGTAAACTGCGCCCGTGTCGGGATTGACCGTTACTGCGTCTGCCGTGGCCGACGCGGTGACCATAGGAATTTGTTTTTCAAATGCGTCGGGAACGATCGCAAGTGTTGTTCCGGTAAGAACCTCGCCGAGGAAAGCCGACATGCCTTCGTCAACAAGTCGTGAAAAAGCGGTGTTGGCTTCCGCGTCCTCACCCTTGCTGTCGTAAGCCACAACTTTTATTTTGAAACCGTTGACGCCGCCCGCAGCGTTTACTTCGTCAAAATAAAGTTTAGCACCGTTCTGAACCGCAAGCCCATACTGTGCTGTTCCGCCGGTGTAAGGGCCTATCATACCTACAACGATTTCATTCGTTACCTTTTTTTCGCCGCATCCGGCGAACATAAAGAGCGCCGTTGCAAGCATTGCCACTGCCAATACGATACTGAATATTTTTTTCATTGTTTTCTCCTTTTGCCTTGCGGCATTTTTAATAATATAAAAGACGACCGTGAGTTTGCACTGCGGTCGTCTTAAAATATACGTTGATATTTATAAAACGTAAGCCGTTTGTACAAACCCACCCTTTCGGGGAATAATAAGGAGGAGGGCTGTCGAAATAATAGAAAAAGACGCATTTATCAACGCGCCTTTAATTATAGAAATAATATTGTGTGCAAAGAAACAAAAGCCGTTTTTTCCGGCATTGGCGGTGTTATTCGCTTTTGAAAAACCGTTGCACATCATTTTTTCGTTTGTTTGCCTTCCGTTTTAATATGATAATATAATATACTAACCGAAAAAAATTGTCAATCGTTAGAATTAACAGTTTTTTACCTAAAAAACCAACTAAATTTAATATTTTGCACAAAAGCGCGATTATTGAAAATATTATCTCGAAAACAAAGGGATTATCCGAAAATATTTTCGGATAATCCCGTGTATACAAAAATTATTTCTCGCATTCCGCGATTGATTCGACGGCGTTTTTTAATTTATCCATCGTTTCATCGTCAAACTTGGGTGTTCTGTCGTAATAATAAAGTCCGTTCTGTTCCTGCTCAACGTCGTAAAGCTGAGTATAGCACAACCCGCATATGCGTTTTTGCGCTTTTAAGATCAGCGTTTGCTTTGTAAATCTTTCAACAAATTCATCAAGCGTTTTAGGTGAATCACCGTATCCCCAGCTTTTTTCGCTTTTTTCAGAGCCTGCGTCTCTTGTCCATCTGATCCCGCCGTATTCCGAGATGAAGTAGGGCTGACCGCCATAGGACTGACGTTTGCCGTAATTTTCAAACGGGCCTTCCGTTTCAAAATACTCGTCGGAGTATCTTCTTTCGAATGCTTCAACGCTTTGGTTGTAGTCGTGAATATCGTATATATCGGTTTCAACGTGATAGTTTCCGCTTGTGTCGATTACGGGGCGATTTTTATCAAAGCGTTTTGTTTCGTGATAAATTTCACGGATAAAGTCGTCGTCTTGCTGATTTCCGTCAATGTCCCATGTTTCATTAAACGGACACCAACCGATAAGCGCGGGGTGATTATAATCGCGCTCCATTGCTTCCATCCATTCGGGCAGATAGTATTTTAATGCGCTTTTTTCTGTGTGATTAAATCCCCAGTTCGGATATTCGCCCCAAACGATATATCCAAGTCTGTCCGCGTCATAAAGGAATCTGCGCTCGAAAACTCTTTCGTGCAGGCGTGCACCGTTAAATCCGAGACGTTGAGACCGTTTTATATCTTTTTCAAAATCGTCGTCGTGTTCAGCCGTATATACACCGTTGCCGTAATAGCCTTGGTCAAGCACAAGGCGCATAAACACGGGCTTACCGTTAATAAGCAGGCGCGTTTTATCGAGTTCTACCTTTCTCATGCCGAAATATGTTTTTACTTCGTCCTTTGATTTTCCGCATGAAACTGTTATTTCAAGATCATACAGGGTAGGGCTGTCGATGCTCCAAAGCGCGAGCTTTGATATTTCAACTGCCGCCTGAACGAAATTGCCGGTTGTTTTGACTTTTGCCTGACCGACTTTTTTTCCGTCGAGCAGGGCGTGCAACTCAACCGTTTTTTCTCCGTCGCCGCAAAGAGTCATACGAGCAAAAACGGTGCTGTTGTCTATATCCGTGTCGAGCTTTACGTCTTTAAGATACACCGCGGGGACTATTTCCGACCAAACGGGCGCATAAATACCGGTTGAGCGCGTGTAATAGCAACCGTATGAATCATATTTTCTGCATTGTTTGCCGCTCGGCTGGAATTTTTCGCGCGAATCGCCCTCGGCATATACAGCCACGGTGTTTTCGCCCACTGTCACAAGGTCTGTTATATCAAATGAAAACGGGGTATAGCCGCCCTTATGAGTGCCGGCGGATTTGCCGTTTACAAATACTTCGCAGGTGTGATATACTGCCTCGAAATTAAGTATATATCTGCTTGACGAGAGATTCGGCACGTCTATTTTTCTTCTGTACCAGCAGGCGCCTATAAAATCTCTGTGACCGATTCCCGAGAGTCTGCTTTCGGGGCAGAACGGAACTTCTATCTTGTGATCGAAATATTCTTTTGAGAGCTGATCTCTCATTTTTCCGGATTTGCCGAAATCGAAATCAAATTCCCATTCGCCGTTAAGGCAGGTCCATTCTTTTCTTGTTAGTTCCGGACGCGGATATGCTGTTCTTTTCATGATTATACTCCTTGAAAAAATTCTTGAAATAATTATATCATAAATAGCGGATTTTTCAATAACAAACGGCAAAGAAATAATTATTTTATCATCCGTAATTGTTTTGGCGCGATAGACGGCGCAAAAAATGTCGCATTTTATTGATAAATTATCATTGACAAAAGAAAAAAAGTGTGATATTATAATTAAGCAATCGCGGAAGCAATGCCGGAATGGCGGAATTGGCAGACGCCCGGGACTTAAAATCCCGTGAGGGTATCCCCCTCGTACCGGTTCGACCCCGGCTTCCGGCACCAATACATCGCGGAGTAGAGCAGTCCGGTAGCTCGTCGGGCTCATAACCCGGAGGTCATGTGGTTCAAATCCCATCTCCGCAACCAAACGAAAGGCAGTCGCAAGACTGCCTGTTTTTATGTGATTTTAAAGAGTGCTGTGCTGAGAAGCCGCGACTGCGATGACCAAGCAGCATCGTGACGCGAGAGGATGCCTGCGATCGTGTAGCATTTCCACTTGCAGGGGTTGGGCTGAGTCTTCTTGCAGCCTCTGCTCACGCCCTTTTCGTGCCAGTAGGCGGTGCAGTTGAGATGCCCCTCGTCCTGCATGATTCGGGCGATGGTGTCGATGCCGTTGCCTTCGAGATAGAGCCTGAAGATCTCCCGCACCACGGGCGCCGCCTCCGGCGCCGCCCAGTTCAAAAAACTGGCTGAACGGAAAGGGAAACGGTAATTGAGTTGAGTTCAACAAAAAACGAGTAGTATATATTTACACTTGCCGCCGTATCAAAGCAGCTTGCTCTGATACGGCGGCGTTCGTTTATCGGTGTTTACTGTATCTCCTGCTCCAGGTCGTCGAAGAGCGGAGAATCGAAAAACTCGCGAAGGCTGATCTCCCAACCGTCGCAAAGCTTCTTGAGCGAAACGACGCCCGGGTTCTGGCTTTTCTCGTTCAGCATACTGTAAATGGTGGACGGCGAAACGCCGGAAATGTTCGCCAGCGCGTTGATCGCCATACCCCTCTCCTTGCAGATCTGGATGATCCTCTCGGCAACTGCCTCTTTCGTGTTCATGTTCGACCCTCCCTTTCACGATATATCGCTAAGATTTTACCCAAATTTGCGATAAATCGTGTGGGACATATCGCAAAGTTAACAAAAACGTGGTATAATTGCGATATATCCCA
>JAFSRI010000023.1 GCA_017446155.1 Clostridia bacterium | reverse complement strand
GATTTAGCTCATTTGGTAGAGCGCGACCTTGCCAAGGTCGAGGTGGCGGGTTCGAGCCCCGTAATCCGCTCCATCGAAATCAACACACCGAATATAATTTTGGTGTGTTGATTTTTTGCTAAACAGCATATTATGTTTTTGGAGATATTTTTCCGGCACCATAGCCAAGCGGTAAGGCAGAGGTCTGCAAAACCTTTATTCCCCGGTCCGATTCCGGGTGGTGCCTCCATATTGGTCTCCAAAAACTTAACGAAAAAAGCCGAGCGCACAGCTCGGCTTTTTTCTTTGCACACTTGACAGTATCCCGCGTAGATTTTATAATAAATAAAGAAAGGACGTGACGAATAATGGCATTTATCGATTTGAAAATATACAGCGAAGAACTCGGAATGAAGACGGGCGTATACGTAATAATTCCCGAGCGCAGAAAAGCTGGGGAAGTGACGAAAACGCTTTATCTGCTTCACGGGCTGAGCGACGACCATACGACGTGGATGAGAAGAACGTCGATAGAAAGATATGCCGAAAAATACGGTATATGCGTCGTAATGCCGTTTGCGGGCAAGAGCTTTTACTGCGATATGAAATACGGTATGAATTATTACACATATATCGCGAAAGAACTTCCCGAAATAATGAAGACGCTGTTCGGATTGTCGGATGAGCGCGAAAACAATTTTGCCGCGGGATTGTCGATGGGCGGTTACGGAGCGTTGAAGCTGGCGTTGCGCGAAAAAGGACGGTTTTGCGCCGCCGCGGGACTTTCCGCCGGTTGCGATATCGCGACGAGAAAAGCAAAAAGCTATTATCCGTCGGTATTCGGAAGCGAGGAAGCTCCGAAAGAGGACAACCTTTTCGAGCTTGCAAGCGCGGGAAGCGGCGACGAAATAAAGCCGAGAATATACCTCGGCGTCGGCACGGAAGATTTTCTGTATGAAGAAAATCAGAGATTCAAAGCGCATTTGCTCAAGCTGGGATATGATCTGACGTACCGCGAATCGCACGGAACGCACAATTGGGATTTTTGGGACGAATATATAAAGTACGTGCTTGAATGGATGTTCGACAAGATATGATAAAGGATAATATATTATGATAAAGAACGGAAAACAAGATAAGGATATGCGGGAAGTGCCGGAAATTACGGACGTTTTCGTTCCGACGGCGGTGCTTGTGATCGAAGCGAACGGAAAAAGATGCTATGCGTCGCTTGAAGATAATTCCGCGGAAAAAGCATTCGTTGAAAAATTGAGAGGCGAGGTTACTTTCGATATGCGCGACGGCGGCTTTTGCAAAATCGGGCATTTTACGTGCAGATTGCCGCAAAACGATGAGGAAATGACGGTAAAACCGGGTGATATCGTGCTTTGCGGCGAGGATAAGCTTATGATATGTTATGACGAAAGCCGCGGGATTTTTACGAAGATCGCTTCGCAATCATACGTTTCAAAAGAAAAGCTGCTCGATATTCTTGGAGAAGGCGACGTAAGCGTCAAATTGTTCTTGGAATGGAGCGAATAAAAAGCCGAGCGCACAGCTCGGCTTTTTTCGGCTTTCCGAAAATTCTTTATTCAACCATAGGTTGATTGACATACGAGTATTACGGTGATAAACTTAAAACAGGAAGAAATTTTTTCGGCGAAGAGATATGTTTTTAGGAGATATAGTGCAGTGAAATACGTTGTATATTCCTTATTTGTTCCGCTTGTTGCCGTGCTTGCGGCGGGGATAGTCGGGATAATGTCCAAAAAAGTGCCGTATGAAAAAGGCAAAGTTGCAGCGCCCAAGTTTATTCTATGGATCGGTTCGATATGTATGGCAATTTTTCTTTCCGTAGCGGTATTTGCGGCTTTCGGAAAAGATAAATCGTATTTTTCCGCGTTTGCGTTTGAAATTTTTTCATTACTCGGCGCTGTACTTATTATCGCATATTTCAACTGCCGTATTTCTTACGATAACAAGGGCTTTACCGCAAAAACATTTTTCGGAATAAACAGGCATTATTCTTATTCTGATATTATCGGGATAAAATATAAATCTCACGAGATAATACTCTATACTGAAAAGCATAAAATAATAATTGATGAATTTCAAATCGGAACGTATGATTTTATCTCATATTCCTTGAAAAAATACAGAGAGATGAACGACGGCGCGGAACTTAAAAAAGTCACGTCGAAGAAGCGCGATATTTTTAACGGGCATATAAGAGAACCGGCGTCATTGATATTCGGTTATGTTTTTGCTTTTGTTTGTTTTGTCGCTTTTGCAGTGCTTGTGGGTGTGATAACGTTTAGAACGTATTCGCCGGCGAACACGGAACATTTCGGCACGGCGCTGTCTTATTGTGCAAAAGAAGGCGACGATATTGTTATGTACGGCGGCGCGGATATTTATATTATTGAAAAAGGCGGCAAAGAGATTGATTTTTCGGAAATAAAAGCATACTGCGACGGAAAAACCGAACTCAACATATACGCGATATTATATAATTCAAAGGATAATACGCCGTATTACGATGTTAAGGCTATTGAAAAAAACGGCGCATATATTGTTCCGTTTGAAATTACGAATGAAATAAATCGAAAACAAAACATCCGTTATTTCATTATCTTTTTGTTCTTTCCCACACTATGGGCGATTTTCAGTACGCTGGGTCTTTTCGTATTGAGAAACCCGAAAAAATATGAAAAATTTGTCTTTTTGTTTGTTTCAAAAGGCAACGTTCGTTTTTAAGCCGTTTGATTGTCGTCCGGAACCAATAAACAGCCATAAAACAGTTTTTTTCGACTTTTGTCTTTTATCAACTTGACAAACCTTATTTATTTTAGTAAAATCTTAGCGGGGAGGTGTCTGTGCGATTTATTTTCAAAATCGTTAATGACAACGGTTTATTCAAGCAAAACAAAGCGCATATCTGGGTAGACATGGAAACATACAACAAGAAAATAATCACAATTCCGAACATGATAACGGTGTTCAGGCTATTGCTTTTGATACCGCTGTTTATAATGTTTTTTAAGGAAAGATACATAATTTCGCTGATTATCATCGTAATATCCGGCGTGTCGGACGTTATTGACGGACGCATCGCGCGAAAATTCAATATGGTGTCGGAGTTCGGCAAGATAATGGATCCGATAGCCGACAAGCTGACGCAGATAGCGATAATGTTGCTGTTGTCGTTTCGGCAAATATATCTTCTTATTCCATGTGGCGCGCTTGTTGTGAAAGAGATCGTTTCGGGCATTATCGGAATATATGTGGTGAGCAAATTAAAACACATGCTGTTCGCCGAATGGCATGGAAAGCTCTCGACGGTGTTTCTTTACGTTATGATGGGCGCCCATATGCTTATGCTTATCATTTGGGGTGAGGTGATACTGCCCGTGTCGTTTGTTATGATAGCGATTTCGACCGCGCTGATACTTATGTCGTTTGTGCTGTATCTTATCAGATATGCTGAATATATAAAGAAAATAAAGTCCGACGAAAAAGATCTTGCGGCGGCACAATCGGAGAAAAAATAAAAAAATCAAGCGTTCTCGCACAGAGAACGCTTTTTAATTTTACCGGAAATTGCTTTTTCTCCTGCGTCGAAAATCAAAGGCGAATTTGAAAAAGAGTTTGGGATAAACGCCCGCGAGGGTGTTTTTGTTTTTACAAGGTATTAAACGGCATTACTCAAACAGACTTATCAAATGCGACCTCAAAAAAACGAATAAAAGACGCTTTACAGAATAAGAAACGGATATGGGAAAGATTTTGATTGTAAAATAGCTTTTTATACTTGTTTTTATTCTATAATTACTGTATAATTAAGCGATATTAAAATGCTGAGGCAAACGAGTATGGCGTTACACGATAAAATAAAGAGCAGTATGGATTATTCCGGCAGTTTCGGGCGTGTGCTGAAAGACAATTCCGACGGCAGACTCCGCGGCCGCCGCGGGATATTTTTCGGCACTGTGGCGGAAGCAGCCGTGACGACGATGCTCACGGGAGTTTTTTATTCAACTCTGCTGATACTTTTGCTCGAAGGCGCGGACAAACTAACTGAAACGCGATATATAACGCTTATCAGCACAGTGCAGATGTTCTCGGGGCTTTCCCAGGTTCTCTCGCCTTTTATATTCGAGTCGATGAAAAAGCGTAAAACGCTTATTTTACTGCTCCGCGGGATTTATTATGCGGTTCAGATAGTGCTCATGCCTTTGGTCGTTGTGCTCGACATTGACGTGAACATAAAAGCGAGGATGTTTACGGCGCTTGTCGTCATAGCTTCGGCGGCGGAGGCAATAGGAACACCGGCCAGATCCGCATGGCAGCTTTACAGCTTGCCGAATGCGACGAGAAACGACTATTTCAGCTGCGTAAAAGTGGTAACGCTTATTATAAACGCTATTCTGTCATTTGCGTTCGGGCTGTTCCTCGATTATTTTACGGAACACGACAACGCTCTGCTCGGCGTGCTTATAATGCGCGGGATCGCGCTTCCGATAGCGGCGTTTGTAATAAAGATGTTCAGCCGCGCCGAAGAGCCGCAGTATAACGAAGGGATCGAGAAGCCGAGCTTTAAAGATATAATAACCACACCGTTTAGAAGCAAGATGTTTTTGGTAATGGTGCTTATCCAAGTGCTTTATTCGGCAGGGAACTGCTTTCACGGCTCGTTTTACGGGGTATATCTTCTAAACGGCGCAGACATAAGCTATACATATCTCAGCATTTGCCAGATAGCCGCCATTCCGTGTATTTTGCTTTCAATGCCGTTTTGGAACAAATGCATAAGGCGTTTCGGCTGGATGCCGACGCTGTCGGTGTCAATGGCGCTGTATTCGCTGTGCTATGTGATAAACGTTTTTGTGACGAAGCAAACGCAGTATATGTATATCATATCAAACGTTTACTGCCAACTTGTCAGCGGAGGTATGGCGGTTGTTATAGCAAATCTTGCGTTCTTATACGTTCCCGACAAAATGCGCGCGGCATGCATCGCATTTTTCAGCGCGGCGTCGAGTTTGGCAAACGTTGCGGCGACGTTTATCGGCGGAAAATTCATCGAGGCGACGAACGGCAAGACGCTTATGATGTTTGGGCTGACGATTGAAAATCGAGCGTATATTTGCTTTGTCAATTTCGGAATAATGATGATGGCGGTTGCCGTATCAAGCGCCGTGGCGATTTATGAAAAGAAACATAACAAAACGAAAGTAATGTTGTAGACCGGGAGAGAGAAAAAATGGCATTATGCGATTATTTAAGTAAATATAACAAGTCTGCCGTTGAGAAATATGAAGCGGATATTACGGTTGTTGTGTCAAAAAGCGGTGATGACAACGCTTTGGGCACAGAGGACGCGCCTTTTCTTACGCCCGAGCGTGCGATAGAAGAACTGAAAAAAATCAGAACGTCACACCCTAAAAAAACTGTGGCGATAAAAATCATGGGCGGAACATATTTTACCGATGGACTTTATCTGCCGAAAGAGGCGGGCGGAGAGAAAAGTACGCCTGTAATCATTTTTTCGTACGATGACGCCGAACTTTCATGCGGGGTGAGGCTCGACGCGAGCAAATTTTCTCTTGTCGGTAGCGAGGAAGCGATAAGGCTGAGCGAAAAGGCAAGAAAAAACGTATACGTATGTGATTTACGCTCTCTCGGACTTGACGAGGACGACTGGGGGCCTGTATACCCTACAGGAACGGCGCAAACGACGGCTTTATATCCCGGCAAGAAAAAAGGCGTGAATTGCGAGCTTGTAATAAACGACAGGCGCATGACGCTTGCGCGCTATCCGGACGAGGGATTTATCAAACTTGAAGGTGTAATAAGCGAAGGGTTTGTTGTCGCTGACGGATTCGGGGTAAGCCGAGAATGCGAAAAACCCGACCCGGGGTGTTTTGACGTTGGGGAAGAAGTGAGCCGGCGAATCGATGGTTGGCGCGATAAAGATGACATTTGGATGATGGGGTTTTTCAAATACGATTGGGCGGAAAGTTCGACGAGAGTTTTTCCGGACACGAAAAACCACACGATAACGCCTGAGCTTGCCTCGCGGTTCGGAGTGAAAGCCGGCGCGCCGTATTATTTGTTCAATATTTTCGAGGAGCTTGACCGACCGGGCGAGTGGTTTCTCGATCGTAAAAAAGGGCTTTTATACGTTTGGCCGACGGCACCGATAGATGAAGCGGAAATATATTTTTCATATAAAAAATCACCCGTTATAACGATTGAAAACGCTGACAATATCATATTCGACGGATTGAAGATACGTCATACGCTCTCGTGCGGAATAAAGGCGGAGGGAAATGGCGTCAAGATAAAAAGATGCGATATATCTTGCGTCGCCGGAAACGCGATAGAGATTGAGGGATATGATAACGAGGTGAGAGAATGCGAAATATCTCACATGGGATGCGGCGGCATAAAAATGAAAGCGGGCGAGCGCGCGACGCTGACAGCGGGGAGATGCCTTATTGAAAACAATTCGATTCACGACTTCGGGCAAGTGTGCCTTACATATTACGCCGGCGTGGATATGAGAGGGGTTGGCATCACTTGCCGCCACAACGAGATATTTAATTCTCCTCATTCGGCTATCATTTACGCCGGCAACGACCACTTGATAGAATATAATTATATTCACGATACCGTTCAAATAACGAATGACGCAGGCGCGATATACAGCGGCAGAAACTGGACAGACCACGGCACGATGATAAGGTATAACGTTGTGGAAAACTCAGGCGACGGCGAACATACCCCTTGCGCAATATATTGGGACGACGGCTTGTCGGGGCAGACGGCATACTCGAATTTGATAATTCACACGGGCGACAACGGCATAAAATTCGGCGGAGGACGCGAGCTTGAAGCACGATACAATATTATCTTCGACGCGGGTGAACCGTTTCAGTATGACGACAGGATGCGTGTAGCGATCGAAGACGACGGGTGGACTAAGAATTTAGCCGGGTCTCACGAAACGATCATGTGGAAAAGATTGTATGAGATGCCGTATAAAAGCGAGCTGTGGGCGCGCAAATATCCGCTGGTGGCGAAGATAAAAGACGACATGTCGCTTATCGACGACCCGGATATGGCGCTGAACCCTTCGTATTCGACGGTTGAAAAGAATGTGATAATCTGCTCACCCAAAGCGAATGATATGATTTGCGACAGCGTATACGTTTTCAGCAAAGTAGAGAATAATCCGCGGTTTGAAATAGGGGATGACGTCGGTTTTAATGATGAAACCGACGGAGATTTCAGGATGAAGGAAAACGCGAAAATATTACAAATAATTCCGGATTTTCCGGAGATACCGTATAAGAAAATAGGCAGATATTAAAATGATCCGCGATTTCGGCAAAGCATATAAGACGTTGATTGGCAGTAAATATTTATGATGATCAATTAAACGATCTGCAAAAAAACTGCAAATCGACATTAAATGATTTTTGCGATAAATCATTTTTATCACACGGCTAAAAAATAAAAATATAAAAGGAGAAAACAAAATGCAGGTAACGAAAGACATTCTTTATGTTGGAGTAAACGATCACAAAATCGACCTTTTTGAAGGGCAGTACAAGGTTCCGGAGGGCATGGCGTATAATTCGTATGCGATAATCGACGAGAAAGTGGCGATAATGGACTCGGTCGATCGCAACTTTACGCATGAATGGCTTGATAATATTGAAAAGGCGTTAAGCGGCAGAAAGCCGGATTATTTGGTGGTGCAGCATATGGAACCGGACCATTCGGCAAATATCGTAAACTTTTTAAACGTTTATCCGTCGGCAACTGTTGTGGCGTCTGTCAAGGCTTTTGCAATGATGAAAAACTTCTTCGGCAAGGAATTTGAAGACCGCAGAGTTGTTGTGGGCGAGGGAGATACACTCTCGCTCGGAAAACATACGCTTTCGTTTATTACGGCGCCCATGGTACACTGGCCCGAGGTTATCATGACTTACGACAGCACGGATAAGGTGCTTTTCTCGGCTGACGCATTCGGTAAGTTCGGCGCGCTCGACGCCGAGGATGAGGAAGGCTGGGCGTGCGAGGCAAGACGTTATTATTTCGGCATCGTCGGCAAATACGGCGCGCAGGTGCAGGCTGTATTGAAAAAGGCGGCAAATCTCGATATAAGCGTCATTTGCCCGCTTCACGGTCCTGTGCTCAGTGAAAACCTCGGCTATTATCTCGGACTTTACAACACATGGTCAACGTACGGAGTGGAGAGCGACGGAATTATGATCGCATACACGTCGGTTTACGGCAATACGAAAAAAGCGGTGGATATGCTTGCTGAAAAACTGAAAGCAAAGGGCTGCCCGAAGGTTGCCGTAAATGACCTTGCCCGTTGCGACATGGCGGAAGCTGTTGAGGACGCGTTCCGCTACGGCAGGATCGTGCTTGCCACAACAACGTATAACGCGGGTATTTTCCCGTTTATGCGCGAATTTATTGAACATCTCACCGAGCACAACTTCCAGAACAAGACGGTTGCGCTTATCGAGAATGGTTCGTGGGCGCCCATGGCTGCAAAAACAATGAAGTCAATGCTTGAAGGCTGCAAGAACATTACGTTTGCCGACACGACGGTGAAAATAACGTCGGCGCTTAATGATTCGAGCATGGCGCAGATCGATGCGCTCGCCGATGAACTCTGCCGCGATTACATCGCGCAGAGCAGTGAAACCGCAAATAAAAACGATATGACGGCTCTATTTAAAATCGGCTATGGACTTTATGTCGTAACATCAAACGACGGGAAAAAAGACAACGGTCTTATTGTAAACACCGTTTCTCAGGTGACAAACACCCCCAACCGCGTTGCCGTCACGATAAATAAACAGAACTATTCGCACCACGTAATAAAACAGACCGGCATCATGAACGTAAACTGCCTGTCTGTCGAGGCACCGTTTAAAGTGTTTGAAACGTTCGGCTTCCAGAGCGGAAGAACGGTTGACAAATTTGCCGATTGCACGCCGCTCCGTTCCGACAACGGCCTTGTATTCCTGCCGCATTACATCAACTCCTTTATGTCGCTGAAAGTAGAGCAGTACGTCGACCTCGACACGCACGGAATGTTCATTTGCTCTATAACCGAGGCGAGAGTTATTTCGGATAAAGAAACGATGACGTATAACTACTATCAGTCAAACGTCAAACCAAAGCCCCAAACGGAAGGCAAAAAAGGTTGGGTGTGCAAGGTGTGCGGATACGTCTACGAGGGAGATGAACTTCCCGACGACATAGTTTGCCCGCTTTGCAAACACGGCGCGGCGGATTTTGAACCGATAAACTGAAACGCATAATAAAAAAATTTTTCTCCGCCGCGATTTCCGCGGCGGAGATTTTTTGTTTGTTTTACGAATATAATCAAAAGCGGCAAAACAATGATGCTAAAAACCGGAACGGCGCGTTTTTTGCTGTTTTATACATTAGTATAAATTTGAGAACATAAAGAAAAAGTCGAAAAATACTATTTGAAAACAGTCCCGAACACTCTTTTTTTTGATTTTAAAATAATATGTAACGGGTAAAGAATCACGACGGGAAGTTCTGAAAAAATATGGTTTTATACAATGTTAGAATTGTGGAAAAACAATGTTGAAAAATGTTTTATACAATAGTATAATATAAAACGCCGTTTTTGCCTGCATAGATAAAAATGCAGACAGCAACAGCGTTTTTTCTTTATTGTGCCGAATCCTTCATCTTGCACAAAAGGCGATGTTCCATGCACGCGCGCTTTATCATGATGACGCTTACAACAGTTACCGCCATTACGGCTACGGCTATCATTATATCGAGCACTGAAAAGCTCATTTTCAGCTCCATGCTGTTTTCCGTCATCGTATCCCAGCATTTTTGCATTTCTTTCTTCATGTCTTTTACACAAGCCTTCGGCATTTTGATGTTTGTCATGTCCATTCGGTTTCAAACCGCCTTTTTTAAACTGCCGTTTATATCACGGCAAACATATTATTTGCTGTTTTTTGATTTTTATTTGAAATTCAATAGTGTTGTTTTTTCAATAGATGTCAAAAAAAGATAATGTGATTTGAAATAAAAAATCGGCGCGATGAAAAACGTCGCGCCTGAAAATATATGTTATTAAAAATGAAGATTATTTGCTTGCTTTTTTAATGAATTTATAAAACCGCACGACGGCGAATATAACGCAAAAAGCGATGAGGGAAATGACGGCAACGGAGAAAATTCCGAATTTATCAAATACAGCGTTTTTAAAAGAAAGCCATGCGCTCCTCTGCGCGTCGAGCTTTGTCACAAGCGGGGATGAGCCAAGCTCTTTATCTCCCAGAAAAACAACGACGTCACCCACATATTCGCCGCGCTTGACGGGGGCGGTCAGTTTTTCTTTTTGCAGAACGACGATTTTTTCGAGGGTTGAAACATCGGCGTCAATGGGAAGAAACGCATAAACGCTTGTTTGCGGAACTATGGTAACATAACTTCTGTCGGATGAGAGCTCAACGGGTAGCTCGGTTATCACCTGAGATTTATCGAGCACCTTTTTTGAGGCAAAGTTGCCTTTTGCCCAACCGAGCAGATTTTTTGTATCGATGTAAGAACCTATGTCGCCGGTTGACGCTTTCTCGGCATTCATTGCGACGCAAACATATGTAAAACCGCTCTGTATTGCCGCGACGGCACAATAACCCGCATCATCGGTGTATCCCGCGGAAAGCCCCTTTGCCTCGGAATAATAAAACTTGTTCGTGCCGTTGTTTGTTATCAGCATGTTGCGCGTGTAGACGGTACGCACATCGCTTTTGTCGGTTTTCGGTATTTTATATGCCGTGGTGTTGGCAATTTCTACAAGCCGCGGCACGGTAAGCGCATATGCGGCGACAAGCGCCGTGTCGTGCGCTGTGGTGTATGCACCCTTTTCGTCAAGACCGGACGGGTTTTGATAGAGCGTATCGACAGCGCCGAGCGCCTTTGCTTTTTCGTTCATTTTTACGGCGAATGACGACGGCGACCCCGCTATCGCGCACGCTATCGCATTTGCCGCGTCGCTTGCTCCGCCCACAACCGTGGCGTAAATCAAATCTATCGCGCGTATCTCCTCGTTTTCAACAAGACCTATGACGGCACTGCCGTAGATTCCTTTCAGCGCCGCAGGCGATACCTTAACCGTTCTTTGAAGGTCGCTTGAAAAATATTCGAGCGCAACAATCGCCGTCATGATTTTGGCGGTCGGGCCGGGGGATATTTTTCCGTCGGCGTTTTTTTCAAATACCGCCGTTTTGTATTCGGTGTTGTAAACGCATATGTTTTGAGAGTTTACCTCTTTTGAATAATCCGCGGCGAACAAGGAAAGAGGGAACACGGCGACGGTGAAAAACAGCGCGGAAAACAGTATTGCGGCGGTTTTAATTTTTGAACGACGCATAGCTTATACTCCTCGCTCCGAAAGGAGCTTCTCGGCAGTTTCCGCGTCGCGGCGAATAGCGAGTGAAAGCTCGTCAAGCGAGGGAAACTTTTTTTCACGGCGGATAAATTCCACAAATTCCACCGTTATCTCTTTGCCGTAAAGGTCGCCGTCAAAGCCGATAATGTGCGTTTCGCAGTTGACATGCGCCGCAGTGTCGAAAACCGTCGGACGAACACCGACGTTTGATACGGCGTGATACGGGATGCCGTCGATGACGCACAAACACGCATATACGCCGAATAGCGGCAGGGCGAAGTTTTCGGGAAAGATCTGATTTATCGTTGGCACGCCGAGTTTGCTCGCGAGATGCTGACCGTGACAAACGGGAAAGCGTATCGAATATCGGCGACCGAGCATTGCCTCGGCGTCGACCATTCGCCCTTCCTCTACTGCCTGACGAATAAGCGACGAACTTATTATCTCGCCGTTATCGGTTCTCACCGGATCTACTGTTTGCGCCTGCGCTCCGAGAGAAGAAAAATATTTTACAAAGTCATCGGCGTTTCCGTCGGCTCCGCGACCGAAATGAAAATCATATCCGCACACGGCGCGCCGAACGTGGCATTTTTCATATAACAACCCGTAAACGAACTGACGCGGTGACATATCTTTTACCCGGTCGAAATCTTCAAGTATCACAAGATCCACGCCGGCCGCTTGGAAGAGATCGGCGCGTTGTTCAAAAGATGTTAGAAGACGCGCGTCTTTTCTTGTATGTTCGATGAACGTCCACACGGCGGAAAACGTGCAGTCGCCTTTCTCGGCGGCTTTTTTTATAAGCGCCGCATGACCGAGATGCACACCGTCAAAATTTCCGACGGTGCAGGAAACGGTGTCGGATTTGCCGAGCGTAATTTCTTTTTTTGAATTAAGAGATATTATCTGCATCCTTCCGTTTCCTTTCCTTATTTTTATATATGATACACTTTTTGCATGGAAAAATCAAGAGGGGCTATCAATTTATAATAAATGCCGAAAAATCGCAAAATAAAAACGCCCTGGTGGGCGTTTTATAATTTTAAGAAAACATTGCTTCAAATGTTTCGCTCGGCGTTCCGAACGATGTGGATGTTGTAATGGACACGACGTAACCATCGTGTAAGCAAATATAATATGTTTGTTCAAGCTCCATTCCGTTAATATTCAGATAAGCGTTAATTTTTTTAAACGGTGTAACGCCGAGAACAATGTTTGATGTTTGCCCGAACGTTATCTCGGTGTTTACAAACGATTGCGGAAGAAGGAGTTTAAGATAGTTTATGTTTGTTTCTTCGTTGTTAATCAGATCGCTTTTTTTCTCTACTGTGAGCGTAACGGTTTCACCTGTTCTCATGTTTGCCGCGACAAATTCGATGACTGTGTCAATATCAAGATCACTGTTTTCAATAATGGCTTTCATATCATCTGTATAGAGCATATCGGAAACAATTCCCATCATCGCGGCAATCTCTTCCTTTGAATAATATATCCAACTGTCCGGTTTTGTAAACGTAAGATCGATGAAATAGCTGTGATAAACGTTTTCGTCAATTTCGGACGGCGGCGTTACCGGTGATGCCGTAGTAGTTGTGGTCGTGGTAGTTGTGGCTGTTGTCGTTGTTTGAGCTGTTGTTTCAGCTGTGGTTTGAGAGGTTGTTTCTGCTGTGGTTGTTGCAGAAGTGGTTTCAGCGTCATTTTTCGTTCCGCATGATATTACGGAAAAAATGAGAATAACCATTATAAGCGCAAGAGAGATGAATTTCTTCATTTGTTACCTCCAAATATGAATTTTATGAATAAATTATAGTCTATATATCGATAATTGTCAAGAGGTAGAGCATATTTTATTATTTATACAGAGGTGATAAAAAATGATTTCTTATGAACCGCTGTACAAAACGATGCGCGAAAAGGGAATATCCACATACAAACTTATAAATTCTTTCGGCATTAGCAGTAGTTTGCTCGATAGGCTTCGTCACAACAAGCCGATAAGTACGGTGACGTTAGACGACCTGTGCAAGATACTTAATTGCCGAGTGGAAGACGTTTTGATTTATATCAAAGATGAATAAAAACGCCCTGGTGGGCGTTTATTATTTTACTGTTCGAGTATTTGTTTTTTCTTCGCCTCATATTCTTCCTGCGTGATAACGCCGGATTTGGCAAGTTCATTAAATTGACGTATTCTATCCGCGTCGGAAACGGGTGCTGAAACCGATACCGCGGCGGGCACGGATTTCTTTTCAAAGTCGGCGTCGTTTGTGCAGAGCATAAGAATGCCGCCGATAAAGCTGTTAAAAAGAATTATGAAAACTCCAAGGACTATCGAAACGTCTTTTTTACTTTTTGCTTTGCCGAGTTTTACCATTGCGACTATGCCGAGAACGGTTGAAAGAATTCCGTACAAAATGAACCCGCCGAAAAAGACGATGAACATATTGCTTGCGATTGCGGGCATTCCTTCAAATTCGGCTTCAAAAAACGTGCCGGACAACAGAAAAAGAACAAAGGCTAAAATTATGAATAATGTGTATAACGCTATAATCACTGTGCGTATGCCGATGAGTATTTGAGATGCGATTTTCATGAAACAAAATCCTTCCTGTTTTTATTTGTTTATCGACGCGGCTTTCGCGTCATATTCTTCTTTTGTGATTATGCCGTCATCGAGGAGCTTTTTGTATTCGGCGAGTTCTTTGGGCATGAGGTGTTCGTCTTTAAGGCAGAGCATAAGAATGCCGCCGATGAGATTAACGAACAGAAGCACGCAAACTCCAAGCCAAACGGGTATGTCAGCTTTACATTTCGCTTTGCCGAGCCTTACAAGCGCGAGTATGCCGAACACAAGAGAAACTATAATTCCGGCGGCGACCATTACCCACCAGATAAGCGTAACTATGGCGCGAGCCTCTTCGCTTATTTCTCCTGTGATGGTGAGCTTTCTCATCGTCGGGCTGAGAACGCTTGAAACCATTCCCAAAATAATAAAAATTTTAGCGGCTGTTTTCATAGGTATTCTCCTTTTCAATATTTTATAATGTGTTTTGCGGCAAATGTCGAGCGAAAAATATGCGTCGGTTGCCGACAGAAAACAATTCTTACAATAAATAATATATCATATCCGGATATATTTGTCAATCGAGCAAAAGTTGAATTTCGATCTTGTGCGGTATCAAAAGCACCACGATGTGAGCGGTGAATATTTTTCGCAATTAAAAATCTTTGAATTATAATTAAAAGGAGGGATTTTCACATTCGCTGGATAAGTATCGACGGATAACCGAAAAAACAACGTGTTTGTAAAAATAAAAAATAAATCACTTGACTTTTCCCACGCGATAATATATCATATATTCAGACGAACACCGATGATTTTTCGGTGTGAAAAATAAGTTTTTTCGGAGGATATAATTATGACAAAATGGGTATGTAAAGTTTGCGGATACGTTTGGGAAGGCGAAACGCCGCCCGAAAAATGCCCGCAGTGCAAAGTTCCCGGCGAAAAATTCGAGAAGATAGAAGAAACCAAGCTCTCATGGGCTACCGAACACGTTGTAGGCATTACTCAGGGAGTGCCGGAGGACATCGTAGCTGACCTTCGTTCAAACTTCACGGCTGAATGCTCCGAGGTCGGTATGTATCTCGCAATGGCTCGTGTGGCTTACAGAGAAGGCTACCCCGAGATCGGTATGTATTGGGAAAAAGCCGCTTATGAAGAAGCTGAACACGCGGCTAAATTCGCTGAAATACTCGGCGAAGTAGTTACATCAAGCACAAAGAAGAACCTTGAAATGAGAGTTACAGCCGAACACGGCGCAACGGCGGGCAAAAACGATCTTGCAAAACGCGCAAAAGCCTTGAACCTTGACGCTATTCATGACACAGTTCATGAAATGGCTAAGGATGAGGCTCGCCACGGCAGAGCTTTCCAAGGTCTTCTTGAAAGATATTTCGGTAAATAATTTTATTTCAACAAAAAACGCCCCGCGGGGCGTTTTTTTATTCGTCATAATCAAGTGCTAATTCGTGCATATTTACGAAGTTTCCGTTGTCGTCTATATCAAACGACGCGTAAAAACTACCTTGCCAATTTGCATATTCGCTTCCGTCCGGCATTATTCTCGGCGTCGAATATTGATATTGCATTACCTTCGCTATAGCTTTTGTTCCGCCATCCATTAAATATAATTCGCCTATGCTATACGAAATAACTTTTGGATCTTTACTTGTTAAACCCTCAAATATCACTTGCTCGTCGCTGCCGTCTTTTTTCATTCTATATAAGGTGTGCCGGAAATTATATGTCGGTTGCTCTCCATATTTTGTTTTTAGCGTCCCTATAAGAAATGAATCCCAAATGGTATAATAAATGAACTCATCAGTTATGGCATATATTTCAATCCTGCCTTTGGCTGTTTTATTATCTGAAACGAGCATATATGATTTTTCCGAAACTTCGGTTATTTCGTATGTGTCGGGATCAAAACCGATGATTTGATATGACTCAGTGGTAAGATTGGCACCGGTGTTTTCGCTTTTTTTATATTCAGCATGCTCTATATATAACTTTTCTCCGTCATATATTCTCTGAGATATAGCTAAATTTTCATATTTTCCGGTGTCAATTTCCTTTATATCTGTCATATCAAGGTTTGCGGAAAAAAGCCGCACACCCCTGTTCTCCGTCATGTCACTGAAAATTATTTTGTTTTTTGTCAGCGTAAATGCACTTAAATAACTGCTTTCATAACCGACGTTTTCGGATAGGTTTTCGAGTTTTTTCGTTTTTAGGTCATATCTGAAAAGCGACCAAAAACTCTGCAATTCTGAATCGGAATTATCTTTTTTAATTGAAGTTGGATAAACAAAATACAAATAATTATCATATTGCTGAAGACATGATATTTGCCCATATGTGCCGCTTGACCTTACGGGGTCTTTGGTTATATCTGACCCAACATCACCAAATGAGATTTCCATTCTGATATCGCTTCCGTCAAATTTCATTGAAAAAAGAGTGTCGTATCTTTCCATGTATAAACGGTTTGTATATGGGGAAAATATGCATTCATCCGAGCAATAAAAAATATTGACTGGGCAGGATTGCACTGAATGGTCGCACAGTGGGTCAAAACAAAAGTAATAGCGTTCATCGTCAAGTTTGCTGTAATAAGTAAATTCCAATCTCGGTATAATTACACGCGTCGGCGTTTCAATATACCTTATATTACTAGGATATCCCGTATCTATGTAGTGGTCTTCCGGGAACTCAAATTCATCGCTCTTTTTCGTTGTTTCGCCGTTCTTTTGTGTGGTCGAAGTTGTTTCCTTGCTTGTGTTTTTTGTCGTCGCTTGCTCCTTTGTTGTTGTGGTAGTAATAATTTCACCGTTTTCATCAGTTTGTGTTTCGATTGGCTTTGTGTTTTTACCGCAAGAACAAATAATAACCGCTAACGTAATGATCGACAAAATAAGCGCTGTTATTTTTTTCATATTTCCTCCTTTTACTCATCCAAAACAAGCTCGTGCATATTTACGAAGTTTCCGTTGTCGTCAATATCGAAAGAGACGTAAAAGCTACGCTGCCAGTCAATTGATTCATATCCGTTGGGAGACATTTTCGGTGCAGAGTATTGGTTCGTGATAATGATAGCTATTGCTTTTTTTTCGCCGCTTATTATATATAAATTACGAAGCCCACATGAAATTACTTTGGGGTCTTTGCTTGTCAAACCTTCGTACACAACTTTTTTATCACTACCGTCTTTTCTTATTCTGTATAATGTGTGTCTGCTATTATATACCGAATTTTCACCAGTGCGTGTTTTATAAGTTCCTATATAGAAAGGATCATCAATTGTATAGTAGATATATTCATCAGTTACAGAAAAAATATTTATCCTGCCGGCGTTATTATCGGCAACATATGATTTTTCTGAAATTTCTGTTATAATTTTTGTTTCGGGATCAAAGCAAACAATTTGATATGATTCTGCCGTGGGAGATGTTCCTGTTATTTCCTCTTTTTTATATTCTGTAATTGCTGAATAAAAATTTTCTCCGTCAAAAATTGCATTGGAAACTATTATTTTTTCGCTATTCTCAATATCTACTTCTTTTATGTCAGTCATGTCAAGATTAGATGAAAAAAGACGAATACCTCTGTCGGCTGTCAAATCGTTAAAATAAATTTTATCCTTTGTTAATGCAAAAGAATAGAAATAATTGCTTATATGACCGACGTTTTCTGACAAGTTTTCAAGCTTTTTCGTTTTTAGATTATATCTGAAAAGCGACCAAAAGAATTCATAGCCATAATCAGAATTATCTTTTTTTATGGATGTGGGATAAACAAAGTATAAATAATTATCATATTGCTGAAGATTTTCTATTCGACCGAACGCATCTCCCGTTCTTACAGGATCTTTGGTTATATCCGACCCGACATCACCGAACGAAATTTCAATTCTGATATCGCTGCCGTCAAATTTCATTGAAAACAGAGCGTCTTCTCGTTCCATATATAATCGATTTGTATATGGCGAGAATATACATTCATTCGAGCAATAAAAAATATTAGCAACACATGACTGTTTTGAATGGTCGCAAAGCGGGTCGAAACAAAAATAATATCTTTCATCCTCAAGCCTGTTGTAATATGTAAATTGAATTCCCGGAATAATTACACGTGTTGGCATTTCAACGTATTTAATAGAAGGGAGCGAGCCTTTTTTTATATAATGATCTTCCGGGAACTCAAATTCATCGCTCTTTTTCGTAGTCGAAGTTGTTTCCTTGCTTGTGTTTTTTGTCGTCGCTTGCTCCTTTGTTGTTGTGGTAGTAATAATTTCACCGTTTTCGTCGGTTGCGGTTTCAACAGGTTTTGTATTTTGGGAGCAAGAGCAAATAATAAACGCTAACGTAATGATCGACAAAATAAGCGCTGTTATTTTTTTCATATTTCCTCCTTTTAAATATTAAAAATCGGGCGGGGGATTGATCCTTAAAAAAATCAATCTACTTAATAATTGATTATTCTGGATATATACATTGCACTGTGTCAATATATGTAGAGCCATAGTAAATATGCATTTCCATGTCCACATACCATATAGTTTTGCTTGTGTCATAATAAACATCAACGGTTGAACTGTAATAATTTTGGTTTTCATAAATATTGTACCTCCTTTCTTTTGTAATGTAAAGAATATTTGTAAATAATTTACAAATACTGCGCTGTCCCGCCCGATTTTTAAAGCCTAAACACGTTCTTTGCATAATAAGATACAAATTATTGGAAAAATTATAGTAAAATAAGACAATTTATTGAGTTTTTTTATTCTTCATATACTAATACGCATTTTTAAGCCTTTGGGGGACAAAAAATGAAATATTTTTCAAAAATTTTTAACATTGACAATAAATATCCCGCGTGATAAAATGAAAACGAAAAGGAAGGTGATTTATCTATGATGAATTTTTCAAAAGACGCGGTGTTTAATCTGACAAAGATAGACAACGATAAACTTAACAAAAACGTGGCGATGATTCTTGTTGACGGTGAAGAGGTAGTTGGCGTGTATAAAACCGTGCGCGACCAGGTTATATTCACCGACAAACGCATAATTACAGTTGACGTGCAGGGAATAACGGGAAAGAAACAAGAAATATTTACTATTCCTTATAATAAAATACAATATTTCGGAATACAGACCGTGGGCTTTATGGAGCTTATTCCCGACGCCGAACTTGAACTTTCGTTCAATGACGGAATGAAAGCGCATTTTGAATTCAGAGGCAAGTGCGACATTCGCGAAATAGGCAAAATGATAAGCAAATATACGCTGAGATAAATACATAAAAAATGCTTCCCGCGCGGGAGGCGTTTTTTGTTTTGTGCAAGGGATGGCTTTTAATCCGATTAAAGATTTGGGCAATATTACGATTGACAAAGGCGATGTAATGTGATAGGGTAATAGACGTTCCGGAATCGGAGGAGAAAAATGAAACTGAAAAAATTGATACTTGCGGCGTTGTTCGCGTCGCTTACCGCCGTCGGCGCATTTATTTCAATAAATATAGGAATTTCAACTATCACATTGCAATTCCTGTTCACCGCTCTCGCGGGAGTAATACTCGGTGCAAAATACGGTGCGCTTTCTCAGGCGGTATACGTCGCGCTGGGACTTGTGGGCGTGCCGATTTATGCGGGTGGCGTAGGAGGGTTTCAATATGTGCTGCGCCCGACGTTCGGGTTTTTGGTTGGACTTATCCCCGCGGCGTTTGTAATAGGTATCGTCGCATCGAAAAAATTGACGTTCTGGAATACGGCGCTCGCTTGTACCGTCGGCTTGGGCATTCTTTATGCGATAGGCGTGCCGTATATGGCGGTTATTTGTAATGCTTACCTCGGATATAACATGAGTTTTTGGGATATAATGAAAACGGGAATGATAATTTATTTGCCCGGCGATTTTGCAAAGATAGCTGTATGTGCGTTTCTCGCGCCTAAGTTGACTGGTGTGCTCAAAAAAACCGGTATGCTTGAAAAAAATTAAAAATCCGCTAAAAATACTATTGACTTACTTCCGGTTTTGTGATAAACTATCATCCGGACAGGTTATGGAAAGATGGCTGAGTTGGTCTAAGGCGCACGACTGGAAATCGTGTAAGCGTTAATAGCGCTTCTAGGGTTCGAATCCCTATCTTTCCGCCAATAAAAACGGCATCTTCGGGTGCCGTTTTTGATTATGTATAACGTGGGATTCGAACGGAGCGGGAGTGATTGACAGTCCGGTGGACTGTCAGAGCCGAGCCTGACCGAGACGGCAGGCGAGAACGAATCCCTATCTTTCCGCCAATAAAACGGCATCTTCGGATGCCGTTTTTGATTATGTATAACGTGGGATTCGAACGGCGAGGGAGTGAATGACAGTCCGGTGGACTGTCAGAGCCGAGCCTGACCGAGCCGGCGGGCGAGAGTGAATCCCTATCTTTCCGCCAATAAAAACGGCATCTTCGGATGCCGTTTTTTATATTTTTATAAAATGATGGATAAATTGCCCAATGAAAAAACAAGTTTTTTAATAAATTGTGAAAATTTCGGTATGACGGGTTTTTGCCTTGACAAAAAGGCGCAAATGATATATAATATGATCACGATGGATATTTGTCGCAAAAAGATGGAAATTAGCATATTTACTCAATAAGAAATTAGTTTACGACGAAAAACGTCACAAAAAATATAGAAAAATAATAAGCCGAAGGCATGGAGGTATAACACGATGAAGAAGATGACGAGAAGGGTATTATGTTGCATTATGATAGGTTTGCTGCTTATTTTATCCATGCCTATATCTATTCTTGCAGGATCCGTTGAAGTTTCAGAGCATGACCATGGGCATGTCCACAGCATTTCTACGGATTATGTCGGCGTGTATATGGATGAAACGGTTGATGACGATGAAAGAATCGGTTCAATTTCGATGATCGGCGACGTGCAGATTAGCGCAGACAAGTCAACCGCAACTGTCACATTCATGCTTTTGTCGAACAGTTACATGGCTGACAGCATAAATATAACGGTTTCATGCGACCCTGAATATCTTACATATCAAAATTCCGAAAGACGACTTTTCGGCGACTATCCCACAATAACAAACGACGTGTCGAGAGGCAGACTGATGATGGAATACAGTGACGTCGGCAGACAGTATTCTCTCGGCGGAACACAGGCGCTCAGACTTATATTCGGCATCAATAAACAAGCGAATACTTCTGTCAGATTTGACGGAATTGCGGTTATTAAACCGTCGGAAGCGGAGCCTAACCCCGAATATACCGGACTCAAATTTTCCGCTACCGCTACATTAAACTTTTGTGAACATAAAACGACGCGTACGGTCGTGACGAAAACTCCCACCTGCCAAAGCGACGGCACAGAGGAGATTTGGTGTACCGACACATGTAAGCAGCGCATAGGAATCAACACAATCAGACACAGTGACACATACCATACATACACGGAAAAACCGCTTAAAACGCTCGTTGCTGCAACGTGCACAACAACCGGACAGGACGAATATAAATGCCAAGTATGCGGACAGCTCCAAATAGTCACCGTTCCTGCGCTCGGACACACATTTGTCGGAACTAAGACGCTCGTTGACGGAGTTTGGAAGCAATCTTGTTCAAGATGTAATCTGCTACTCGAAAGTCCGTATCAATGCGAGCATGACAACTCGAAATACACACTTGTAAGAATTACAAGGGAACCTACCTGCCTTAACAGCGGTACAGCACTTTATGCCTGCTCAGAATGTAATACTACTGCAACCGTCACATTGCCGGCTCAGCATCATTATGTTTTCAACAGCACGGTAAAACAGGCTACTGTTTCATCTGCCGGCCAGGAACTTTGGATCTGCGAGGATTGTGGTATCCGTCAGTTAAGAGAAATACCTAAACTTACGGCGGCGCATACGCATGTATACAACGGAAAGGAAGAAATCATCTCCGAGGCGACGTGTGTAGTTGCCGGCAAAAAGAGAATTTACTGCTCATATTCCGGCTGTAACGAATATATTGAAGTTGCAATACCGAAACTCGAACATGAGCTGTCCGATTGGACAGTTGCAAAACTTGCGTCTTGTACGGAAGAAGGACTGAGGTATCGCACCTGCTCTAAATGTAATACGAGATTTGAAGAAAAACTTCCAATGGTTGAGCATACGTTCGGCGAGGCTGTTTATACGGCGCCGACATGCGTTGCAAACGGCAGCAGTGTAAGAGTTTGCGTTGTCTGCGGTTATGCGGATACTACTACATATCCGGCTTCTACGGAATACTGCGTATATCCCGAGGACGGCTATGTTCTTAAAACGAGCGCGACGTGCGTTTCCGAGGGCGTTTACGAATGCACCTGCTCCGTATGCGGAAAGACAACAAAAACAAGAACCGTGCCGATAGATCCGGAAGCACATAATTGGAGCGAATGGAATATAGTATCCGAGGCCGACTGTATAACGGACGGAATAAAGACGAGAAGCTGCTCACTTTGCGGAAAAGATGAAACAAGCGTAGAAAAATCAACGGGGCATTCGTTTATCGTTGAAACGTTGAAAAACACGACTGTAAACACCTGCTCGAAATGCGGCATGGTTGAAACGGTTACATCTACAAAGAAGGGTAACGTTAAGAGCGTAAAGAGCGGAATGTTTACCCTTACTTTCGACAATGAAACGTCGGGTAAAGATATTTACTTCAACGCAAGCCAGATGGACAGCAAGTCTTATTCGGAAAAAGTTGCGCCTTATAACGCTCAGCTCAGAGAAAGAGGTTTGGGCGAAGTTGAGATGGCGTTCAACTATGCGCTTAAACTCAACAATACAGATGCGACGGTAGCGTCTGCATCGGAGCTTTCGGTCGATGTCGGCGAAGAATACAAGAAAATATCGCTTGCTCTTTATTACCTCGACGATAACGGCGCGTTGCAGAAGGTAAACGACGACTTTGTCGCCCGTCAGGGAACGGTAATTAAAGTAAACGTCGGAACGGGAACATTTAAATATCCTTCCGGCACGCTTGTGCTTGTAAATACGGGCGCGATCAAATCCAACGTTGCGGTTCCGATCGTAATTGCCATTCTTACAATAGTCGTTGCGGCAGGCGTTGTGTTCTTCGTCGTATCCAAAAACAAAAAAGTAACGTTCTGAAAAATTTTTTCTCCCCCGTGAAAAACGGGGGATTTTTTGTGTTAGCAAACGATTTAAACACACCCGAATACCGCGATTAAATCTGAAAGCAGATTTTGTTTCGTGGGCAAATGTTTTCTTTTGCGAGCAGGCCGTGCGGTGTGGTTCGATGAAAACGCGCGTGCATAATGATAAGCGGAAGCGGATCTTATCGATACGAAAATTTGTGATATATTCAGCGCGTTTGTTTTTCGGCGCTTGGGAAGATTTTAAAAATCTTTTTAAAAAATAAAAAAATAATGTTGCCTCAAACGTTTTTTTAATGTATAATAAATATGTTAAATGTAAATTTGGGGTATTGTTGCCTTGAAAAAGGCGCAAACGGAAAAGAGGAATTTATGACTGACACAACAAGAGCAAGCGGGCTTGCCGAAAGGTACATAAAAGCTAAGCGCGCGCTTTTTGAAAAAGAATACAGACATTTAAACGAGCGTCAGCGTGAGGCGGTGTTCACAGTGAACGGGCCGCTGCTTGTGCTTGCGGGGGCAGGTACGGGAAAGACGACGGTGCTCACCGACAGGATAGGGTTTATTTTAAAATACGGCGACGCATATTTCGGCGGAAATATTCCGCAGGGAATAAGCGAAGACGGTGTGCGCGAGATGGAGCAAGCGATAGATTGCTCGGACGAAGAAAGACGGTTGTTCCTCGAATCGTTTGCCGCTTTTCCGCCAAGGCCGTGGAATGTGCTTGCGATAACGTTTACAAACAAGGCGGCGGGCGAGATGAAGAGCCGGCTTGAAAGAATATTGGGCGACAGTGTAAAAGACATATGGTGCGGAACGTTTCATTCGATGTGCTTACGTATATTGCGCGCAAACGCCGAGAAAGCGGGTCTTAAACCGAACTTCACGATATATGACGAGGACGACTCGAAAAAGGTCATTTCCGACGCCATGTCGCGCTTTTCAATAGACGAAAAGATGTTGAGTTCAAAGACGGTCAAGAACGTTATAAGTCAGGCAAAGGACAAGCTGATAACCGCGGCGGAATTTGACGCCGACGTCGGCGATGATTTGCGTATGCAGTACATTTCAACCGTTTATACGTATTATCAGCAGAGGCTTGAAGAGGCGAACGCCTTAGACTTTGACGATATAATAGCAAAGACAGTGTTTTTGCTCCGCGCCGACAGAGAGGTGCTTGAAAAATATCAAAGACAGTTTAAATATGTGCTGATAGATGAATTTCAGGACACGAACCATGCTCAGTTTGAACTGGCGCTTCTGCTTTCGGGCGGGTACAAAAATATAATGGTTGTTGGCGATGACGACCAGAGCATCTATAAATTCCGCGGAGCTACGATTGAGAACATTCTTCATTTCGACGACAAGGTAAGCGACGTTAAAGAAATCAAACTCGAACAGAATTACCGTTCGACAGAACATATACTCAACGCCGCAAATGCGGTAATAAGAAACAACTTCGGCAGAAGGGGCAAGGAACTTTGGTGCGACAGAGCCGAGGGTGAGAAAGTATATGTAAAACAGGTAGACACACAGATAGACGAGGGCAAATTCATAGTCAATAAAACGATGGAGCTTGTCGTTAGAGAAAAACGCAAATACGGTGATTTTGCCGTGCTTTACAGAACGAACGCACAGTCGAACAGCATAGAAAATATTCTTGTCAGAAGCGGTATTCCATATAGAATTCTCGGCGGTCACCGTTTCTATGAGCGCAAGGAAGTTAAAGACGTGCTTGCATATCTTTGCGTCATTGCAAACCCCGACGACGACCTCCGCCTTCGTCGAATAATAAACGAGCCAAAGCGCAAAATAGGTGAGGCGACGCTTTCAGCTGTTGAAACGCTTGCTGAAAACGGCGGAGAAAGCATGTTTTATGTGATGTCGCACCCGGAAATTTACGGTCATGCCGTGTCGGCACAGGCGAAATTCGCACCGTTTGTCGAACTTATAAACACATTGCGAGCATATTCCGAAAATCACCCGGAAGACGTTTCGGGACTTGTCAGAATGACAATTGAGCTTTCCGGTTACAGCGCTATGTTGCTTGCCGCCGAAGAAAACGGTGAAAGCAGTGACAGACGAGAAAACATCGAAGAGCTTGTTTCGAACGCTGTGGAATATGAGAGCGGCGTGGAGGAACCTTCGCTTAAAGACTTCCTTGAAAATGTTGCGCTCGTTGCGGACATAGACAATTACGACGCGACCTCAGACGCTATGGTTTTGATGACTATTCACAGCGCGAAAGGGCTTGAATTCCCCGTTGTTTTCCTTCCCGGAATGGAGGACGGACTTTTCCCGGGGATACAGTCTATAATGGCACCGTCGGAGCTTGAAGAGGAACGTCGCCTTGCGTATGTTGCAATAACGCGTGCACGCGACAGGCTGTATATGGTTTACGCCAAAGAGCGCTTGATGTACGGTAAAACGCAGTATAATCCGCCGTCAAGGTTTATCACGGAAATTCCCGAACAGGAAAAAGAAGAGGATATTCCGCGTGCGAAACCGAAGTTCCGCACGGAATTCGGCGAGAGAACGAGAAGAGTTCACATTTCAGAGCAGCTTACAAAGAAGTCGCCGATAGCGGCGGGTGTTGGCAAAACGCAGTCGGGAGATACGTTCTCGGCGGGCGAAAGGGTAAAGCACCTTACGTTCGGCGCCGGCACGGTGCTTTCCGTGCGTGAGATGGGCGCGGATATTCTTTACGAGATCGCGTTTGACCGTGTGGGTACAAAAAAGCTCATGGCGACGTATGCAAAACTGAAAAGAGAATAAAAAAACGCGGGGCCGAACAATCGGCTCCGCAATTTTTTATTTGGCGTTTTTGTGTATTACAAACGATACGAAATCGTGTGTGTTTATAATCATAAAAAGCGGAGAATCGAAACTCTCCGCTTTTTACGTTATGCCATTTTGTCGGAGAGTTGCGCTCCGCCGAGAATGTGAAAATGAAGGTGTTTTACCGATTGGCAGGCGTCGGAACCGCAGTTTGAAATAACACGGTATCCGTTTTTTATTCCCGCCGCTTTTGCGATAGAGGGTATCTTTTCAAATATGTAAGCTATTATATCGCTGTTTTCAGCCGTTATATCGTCAACGGATGAGATATGCGATTTCGGTATTACAAGTATATGAACCGGCGCCTGGGGAGCTATGTCGTAAAAGGCAAGGAGTTTGTCATCCTCATACGCTTTTTTTGACGGTATCTGTCCCGCGACTATTTTGCAAAACAAGCAATCCATTCTTATCAGCCCTCTTTTTTAAGCGACTGCGCGATCTCTTCAAGAAGTTCGAGCATTTTCTGCTTTCTCGCTTCTTCGGCTGCCGCCGCGGCTTCTGCCGCCGCTTGAGCTTCCTCTGCCGCTCTCTTTTCCTCTTCTTCTTTTGCTTTGGCTTCCGCTTCCGCTTTTGCGCGTTCTTCGTCTGTTCCAAGCAGTTTTGCCGCCGCCGCTTCGCGTGCTTCTTTTGCCTTCTTTGCTACCGTAAGCACGATCTTCAAGAACAGGAACAGAACAAGAGCGATGATGATGAAATCTATGACGGATTGCAGGAACGCTCCCCAAAGGATAGCAACCTCGGGTTTGTCGATAACCTCAACTCCTGCTTCCATATGCGTTTCGGCAGCTCTGAGTACCCACTTGAAATCAGCGAGGGTTGCGTCATGAGAGAGAAGAGCGAGGATTGGCGCGATGAAGCCCTTTGTAAACGCTGTGACGATTGCGGTAAATGCGGATGCTACCGCAACGCCGACCGCCATGTCAACTACATTGCCCTTTGATATGAAGGTCTTGAACTCTGTCCAGAGTCCGGTGACCTTTTTTCCTTTTTTAGCCATGATTTTGTCCTCCTTATAATATTATATTTATTTGGAAAAGTTAAAATAAACCTTAAATAATATTGTTCATCGCGTCACGGAAGATGCTCAAATCAAGCAGTTAAGCATTGCCGCTCGACACGAAAATTTATTTTATCATTTCACAAACGATGCCGGACACCTCCGCGAATGCTTCGTCGAGTTTTGTCGGATCCTTTGCGCCTGCCGTCGCTGAATCGGGACGACCGCCTCCACCGCCGCCGACGAATTTTGATAATTCTTTAAGCACAGCCGGAGCTTTGACTCCCGCCGCAAGCGCGTCCTTGCCGCATACGCAAACGAGGGTGAGTTTGTCAGCTGTTTGCGAAGAAATGACGGCAACCGCGTCAGCGTGGTTAGCCTTGATATTATCCGACAGAGTTCTGACGGTATCTACCGGAAGCTCGGTTTTAAGTGTAAATACTTTTACACCTTTTTTGCTCTGTGCCTCGTTATACGCTTTTTCAGCGTCTGCCGTAACAGATTCAACGAGCGCCGCCGCAAGATCTTTTTGCGCCTTTTTAAGCTCTGCTTGAAGAGTTGCTATCTTTGCCGCTATCTCGTCCTGCGAACTTATTTTGAGTGTCGACATTGTGTCGGAGATGAGCGCGCGTTCTGTTTTCGACATTTCAAGAACGGTCATACCCGTCGCGAGTTCTATTCTTCTTGTGCCTGCGGCAACGGAACTCTCGGAGATAATGCGTACCTGCCCGATACTACCCGTTGCCGGAACGTGCGTTCCGCCGCAAAGTTCGCTTGAAAAGTCGCCCATTCTCACAACACGAACGAAATCGCCGTACTTTTCTCCGAACAGAGCGATGGCGCCGGACGCTTTCGCCGACTCTATATCCATCACTTTCGTTTCCACCGTGAGGTTTTCAAGTATTTTTTCATTTATGAGTTTTTCAACTTTGTCAAGTTCGTCTTTCGTCACTGCGGCAAAATGCGTAAAGTCAAATCTTCCGCGCTCGGCGTCAACGTATGAGCCGGCTTGGTGGATGTGATCTCCGAGGACGGCTCTTAAAGCCGCGTCGAGCAGATGCACCGCGCTGTGATTGCGCATGATCGCCGCGCGTCTGTCGGCGTCAACCGCCGTCTTTACCGTGTCGCCTACTTTGAGCGATCCGCCGACGACTGAGCAAACGTGCAGATATACGCCGTCGGTCTTTTTGGTGTCGTTGACTGTCAGCTCAACGTTTTCGTTTGAGATTGAGCCCGTGTCGCCGACCTGACCGCCGCCCTCGCCGTAGAACGAGGTTTTGTCAAGCACGACCGTGCATTCACCTTCATTTACTTCGTTTACGCTTTCGGCACCGTTTTCGCCGTCAACGATTATCATTAAAACTTTGCCCTCGGATACAGTCTTGCCGTATCCGTCAAATTCCGTTTGGTCAAGTGATGAGAGAAGTGATTTTGCGGCGTTGTCCCAGCCGCTGATGTTTCCTCTTGCGGCGCGTGCGCGCGCTTTCTGCTCCGAAAGGCACTTTGCATAGCCTTCTTCGTCAACCGTAAGTCCGCGCTCGCTCGCGATCTCGCGTGTAAGATCTATCGGGAAGCCAAACGTATCGGAAAGCTTGAAAACGTCGGCGCCGTCAAGCACCGTAGCGTCTGAGGCTTTCGCTTTGTCGGTGAGTGAATCAAGCAGGTTCATGCCCGCCTCGACAGTAGAGTCGAAACGTTCTTCTTCGAGTCCGGCGACTTTCTTTATATAGTCGAGTTTTTCAGTGAGTTCCGGATAAGCGGAGAGGTTTTCGTGAGCGACGACGGCGATTATGTCAGCCATAAACGCGCCCTCAATGCCGAGAAGCCTGCCGTGTCTGCAAGCGCGGCGAAGCAAACGGCGAAGGACGTATCCTCTGCCTTCATTGGACGGCATTACGCCGTCTGCTATAAGAAACGCGGAAGCTCTCGCGTGGTCGGCGATAATCCTGAGCGAAACGTCGGATTTTTCGTTTTCGTGATATTTTACTTTTGCCTTGTCGCTTATGGCGTTGATGATGTTCTTTATCGTGTCTACGTCAAACATGCTGTCAACACCCTGCATGACGCAGGCGAGTCTTTCAAGTCCCATGCCGGTGTCGATGTTCTTTGACGCAAGCTCGGTATAATTTCCGTGACCGTCGTTGTTGAACTGAGAAAATACGTTGTTCCATATTTCCATGTATCTGTCGCAGTCGCAGCCGGGTTTGCAGTCGGGCTTGCCGCAACCGTATTTTTCACCGCGGTCGAAGTAAATCTCCGAGCACGGACCGCAAGGACCGGAGCCGTGTTCCCAGAAGTTGTCGGCTTTGCCGAGACGTATTATTCTGTCGGCGGGAACGCCGATTTTTTTGTTCCAAATCTCAAACGCCTCGTCATCCTCTTCGTAAATTGAGGGATAGAGCTTGTCCTCGGGTATTTCAAGCACTTTTGTAAGATATTCCCATGCCCACGGGAGCGCCTCGTTCTTGAAATAATCGCCGAAAGAGAAGTTGCCCAGCATCTCGAAGAATGTTCCGTGACGGGCGGTGTAACCGACGTTTTCTATGTCGTTTGTGCGGATGCACTTCTGACACGTCGCCATTCTGCGGCAGGGAGGGGTGAGTTCACCCGTAAAATATTTTTTAAGCGGCGCCATGCCCGCCACGATGAGCAGCAGGGATTTGTCGTTTTCGGGAACGAGGGGGTAACTCTTGTGGCAGAGGTGACCCTTTGTTGCGAAAAAGTCGAGGAATGACGCGCGCAGGTCGTTTAGCGATGTCCATTTCATACTGATTTTCTTCTTTCCGAATGTTTAGTTTTTGGTATTTCGCCGTATATACGGCAATTCACATATATTATATGATTATTCATAAAAAAAGTCAACATTATTTCAAAAAATGTAATAATTCCCCTTGACAAATCGCTTGACCTATGATATATTTGTAAATTGCATTACAATGCTCGTAGTAGCGCCTTTTCGGGCAAAAAAACTGTCGGAAAAGGGCTTGTATTCGGAGCATAAGCAATAAAAAGGCGGACGTAAAAAGGGCTTTGCCTATGGCAGAGAGGCGTCTGCACACAAATTGAATGGAGTGATCGTAATTGAGAACCAAACCCCAACAGCTCGGTAAAAACGTTGTAAGGCAGAGCTTCGCCAAGATCGACGAAGTGCTTGATATGCCCGATCTTCTCGAAATCCAGAAAAAGTCGTATAAATGGCTTCTTGACAAGGGACTTTCGGAAGTGTTGCAGGACGTTTCTCCGATAGTGGACTATTCCGGCAACCTCGTCATTGAATTTGTCGGATATTCGATCGACCCGAACACGAAGTATCCCGTTGAGGAATGCAAAGAGCGCGACGTAAACTACGCCGCACCTTTCCGCGTCACTGTTCGCCTGACAAACAAGGCGACGGGCGAGGTAAAACAGCAGGATGTGTTTATGGGCGAGATACCGCTTATGACGGAGAGCGGAACGTTCGTGATCAACGGCGCGGAAAGAGTTGTCGTTTCACAGCTCGTCCGTTCCCCCGGTATGTACTACGATTCCGCGATCGACAAAGCCGGAAAGCAGATTTTGACAGCACAGGTCATCCCTTACCGCGGCGCGTGGCTCGAATATGAAACCGACGCCAACGACGTCTTTTGGGTGAGAATAGACAAAAACCACAAGATACCCGTTACGCTCCTTATCCGCGCGCTCGACGAGTCCACCTCGAACGAGGCGTCGATAAAGACGCTTTTCGGCGACGAGCCGAAACTTGCCGTTACGATAGCGAAAGACAAGATGCAGGAAGAGGCCGACAAGAACGGCACGACGGCGTATGAAGAGTCACTTAAAGAGATTTACAGAAAGCTCCGTCCGGGCGAACCCGCACTTGTAGAGAGCGCCCAGATACAGCTGACAAACACATTCTTCGACCCGAAGAGATACGACCTTGCCGCTGTCGGCAGATATAAATTCGACAAGAAGGTCGCCCTCGGCAGAAGAATTGCCGGACACACCATAACCCGTCCGGTTATCAACCCCATCACGGGCGAGATAATGTTCGAGGCGGGCAAGACTCTTAACCGCGAAGAAGCTGTTTCGATCGAGGACGCGGGCGTGACAGAGGTTTACGTCAGAATAGGTGAAGACGGCGAATGCAAAGTGTTTACCAACGGCATGATCGACCCCGAGAAAGTGTTCGGCATCAGCCTTAAAGAATACGGCATAAATGAAAAGGTAAGCCTCGCGCTCATGCTTGATCTTCAGGCGCAGGCGGACGGCGACCCCGACGACTTCAGAGATCTTGTGATTGAAGCCGCTAAGACGCGCGCCGGAGAGCTTTCTCCCCACCATATCACAAAAGAAGATATTTTTGCTTCCATCAACTATTTGCTCTGCCTTTCGCACGGCATCGGTACCACCGACGACATCGACCACCTCGGCAACCGTCGTATCAGAGCCGTGGGCGAGCTTATTCAAAATCAAATAAGAATCGGTTTTTCCAAGATGGACAAGAACATCAAGGAAAGAATGAACATTCAGGACGCGGAGGCCCTTACGCCTCAGTCGCTCATCAACAGCCGTCCTGTCGTCGGCGCTATTCGTGAATTCTTCGGCTCATCGCCGCTTTCTCAGTTCATGGATCAAAACAACCCGTTGGCAGAGCTGACGCATAAGCGCCGTCTTTCCGCACTTGGTCCGGGCGGTCTTTCAAGAGATCGCGCGTCGTTTGAAGTGCGCGACGTTCACTATACGCATTACGGCCGTATATGCCCAATCGAAACGCCGGAAGGTCCGAACATAGGACTTATATCTTATCTTGCAACGTATGCAAAGATAAACGATTACGGCTTTATAGAGGCGCCCTATCGCAAGATAGACAAGGCGACGGGCAAGGTTACGGACATAGTTGAATATATGACGGCCGACGTCGAGGACGATTACATCGTTGCACAGGCAAACGAGCCGCTCGACAGCGAAGGAAGATTTGTAAATAAAAAGGTAACCGCAAGAGACAAGCAGGAAATCGTTGAAGTTGACGCGAGCAAGCCGGATTACATCGACGTTTCGCCGAAAATGGTAATTTCCGTAGCGACCGGATTTATTCCGTTCCTCGAAAACGACGACAACGCCCGTGCGCTGATGGGCTCGAACATGCAGAAGCAGGCTGTACCGCTTCTTACCACCGAATCGCCTATCGTAGGCACGGGTATGGAGCACAAGGCGGCTATCGACTCCGGCGTTTGCGTTCTCGCAAAAGAAGCCGGCACGGTAGAATACGTAAGCGCGGATAAAGTGGTTGTTGTAAGAAACAACGGCATGCGCGACACGTACGAACTGCTCAAATTCAAACGTTCCAACCAGGGAACATGCATAAACCAGCGCCCGATAGTAAGTTTCGGCGAAAAGGTTGAAAAAGGCGACGTTATTGCCGACGGCCCCGCAACCGCAAACGGCGAGATCGCGCTCGGAAAGAACGCGCTCATCGGCTTTATGACGTGGGAAGGTTATAACTACGAGGACGCAGTCCTTCTCAACGAACGTCTTGTACGAGACGATATGTACACGTCGATTCACGTCGAAGAATACACAATCGAAGCAAGAGATACGAAACTCGGTCCGGAAGAAATTACGAGAGAAATACCCAACTGCGGCGAGGACGCGCTCAAAGACCTCGACCAGGACGGTATCATCCGCAACGGGACGGAGGTCCGCGCGGGAGATATTCTTGTCGGTAAGGTTACGCCCAAGGGCGAAACGGAACTTACTGCAGAGGAAAGGCTGCTTCGCGCGATATTCGGCGAAAAGGCGAGAGAAGTGCGCGACACGTCGCTCCGTCTGCGCCACGGCGAATCGGGCATCGTAGTTGACGTAAGAGTATTTTCAAGAGAAAACTCCGACGAGCTTTCGCCCGGAGTAAACAAAACGGTAAGAGTTTACGTTGCTCAGAAGAGAAAGATCTCCGTGGGCGACAAGATGGCGGGACGTCACGGGAACAAGGGCGTCGTATCGCGCATACTTCCACCGGAAGATATGCCTTATCTTGCGGACGGCACGCCGCTTGACATCGTGCTCAACCCGATGGGCGTTCCTTCCCGAATGAACATCGGTCAGGTGCTTGAAGTTCACCTCGGAATCGCGGCGAAGACTCTCGGCGTAAAAGTTATGACGCCGGCGTTCGACGGTGCAAAAGAGGCCGACATTACGGAAGCACTTAAAGAGGCGGGACTCCGCCCGGACGGAAAGCGCATCCTTTACGACGGAAGAACGGGCGAACAGTTTGACAACCCCGTAACGGTAGGAATAATGTACTACCTCAAACTCCATCACCTCGTAGACGATAAGATCCACGCGAGAAGCACAGGACCTTATTCGCTCGTTACTCAGCAGCCTCTCGGAGGCAAAGCTCAGTTCGGCGGTCAGCGTTTCGGCGAAATGGAAGTTTGGGCACTTGAAGCATACGGCGCGGCATACACGCTGCAAGAAATATTGACGGTAAAATCCGACGACGTCACCGGACGTGTAAAGACTTTCGAGGCAATCGTAAAAGGTCAGAACATCCCGACGCCCGGCGTTCCGGAATCGTTTAAGGTTCTCGTCAAAGAATTGCAGTCGCTCTGTCTTGACATCAAGGTTCTCGATGATAACGGAAACGAGATCGAGCTTTCGCAGCTTGACGAGGACGACGACGCAATGTCGCCCGCATACGTTTCCGACGACGACATCGGTCCTTCCGTTATGACCGACGACGACGCGGACGATATGCTTATTGAAAGTGAAGACGGCGAAGACGACGATGATTTCGGCTTCGACGAAGAATACGGCGATGAGATCGACGACGATTTCACCGACGAAGAATAAGGAGGGAGAATTAAATGAGCAAAAATGTTTTTGATTCAATCAAGATAGGTCTTGCTTCTCCCGAAATGATAAGAAGCTGGTCGCACGGCGAAGTAACAAAGCCGGAAACTATCAACTACCGTACGCTTCGCGCGGAAAAGGACGGTCTTTTCTGCGAGAAGATATTCGGACCGACAAAGGATTGGGAATGCCTTTGCGGAAAATATAAAAGAGTTCGCTATAAGGGAAAAGTTTGCGAAAAATGCGGCGTTGAGGTGACAACCAAAAAAGTCCGCCGTGAAAGAATGGGACATATCGAGCTTGCCGCTCCCGTTTCCCACATCTGGTATTTCCGCGCTATTCCTTCCCGCATGGGAACGTTGCTCGACATCTCGCCCAGAGTTCTGGAAAAAGTGCTCTATTTCGGCGCGTATATCGTTCTCGATCCCGGTACAACGCCTCTTGAAAAGAAGCAGGTGCTTACCGAGAGAGAGTACCGCGATTATTATGAAAAATATGAGGACGATTTCAGAGCCGGCATGGGCGCGGAAGCAATAAAAGAGCTTTTGCAGGAGATAGACATAGAGCAGCTTGCAAACGAGCTTAAAGACGAACTTGACAGATCTTCCGGTCAGAAGAAAGTCAAGATTATAAAACGTCTTGAAGTTGTCGAGTCGTTCCGTCGCTCCGGAAACAGACCCGAATGGATGATACTTGACGTTATCCCCGTGCTCCCGCCGGAGATAAGACCTATGGTACCGCTTGACGGCGGCAGATATGCGACGTCCGATCTTAACGACCTGTACCGTCGCGTAATAAACAGAAATAACAGACTTAAAAAACTCAAAGAGCTTTACGCTCCCGAAATAATCATAAAGAACGAGAAGAGAATGTTGCAGGAAGCCGTAGACGCCCTCATCGACAACGGCAGACACGGCAAACCCGTTACGGGCGGTTCGAGTTCAAGACCGCTGAAATCTCTTTCCGAAATGCTCCGCGGTAAGCAGGGAAGATTCCGTCAGAACCTTCTCGGCAAACGTGTTGACTATTCTGGCCGTTCCGTTATCGTCGTAGGTCCGTCGCTTAAAATTTATCAGTGCGGACTTCCGAAGGAAATGGCGCTTGAACTTTTCAAGCCGTTTGTTATGAAGCGTTTGGTGGAAACGCAGAACGCGTCGAACATCAAAGACGCAAAGAAGAAAGTGGAAAGAGTAAGCCCCGAAGTTTGGGACGCGCTTGAAAACGTTATTAAGGATCACCCCGTGCTCCTCAACCGTGCGCCTACACTTCACCGCCTTTCCATTCAGGCGTTCGAGCCGATTCTCGTCGAAGGCAGAGCGATCAAGCTCCACCCGCTCGTTTGTACGGCGTTCAACGCCGACTTCGACGGCGACCAGATGCCGGTTCACGTTCCGCTTTCCAGCGAAGCGCAGGCAGAGGCGAGATTCCTTATGCTTTCAGCCAACAACTTCTTAAAACCCGCCGACGGTAAAGCCGTTACCGTTCCTTCTCAGGATATGGTGCTCGGTTCTTACTATCTTACAATCGACAAAGCGGGCGAACCCGGCGAAGGCAGCATATTCCGCGTTTTCGACGAGGCAATGATGGCTTATGCAAACGGCCTGCTCGGACTTCATGCTCCGATCAAGGTCAGAGTTTCGAGAGAGATAGACGGCGTGATGCATACAGGCATTATAAACGCCACTCTCGGCAGACTCATTTTCAACCAACCGATACCGCAGGACCTCGGATTTGTTGAAAGAACACCCGAGCATCTGCTCGACCTTGAAATCGACTTCCCGACGGCAAAGAAACATCTCGGACAGATCATCGACAGAACGATAAAGATCCACGGCCCGGCGGTAACAGCCGAAGTTCTCGACGCCATAAAGGCAAACGGATTTAAATATTCGACAAAATCATCTATTTCCATTTCCGTCAGCGACATGACGGTGCCCGAAGAGAAGAAAGCGATAATCGAACAGGCAGGTCACGACGTTGAAAAGATAACGCGCGATTTCCGCCGCGGTCTTCTCTCCGACGAGGAACGCTATAACAGCGTAGTATCCGTTTGGACGGACGCCACAAACCAGGTGACAAACGCTCTTTCGGGGTGCTGGTCGAGATATAACCCGATAAAGATGATGGCGGATTCCGGCGCCCGCGGTTCCATTGCTCAGATGAAACAGCTGGCAGGTATGCGCGGACTTCTCTCATCGGCAACCGGTAAAACGATGGAAATTCCGATAAGATCGAACTTCCGTGAAGGAATGAACGTTCTCGAATACTTCATCGGTGCCCGCGGCTCGCGTAAGACGCTTTCCGATACGGCTCTTAAAACAGCCGACTCGGGTTATCTTACAAGAAGACTTGTTGACGTTTCGCAGGATGTCATCGTAAGAGAAGAAGATTGCGGAACGAAAGACGGCATTTGGATTTCCGACGTCAAGGACGGAAACGAACTTATAGAAGAACTTGCGGATCGTCTCCCCGGCAGATTTTTGCTGGATGACGTCGTAAATCCCACAACGGGAGAAATTGTTGCGCACAACGGCGATTTCGTAACGCCAAACCTCGCGAGCAAAATTCTTGCGTCAGGCGTCAAGAAAGTATACGTTCGTTCTATACTCAAATGTAAATCGAAACACGGCGTTTGCGCTCATTGCTACGGTTCCGACATGGCGAACGGCAAGGAAGTAAACGTTGGTGAAGCTGTCGGTATTATCGCGGCTCAATCAATCGGTGAACCCGGCACACAGCTTACGATGCGTACGTTCCATACGGGCGGTATCGCAGGCGCGGACATCACACAGGGTCTTCCGAGAGTCGAGGAGCTCTTCGAGGCTCGTCGCCCGAAGAAAACGGCTGTCATCTCCGAGGTCAGCGGCACGGTAAGATTTGCGGACGCAAAACGCGCAAAGAACGTTATCGTAACGACAGCCGAAGGAGAAGAGTTCGTATATCCCGTTCCTTACGGAACAAGGATCCTTGTTGAAGAGGGCGCATATATCGCGCGCGGAGATTCGCTTACCGAGGGCAACCTCAGTCTTGCGGACATCACGCGTGTAAACGGACTTGACGCTGTATATGACTATATCATTCGCGAAGTTCAGAGAACTTACCGCAGCCAGGATATTAAGATCAACGACAAGCACATCGAAGTTATCGCTCGTCAGATGACGCGCAAAGTCAGAGTTGAGGACGGCGGAGATACGCCGCTTCTTTCCGGCAGCATGGTCGGCATTGCCGAATTTGACGCAGAAAACGAAAAGATCCGCGAACGCACGGCGGCGGGCGAACTTGCACTCCGCGAGGCTACCTGCACACCCGTTCTTCTCGGTATCACAAAGGCAGCTCTCCAAACGGATTCGTTCCTTTCTGCCGCTTCCTTCCAAGAGACGACAAAAGTATTGACCGACGCCGCCATCAAAGGCAAGGTCGATAATCTCATCGGTCTTAAAGAAAACGTGCTTATCGGTAAGCTCATCCCCGCCGGCACGGGACTTGAATGCTATCGCGACGTTGAAGTTGCGCGCGCAAGCGATCTCAGTTCCGACCACGAGGAGAACACCGACGAACAGGCAAGCTGAAAAAACTCAATATCCGAAAGGGCGGGATGATTCCCGCCCTTTCACGGGTTTTTAACGGCGTCGGAACGTGACGAAAATTGTTTATTGTCAAGTATTCGCGCATAGCCGACGGGTACGGCAAAGCCGCTTTGAAGCGACAAACTGATTATTTAACGGCAAATTTCGTTAATGAAGCAACGATTGTCAGCACGAAGGCGGCGTTTTTTTGGGTGACATGCGACTGCATCGTCGCAAGAGCCGACATTTTAGAACAATGCGAAAAGAGAACGGGCTTTTTTTCTGTATGAGCATGGATTTTTAGTATGGAAAACGGGAAATAAGGCTCGTTTTGGTGAAAAACACGAAAAAAACTTTGCAAATATAGATATTTTTTCTCATTTTTCAGTTGACTTTTCGCAAACAAAATGATATTATATAAAATACGGATTTGTGTGTATAAATAATATTATGCAAATTTGTCAATAATATCTCGGTATCACTTTTGCGGGAACCGCCCCGCAGAAAAGATATATAAACATCTTATTTATTATCAGTGAAAGGAGGACGCGATATGCCAACCTTTAACCAGCTTGTTCGCAACGGACGTTCAAAACGTGTGTACAAGTCAAAGGCTCCTGTACTTCAAAAGGGCTTCAACTCGATCAAAAAATCAACGACCGATCTCAGCTCTCCTCAGAAGAGAGGCGTCTGCACAAAGGTTACGACTCAGACCCCGAAAAAGCCTAACTCGGCTCTTCGTAAAATTGCCAGAGTAAGACTTACCAACGGTCTTGAAGCCACTTGCTATATCCCCGGTATAGGCCACAACTTGCAGGAACACTCCGTTGTACTTATCCGCGGCGGTAGAGTAAGAGACCTCCCCGGCGTTCGTTATCACATCATTCGTGGTACGCTCGACGCTCAGGGTGTTGCTAACCGTAAGCAGGGCAGATCCCTTTACGGAGCTAAGCGCGGCAAGAAGGCCGCAAAATAATTGCCGCAAGGCAAACAAGGTATCAAATCTAATCGCAAGCGCTTTTGCTTTTGATAGATAAAATGTTTATATTACCCGCGTCAATCGACACGGGCGGACGGCAGAGCATCTTTTCAATTGACAAAGCACAGCGGGAGGAAAAACTTTCGAGTACCTATGATATCATCTAATTATAATGAAGGAGGGAATTTAAGTGCCAAGAAGAGGTCAGATATCCAAAAGAGATGTCTTGCCGGATCCGCTCTATAACTCAAAGGTTGTTACAAAACTCATAAACAACGTTATGGAAGACGGCAAAAAGGGTGTGGCTCAGAAGATCGTTTACGACGCATTCGCAACGGTTGAGACCAAAACCGGAAAGAACCCGCTTGAAGCATTCGAGGAAGCTATGAACAACATCATGCCCTTGCTCGAAACGAAAGCAAGAAGAGTCGGCGGTTCGACTTATCAGGTTCCTATGGAGGTTCGCCCCGAAAGAAGACAGACTCTGGGTCTCAGATGGCTCGTTGGTTTCGCTAGAAAGCGCAGCGAACGCACCATGGCTGAAAGACTCGCAGGAGAAATAACAGACGCTATCGCCAATGCAGGCGGCGCAGTCAAGAAAAAAGACGAAATGCACAGAATGGCAGAAGCCAACAAGGCATTCGCACATTACAGATATTGATTCCGAAAAATCGGAATTATCCAAAACTAAGGAGCAAATTTTATGCCAAGAGAATACCCGCTTGAAAAAACAAGGAATATCGGTATTATGGCTCACATCGATGCCGGAAAAACGACTACCACAGAGCGAATTCTTTATTATACCGGCAAGACGCACAAGATCGGCGAAACGCACGACGGCGCCGCCACCATGGACTGGATGGAGCAGGAACAGGAAAGAGGTATCACGATTACCTCTGCCGCGACTACTTGTTTTTGGAAAGGCAACAGGATAAATATAATCGACACTCCCGGACACGTGGACTTCACCGTTGAGGTGGAGCGTTCACTGAGAGTCCTCGACGGATCTGTGACGGTTTTCTGTGCCAAGGGCGGTGTAGAGCCTCAGTCGGAAACAGTTTGGCGTCAGGCGGACAAGTACGGCGTTCCGCGCATGGCTTACGTCAACAAAATGGACATAACCGGCGCAGACTTTTACCGCGTTGTTTCGATGATGCACGAACGACTCAAAACAAATCCGGTGCCGATCCAACTGCCGATAGGTAAAGAGGATACGTTCAAGGGACTCATTGATCTTGTGAACATGGAGGCGGTCTATTACCGCGACGACATGGGCAAGGTTATCGACGTTGAACCCATACCGGACGACATGAAGGACCTCGCGGAGCAGTACCGCGGGCAATTGCTCGAAAGCGTAGCGGAAACAGACGAGGCGCTTTTCGAGAAATACTGCGAGGGAGAGGAAATAGCCAAGGACGAGCTTAAAGCCGCCCTTCGCAAGGCGACGATAGCGAACAAGATCGTTCCCGTTCTCTGCGGAACGTCTTACAAAAACAAGGGCGTTCAGCGCTTGCTTGACGCTATCATCGACTATATGCCCGCTCCCACAGACGTACCGCACATTCGCGGTATCAATACCGTAACCGACGAGGAAGAAGAAAGACCTTCCTCTGACGAAGCGCCGTTCGCAGCGCTGGCGTTTAAGATAATGACCGACCCGTACGTTGGAAAGCTCTGCTTCTTCCGCGTATATTCGGGAACTATCGAGGCAGGGCAGACAGCCCTCAACGCCGAAAAAGGCGAAAGAGAAAGATTTGGGCGCATCCTGCAAATGCACGCGAATGAACGTAAGGACATCGAAAAGTGCTATGCCGGTGATATTGCCGCCGTGGTAGGCACCAAGCACACAACGACAGGTGACACCCTTTGCGACGAAAAGCACCCGATCAGACTCGAATCAATGGTCTTCCCGGAGCCCGTTATCAGAGTTGCCATCGAACCCAAGACCAAGACCGGTCAGGAAAAGATGGACATAGCTTTGGCAAAACTGGCGGAAGAAGACCCGACTTTCAAAGCATATACGGACGAAGAAACCGGGCAGACGCTTATCGCCGGAATGGGCGAGCTTCACCTTGAAATCATAGTGGACAGACTCCTCCGTGAATTCAAAGTTGAGGCAAACGTCGGCAAACCACAGGTTTCGTATAAGGAAACGATCAAGACAGCGCAAGATGAAGATTGCAAGTATGCCCGTCAGTCAGGCGGTAAAGGTCAATACGGTCACGTAAAGATCACCATTGAACCCAATGAGCCGGGCAAAGGCTACGAATTCATCAACAAGGTCGTCGGAGGCGAAGTGCCGAAGGAATTCATCCCTGCCGTTGACGCAGGTATCCAAGGTGCAATGCAAACCGGCGTTCTTGCAGGGTATAACGTTGTAGACGTTAAAGTTACCCTTACAGGCGGTTCTTACCACGAAGTTGACTCGTCTGAAATGGCATTCAAAATTGCAGGTTCAATGGCCTTCAAGAACGCCATGAGAAAAGCTTCGCCGGTACTTCTCGAACCGATCATGAAGGTAGCGATTATCGTCCCCGATGATTATATGGGCGATGTTATGGGCGACGTCGTATCGCGTCGCGGACAGATCATTTCAATGGATCAGCTCCCCGGAGCTACCCAGATAAACGCAAATATACCTCTTTCGCAGATGTTCGGATACGCCACAGACTTGCGTTCGAGAACGCAGGGACGCGGACAGTATTCAATGGAACCGAGCCATTTTGCAGAAGTTCCGAAGAGCGTCGCTGAGGAGATAATGGAGAGGCGCTCCGCAAGGTGAGCTTTTCCGCAAACAAACACAAAACAAAAAACAATTAGCGGACTGAGTCCGCAAATCTAAGGAGGATTTTACAAATGGCAAAGGCGCATTTTGAACGAACCAAACCGCACGTAAACATTGGTACTATCGGACACGTTGACCACGGCAAAACAACTCTTACCGCTGCTATCACGAAAGTGCTCGCACTTCAGAACGGTAAAAACGAGTTCCTCGCTTACGACCAGATCGACAACGCTCCCGAAGAAAAAGCTCGTGGTATCACAATCAATACCAGACACGTAGAATATGAAACAGCTAACCGTCACTATGCACACGTTGACTGCCCCGGACACGCTGACTATGTTAAAAACAT
>JAFSRI010000005.1 GCA_017446155.1 Clostridia bacterium | reverse complement strand
TCTATTTCTACAACTACCAACGCATTCAGCTTAAAACAAAACTGACTCCGATGGAATACCGAAGCCAGTTTGTTGCTTAATCTTTTATTCTTGTATCATAGGGGCTTTTTTGTGCTGTCCGTACAATTTGGGGCACTTCATGTTTACATCTCGGTTTTTATTTTTTCAATTTTTGAGTAATTTTTCGTCTTTGCGAAAAATCATGGTGTCCGCTTTTCGAGGTTTTGTCAAGCGGCGAAAGCATGCCGAAATTTGCTATTATATACCGCGGTGAAATGCGAAGATGCTTCTTCACCATTTCAAGAGAAGAATGAAACTTTTCCCCGCGCATAACAAAAAAGCAGGTTTACACCTGCTTTTTTCATAATACAAGATAAAATACCGTTAAAACAACGCTTATAGCGGTCGCGCCGACGCCTGTCCATAATACATATGGAAGCCAATGGCGACCTTTTTCATCTTTTGCTTGTTTATATTCATATAAACTGTCATATTTTTCTCTGCGTTTGCCGGTGACCCAAATATTATGCAAAGCAAATCTTGAAAAAAGATACCCGAATGAGTCATATGCGCCCGCCGCGCCGAGACGGCTCAACCCGCCCACACAAACCATAAGTGCGCCGGGAACAAAGAATGCGTCCGACAAAACGCCGAATATTTCTTTCGTTTCGTCAAGCGAAAATATCTTTTTCCAAAACAGTATTGCAACCGCCGCGGCAGCGCAAATCGAAATGCTGATGATATATCCTATCCTCGTTTTTTTTCGGTCAGAATATGTGTTTGAGTTCATTTTATCTCCAAACGATATTTTTCAAGTTCAGGCTCACTGCAATAAACGAAATGTCCGGGAGCAACCTCGTGCATTTCGGGCTTAAACGTTGAATAATCGTGTGATTCGAGCGGATTGTATACGATTCTCTTTCTCTGCTTTTCATACTCGGGGTCGGGCAGAGGAATGGCTGAAAGCAAGCTCTTCGTATACGGATGAAGCGGGTTTTTAAACAACTCGTCGGACGAGGCAAGTTCCACCATTTTTCCGAAATACATAACGCCTATTCTGTCAGAGAAATATTTTACGACGGAAAGGTCATGCGCGATGAAAAGAATGGTAAGGCCGAACTTCTCGCGAAGGTCGTTTAGAAGGTTGATCACCTGTGCCTGAATGGAAACGTCAAGCGCGGAAACGGGCTCGTCGGCAATGATGAGTTCCGGCTTCATTATGATCGAACGCGCAACGCCTATACGCTGACGCTGACCGCCTGAAAACTCATGCGGGTATCTCGACGCGTGCTCGCGGACAAGTCCCACAAGTTCAAGCATTTCATAAACCTTCTCGTCGATAACCGCCTTGTCGCGCTCACCCTGAATTATAAGTCCTTCGGAGATTATCTCGCGGACTGTCATTCTCGGGTCAAGCGACGCTATCGGATCTTGGAAGATCATTTGAATCTGCGTTACGAGCTTGGTGTTTTTTGCTTTTCTCAGCTCGTTTTTATATTCTTTTAGCAGTTTCTGTTTTTCTTCGCCCTCGGCTTTTTCTATTTGCGACAAGTATTTCGCCTTAATTTCTTCAACCAACTTTGCGGAATATTCTTTGTCGCAATTTTTCTGGTCGAATTTTGCCGCTTTTATGTTATTTCTTTGCTCGGAGATGATGCCTTTCAGTTCTTCGGCAAGTTGTTTCTTCTTTGAAGGATCTTTTTCTTCCGCGATCTTCTTGCCGTATTCTTCGCGTGCGGATTTAATCTTATTTATATAAGAACGTTTGCCCGCGCCGATACGAACGCCTTTGAAGAAAATGTCGCCGGAGGTTATATCATAAATTTTAATGATCGAACGGCCTGTCGTTGTTTTTCCGCAACCGGATTCGCCAACAAGCCCAAAAACTTCACCTTTTTTGATGTCAAAACTTACGTCGTCAACGGCTTTGAGTTCTGACGCGCCCATTTTGAAATATTGGCATAGATGGTCAACTTTAAGCAATACTTCTTCATTATTCTGCATCTGTGCCACCTCTTCTCTGTTTCATTCTTTCAATTCTGTCGGTAACCGTTTTCGGAGGATCTATCTTCGGTGCGTCGGGGTGAAGCAGCCATGTCGCCGCGTAGTGCGTATCCGAAATTTTGAACATCGGGGGTTGAAGTTCAAAGTCTATCTTCATCGCATATTTGTTTCGCGCCGCAAATGCGTCGCCCACGGGAGGATAAATCATATTCGGCGGAGTGCCTGGGATAGCGTCGAGCTTTTCGTTTGTATCAAGGTCGGGCATGGATGAGAGCAACGCCCATGTGTAAGGATGCGCCGCATGATAGAAGACATCCTCGGAAGTACCGTATTCAACGATCTTGCCCGCATACATAACGGCAACTCTGTCAGCCATGTTTGCAACAACGCCGAGGTCGTGAGTTATGAATATAACGGAAAGATGACGCTGTTCTTTGAAACGGTTGATAAGTTCAAGTATTTGCGATTGAATAGTAACGTCAAGGGCTGTCGTCGGCTCGTCGCATATAAGAATATCGGGGTTTGCCGCAAGCGCTATCGCAATAACTATTCTCTGTCGCATACCGCCCGAAAACTCAAACGGATATTGGTTATATCTCTTTCTCGGCTCGGGTATACCTACCTCTTCCATCAGTTTTATGGCTCTGTTTTTAGCCATCGTCTTTGTCACTTTCGTAACAACGCCCGACGCCTGATCTTTAAGATAGTCTATCATCGCCACCGTTTCAACGTCATAATCTCTCGTTGCACGCGCGGCGAGTTTCTCTTCGTAATGGTCGCATAGGCGCTCTATCTGACGGATAATATTTTTCTTTTTCAGTTCAAGGTCCGTAATCGACGCGGGAACCACTTTCCAATCCGGTGCTTTTCCCTTTGCCGCAAGACGCTCAAACTTCGCACTTTCTTTTTCAAAGCGTTTTTTCTCTTTTTCGTTCTTTGCGATAGCGTTGAAATAGCTGTCGATCTCGGTTTTAAGGCCGGAAGCGAACGTGTATGCAAGGCTGTCTTTTACGATTTCGAGCTTGTCTATGCTCTCGCCGACTTCTTTTGCAAGAGATTTAAGCGCCGCATAGCTTTCCTTTTTGTCAAGCGTTTCTTTCTCAAACACCGAATGATGACGGCGCAAAAATGCAATAGCTTCCTCTTTTTCCCGGTACGACTCGTTTGCCGAATAAATAATGCCCTCTTTTGCGTTTGCGATAAAATCGAGCATGAAGTTATCGTCAAGATATTTGCGCAAGAATTTGTTGAGTTCTTCAACGCTCATATCCGGCAACTCTTCCCCGCTGTATGTGAGGTAATACCCCATTGAGAAGAAGTTCGGTGCATCAAACGCGACCGCCTCGGAAAGAATATCCTTTATCTTTGTAAGAACGTCGATAAGTTTTCCGTACTCATCGCTCTTTTTGCCTTCCGCCGCCGCCTTTGAAACAGCTGAAACAAGTTGTTTTAACTCTTCCGCTTTTTCGTTTACCACATAAGTGTGTATGGATTTCAGCGCAAGACTTTTGATTTTATCCAAGCGATATTTAAGGTCTTTTGCAGCGTTTTTGGAAAGCTCGAAAATAATATTTTCAAGGTCAAACGATGCTTCGCTTGCCGCTTCGTGGGCTTCGTTGTATTTCGATTCAAGCGCAAGATGTTTGTATTCAAATTTATCAAATTTCTTGCATTTTTCGGTCAATTCCGCGGCTTTTTCACTGTCGCCTTCGGCGATGGCTTTTATCATGCTCCGACGGAGAAGTTCAAGCATGCTGTTAAAATGCACGCGGCTCTCGCGCTGACGCGCCTTGCCTTTGAGAAGCATGGCTTCCGTGAGCTGACGGCCTATTTTTACGATAGGGTTAAGACTCGACATCGGGTCTTGGAATATCATCGCTATCTTATCTCCGCGAATTTTATGGAACTCGTCCTCTGAAATTTTAAGCAAGTCCTTGCCGTCGTAAATTATCTCTCCGCCCTCGACTATGGAGTTGCCCGCAAGAATACCGAGTATCGCCTTTGACGTTACCGATTTTCCCGAGCCGGATTCACCGACTATCGCAAGAGTTTCGCCTTTTTTCAGTTCAAAATTTATTCCGCGCACGGCTTGAACTTTTCCGTTCGACGTGCGGAATGAGATCGTAAGATCTCTTACTTGAAGTTTGTTTTCGGTATTCATCATCAGTCCTCCACTCCTCTTGTCGACGGGTTAAATGCGTCACGAAGTCCGTTGCCGAACAGGTTGAATGAGATGAGAAGCAACGATACGAACAGCGCCGGGAAGAACATCGCATGCGGAGACGTCGTCATTGCCGCCTGACCTTGCGACATTAGAACGCCGATACTTGTTCCGGCAAACTCGGAAAGGTTGACGATGCCGAGATATGTCAGCGTCGTTTCCGAACTGATAACGCCCGGAATGACAAGCACGCAGCTTGTAATTATTGTTCCGAGTGCGTTCGGGAAGATATGCTTGAACATTATTCTGCTGTCTTTTGCGCCGAGCGTTTTTGCGGCAAGAACATATTCCTGACCTTTAAAACGGTAGAATTGCTTTCTTGTCAGCGCCGCCATACCGATCCACCCCGTCAAAACGAACGCAAACAGGAATGACGGTACGACGCCCACCTTTTGCGCCAGGTGGAGTTGGAACAACGTAGCCACGACCATGAACGGAACTTCATAAAGAATATCCGCAATTCTGTCGAGTATAAGGTCCACAGCTCCGCCGTAATAACCCTGAATTGCACCGTAAATAGCACCGATGGTGAGGTTTATCGCGGAAACGAGTATAGCAAACACGAGCGAGAATCTTGCGCCGATGCCTACCGCGCCGAAAAGATCCTGACCTATGCTGTTTGTTCCGAATATAAACATCGGTTCACGGTTGTTTACATACCTGTAATAATTGAAATAATTTATACGGCACTGAACCGCGCCGGATTTTGAATAGCTGTAAATATAGCTGCCGTCATCGCCTTTTATGCGAATACTGTTGTATTCTGCACCGGCTTTCGATTTCGACGTGGAATATGCCGGAACGAAGTTTCCGTCTTTGTCAAGGGCGGGCGTTCCTTTGTTGTCGCTTACCTTATACCAAATGTTCGGGTTGTCGCTTATGCCGTAAATATCTTTCGCCTCAACATACGGCAATATTACCTGATAACCCGTTTCGTTCTGGAAATCCTGTATTTTCTGGAATTCCTCATAAGACATAACAAGGTACCTTACGCCTACCGCGTAGTATTTGTTTACTCTTACTTTATACGTTTTTGTAATTACCGTTTGTCCGCGTTTCAGCGTTTCTTTATCCTGCTCGCCGAGGATTTTTATAAGCGGGTCGTTGCCTGTTTCCTCTGCCATTGCCCTGAAAACGAGCATTTGGTTTTCGTTCTGGCTATCGTAAACAACGCCGCCGTCAAAGAAACCGACCTCCGTGTCCGCTATCGATTTTATAAACGGGCCGAAGTTGACGTATATGTTATCTTTCTGTTTTATGTCATACGGGGAAATAATCGGAGCAAGTATGGCAAAAATAACAAGGAAGATAATAATGCACGCGGCAACAACGGAAGATTTATTCTTTTTGAAGCGTATGAACGCGTCGGCAAAATAGCCGTGTGCCTTTGTTTCAAATTTTGTGTCGTGAATATGCGCGTCAAGCTGAGCAAATTCAAACTTTTCCTGTGGAATGTGTTCAAAATTCTGATCCATGTTTTACTCCTTTCTCCGAATTATTTCTTTGAACCCATGCGGATGCGCGGGTCGATAAAGCCATAGCTTATGTCAACAACGATGCTCGCGAGGAGTCCTATGACCGTGTAGAAAACAGTAAGCATCATAAACATCGGGTAGTCGCGGCCGTTGATCGAGTTGATGTAAAGGCTGCCGACGCCGGGAACGGCAAATATTTTCTCTATAATGAGAGAGCCCGACATTATGCCGATGAACTCGCCGAAGATTGCCGGAACAACGACGACCATACAGTTTTTCAGCGCGTGACGCACCGTTGCCTGTCGGCGGGTAAGTCCCTTTGTGCGCGCAAGAAGCATAAATTCGCTTGTCAAAACTTCCGTAAGCTCCGCACGCGTCGTTCTTGTAAATCCCGCGATAACGCCGAACGAAAGCGAAAGCACCGCGGGGAGCATACTTACGAACATAGCCGGAGAGAACCAATCAGTACCGCCTTTCATAAGGAATGGGAACCAACCGAGCTTATATGAAAGGAAATACTGTATCAAAAATGCGTAAACGAACGACGGCACCGATATTACCACCATGGTAAGCGTTGAAATAGCGTGGTCAATCCACGTGTTTTTCTTCAACGCCGCCCAAATGCCGAGCAATATTCCTATCGGAATACTGAGAATTATGGAATAAAGGTTTACTATGATCGTTGCGGGGAGTTTTTCGATAAAAATGTCCGCAACGTTCTGACCAAAGTAAAGTTTGTCACTTATACCCCAATCGAACCTTGTGAAAATGTCCTTTATGAATATACCGAATTGCACGAGATACGGTTTGTTATATCCCATGGCTTCACGCCTTTGCGCGATGACGACCGAGTGCGGATCCTCTATCGGTATTTCGACAGGCGGAAGCATTCTTACAAGTATAAAGCACATCATCGTGATTATGAAAAGCGTAAAGAACATAAGTACTATTCTTTGCAGTGTGTATTTTAGCATTTTTGACCTCCGTTGGTTTTTTATGTAAGGTTATGTTCATACAGATATTTCGCCGGATATAAAAGCGGAATATTTATATGAACACAATTTTTCGATATTTCGCGGTAAAAATTTTACGCCCTTTATAAAGCGGTATTCCCGCAAGGGTGCAGTGCACCCTTGCGGGATGATCTCATGAAATATAAATTATAGTTTCAGAGAATATTGTCTTTTTTCGCTTAACTATCAATAGCTGAGCGTGCCGTCCGGCTGGCTTGCAACGTATGCGTTCCATGCAGCGTCGTCATAGTTGTATTTGAGGTACGTGATGCCGCCGCGACCGAGGATCGGGTTGTAATCGTCGATTACATAGTAAGCCTGCTGTGTGAGCATGAAGAGGCTACCATCCTGAATCATCGGGATATAGTCGTAAGTCTGAAGAACGGTGGATTCGATCTTAGCGAGGATCGAAAGTCTTGTTTCAACTTCTGCCTGATCTTCGCCGAAGTTGTATTCCGTGCCGTTAGCGCCTGTAACGGTCGTGCCGTTGAGAGCGTCGGACCAGTCTTTAAGAGTAAGCGTTACGTCTGTTGCTTTGCCGTTTACCGGAACGTTCATTGTTACGGAAACCTTTGTAGCGTCGAACCACTTAGCGTCATAAGAACGGTTGGGGTTGACGTAGAGGTCGGAAAGACCGAACGGATCGAGAGCCGAGCCGGACCAACCAGCAAGGATTGTGTCGGAAAGACCTGTTCTGATCTTTGTGGACCAGTCGTTGCCGTAAGGAGCAGACGGATAGAATTCGATCTTACCTTCAAACGGAGTGCCTTTTGTTACGTCAGCCATCTTCTCGTTGAGGTAGTCGATTCTCTGCTGCATTTTCTCTGTTACAGCGGAAGAGCAGCAATATTCAACTCTTACAACCTGATCGGATTTGCCGTCGTTGTCAGCGTCTGTGATGAAGCCTGCTTCGATAGCTTCGTCAAATGCCTGTTTGAAGAGTTCTTTTGCCGCAACGGGGTCGTAACCTGTGATGGATTCAACCGCGTCGTCAAGGCTGTCGAACTTGGAAACGTCAACGCTGTAGAAGTCGCAGAGAGCCTGTTTTGCCTGATCTGTGTCACGGTATTTAGCGCCCGTGTCGGGATCGTAGATATACATGTCGCCTATAAGTCCGTAGCCGCCGGAGCAATCCGGGAACAGAGCCGAGCACATAGCTTCCTTATCGTAAGTTACGGCAACGGCTTTTCTGAACGAGGTGAGCGTCATTGTTTGGAGATCGAATTTTGTTGTGTCAAAGCCTTCGTTTGCTTCACGTCCGTCAATAGCCTCTTTGTATCCGTTGAAGATGAAGAAGAATATTGTTTCGGAAGGAGAAACGAGAGTGTAATCGCTGTTGCGGTATTGTGCAACGTCCTCAGTCTGCAAACCGTAAGTCATAAGCTGACCTTTAAGGAACATGAGTTTTCTTGTTGCAGCTTCGGAAACTACCTGGCAGTCAACGGCTGTTGTCTGATACATCGGATATGTCTTTCCGTCTTCGGGGTCAACATAGATGTGTTCGCCGTCTGTATAGCCATACCATGTGTCGTTTCTTTCAAATCTCATGGATTTGTCTTTCTGATAAGAAACGAGCTTATACGGACCGTAAGAAAGCGTTGTTTCAACGGAAGTATTGTATGTGCTTGCCCAAGCGTCTGTATCGCCTACCTTGGAGAGGTTAGCTTCATAGAGAGTCTCATTTACGATCCAGTTGGACGTAAGGTTGTAGAGAAGCTGGAAGCCGGCGAGAGATTTGGCGAATACGATGGTGATCTGATATTCGCCTGATTTGTAAAGACCTACGTTTGAGAAATCATAATCGGACGCATAAACCGTTTTGATTACGAAATAGTTGAATGCGTCGCCTTCCGTTTCGCCCCACGCGGGGTTACCTGTAATAACAGGGAGGAAGAGTTCATAGGAAGCGTCTGTCATTGCGACAAGACCGTCTTCGTCTATAAGCGCGGAGAGTTCTTCCCATGTGGATGTGTCAAAGTATGTCGAGCCGTATGCTTCAACATAATCTTTGAGAGTATCGCCGCCCGTCCAATCAAGCGGGAAATCAAGACCGATGTAAACCTGAGAACCGTCGGGTGTATAGTAGAAGCCGTCGTCACCCTTTGTGAAGTCAGCCTTTGTGTAACCTGCGCCCGCGCCGTTATCGGAAAGGTTCGTTGTGCCCTGATAATAATATTTGTCACCGTTTGCTATTACGAAACTGCCCGTGATATAGTCCTGAGCTCTGTAGTTGAGGAGTTCGGGAGCAAGGAGGCGTCTCATCGAGTAAACGTATGTGTCGGCATTGATCTTTTCACCGTTTTCCCAAACAGCGTTCGGGTTAAGGTCGATCGTGTAAGCATAGCCCTTTGTAGCGGATGCGGGAATGCCGAATTCGGGATGAGCCGATTTAACGGCTTCCGTTACGTCAACAGGCATTGATGCCGCCATTTCGGGTATGATCTTATAGCCCTTGTAAGCCTCTTTGCCTTCAACGGGGTGGATCTCATCGTTGAAGATGAAGCCGTAAAGACCTACTCTGAGGAAGTCAGCCGGATAGCTGTCGTCGGTTGTCTGATACGTATGGGGGTTCCAGTTTGTCGCCATTGTACCAACCGAATCCTTATACGTAAAGTCGCCCTTGAATGTTTCTATAACTCTTTCAACGGGCGGAGTGTCGGGTCCTGTTGTTTCTGTTGCCTGGGTGGATTCCGTCGTGGTGGACTCTACCGGCTTGTTACCGCCGCAAGAAGCCGCGATCATAACGACAGAAACGAGCATCATAAGCGCGAGAACCGATGCAAGAAGTTTTTTCGTTGTGTTTTTCATCTTAAATCTCCTTTTCTGGATTTTGTTTGGGTTTTCACCCGTTTCCGGGTTGGGCAAAGTCTTTTTAAAACACGTTTTTACCGCCAAAAAACGGCTCAAATGTATTTTTATTCAGTTACTCAGCCTAAATGGAATGTCTAATTATATCGTGAAAACTTTCTTTTGTCAAGGGAATTTCAAAAAAAAGAACTTTTCAGGTTAAAATTGTTTACTTTTTATCAATTTTACCGAAAATTTTTCGGTTTTTTGTTCCATTTTTGCGTTTATTTCTATTTTTCATCGTTTTTTTGTTTTTATACGATTTTGATCGCCGTAAAAATATGCCTGTTTGCAACAGAACTGACTTAAAAACGATAAAACTTTTCATATTATTAAGTTTTTCTTCATAACGGCTTTATTTTTTATATGTTCCAATGCTTTATTTGCACCGGATAATACTTCGCCTTGCATATAATATGAACCGTTTTTTTGTTTTTCGGAAAATTTCACGTTATTTTTCGGAAAAAGTACAGGCTTTGGCGAATATATATTTTTTACAGCAAAAAACGGGAGGGAAAGATTGATGTTTTCACTTTTTTCGGCGATAGCGTCAAATTTTCTTTATCTTTTTTTAAAGGTTTCCTATACGCAGAGTTTTCCTCCTCCTCTGCCGCCGAAGGAGGAAGCCGCTTGTTTTGAAAAAATGCGGCAAGGCGATATGGAAGCGAGAAACCGCTTGATAGAGCACAATTTACGGTTGGTGGCACATATTGTAAAAAAATATTATACGACCAACAAAAATCAGGACGATTTGATCTCAATAGGAACAATAGGGCTGATAAAGGCAATCGACACATTCGACAGCAAAAACGGCACCCGTTTTGCCACTTATGCAAGCAAATGTCTGCAAAACGAGATATTGATGTATTTTCGATCGCAAAAGAAGCTATCGTGCGAGGTAAGTTTAAGCGAACCGATAGACGTTGACAAGGATGGCAACCCATTGACTTATATCGACATAATCTCCACCGACGACACAATAGCGGAAGAACTTGACAGCAAGATAAAAAGCGCGCGTGCGAAAAAAATCATCAACACGGTGCTCGACAAGCGCGAGCGGCAAATAATTATATTAAGGTATGGCCTTGCCGGCGAACCCGCCATAACTCAACGCGAAGTGGCAAGCAGATTGGGTATTTCAAGGTCGTATGTATCGCGAATTGAAAAATCAGCTTTATCAAAAATAAATTCGTATATATCTCCCGGAATATTTTAAATTAGTCTTTCATATCATTATAGCGAATAAATTTATTATACAGGCGACGGATGCAAGTTTATTTTGCACTTTGTTGTTTCGCGCGCCGCCGCGCCTGCCCGCTTTGGCGGGCAGGCGTGCGCCGAACGGATGCGACATTATATATTATTTGCACAAACTCCGACCGTTCGGCGCCGGGCCCCGCGCAGCGGGGCGGCGGCGCGCGGCAAACTTAAAATCCGTCGGGAAAGTAGGGTTATAAGTATGTTTAATTACACAAGCGACGGCACAAAAAACTGTGTTGTAACAAGGATATTTGAAGAAACGACGACAAAAGAAATAACGGCGGAATATAATTTGCCGGATTATCTTCCGGATGTCACACGCATACTCTGCACAGACGCGAAGCTCTGCCGCGCGGGAAAATACATAAACGGAAGCGTGCTCGAATTCGACGGAGAAATATATTTTTCCGTGATATACAGCACAGCCGACGGGGTTATCAAATGCGCCAAATTTTCTTCCGAATATGACGGAAGCATCTCTGTCGGCGAATACTCCGGTGACTGCGATATAAACGCCGAAAGCGTAATAGAGAGCGTCGGATGCAGATTGCAAAACCCGAGAAAGCTCACCGCAAGAGCGAAAGTCAAAGTGTCGGTTGACGCAGTATGCGCCAAATGCACTTCACCCGCAGTGACCGGAAAGCTCACCCCGGATGAAGAACAAAACGTTCAAAGCAGAACGGATGTGCTCGACGTATGTTTCCGTGTTTCGGCGACGGACGCCGACGTAAAGCTTGAAGAAAATATTGAAATACCGAAAAATCTCCCTCAGGCAGACGAGATAATCTGCGTTCTGCTCGAACCGTGCCTGACAGATATCAGGGCATCCGACGGAAATATATCATATAAAGGCAATATTCTCGCTAAAATTCTTTACAGCGCTTTGCAGGAAACGCCGTCGTCACAGCCCGAATACCGTTGTTTTACAAAAAAACTCCCCTTTTCGGGTGACTTGTCGGCCGCCGGAATAAATGAAAGATGCTATTGCACGGGAAACTGCTGTGTCACAAGTTCGGAAAGCCTTCTTTCGCCTGACGCCGACGGAGAGATGAGAACGATAGAACTTGACGCGGTATACAGCGTTTATCTCGACGCCTTTTGCAATGCGTCAAGCGAAGTTACGACCGACATGTATTCGACCGATTATGAAAGCTCGACAGAAGAAGAAAACGTGACGTATGAAACGGCACTGACTTCCCGTACTTTCAACTGCACACAAAGCGTTTGTGCCGAAATAAACGACGATGACGCGACAGAGGTCGTATGCTGTCGCGCGACGGCTGATATTACAAACGCGGCAAAATCAAACGGAAAGCTCGTTTTTGAAGGAAACTTGACAGTTTCTGCCGTGTTATATGACGGAAACGAGCTGTATTCGGGCAAAACGTTCACTTCTCCGTTCCGCGCCGAATGTGACGCAGGCTTTGTTCCGGACGGTTTCGATTACACCGCAAACGCCGCCGTGATGGATTCAACCTGCCGTATCGACCGCGGCAACGTTTGCGCCGATGTTGAAATCGGGATAAATTATGTAATCTTCGCAAAATCCACGGCGTCGGTAACATCGAAGCTGAGTGTTGAAAAAGATAAGCCGAGAAACGTGTCTTCCGTTTCTTCAATCACTCTGTATTATCCGTCCAAGACGGACACAATGTGGGATATTGCCAAAAAATACGGCACGACCCGCGCCGAGATTGCCGCGCTAAACGGAATAAACGGCGAGATACCGTCCGGCGACGTAATGATAATTCCGAAAAGAAAAGCAAAAAAACCGATATATACAAAAATCATTTGATTTTAAATATTTTTTCGTTTTGTTATAATTCAGTCAAAAAGTTATTTTACTTCGATAGGATTTTTTATCGTTTTCAAAATCGGTACTCCGTTGGATGTTCTCACAATTTTCTTTGCGGAGCAGATCCGCTTGTATTTCAGCAATTCAAATTTGCGGCGGTTTCCCGAAAAAAATCCGTATCAAAAGGCGAATTAAAAGTCGATTCATCGCGCACAAAACGCAAAAAGCAGAAAAAGGGAATCCTGCTCGTTTTACTGAAATTTTTATGTTCAATATCAAAAAGCGTCCTCGCGGACGCTTTTTATGTATTCATTTCTCAATATCCGACGGAAGCATGCTCGATTTTAAATCTTCAAGCGAAAGAATCGGTACGCCGTGCGAGTTCATAAACTCATCAATTTCAGGCAAGCGCGTCGCCGCCCATCCCGCATAAGCGAAATGCACGCCCACTTTCTTTGCCATTTCATACCCGGGTTTAAGATCATCTATAACAAGGATGTCGTCAGGTGAGAGCGAATACGTTTCCATAATTTTTTTCAGCGGATATACGGAAGGCTTCTGCTGTTCTTCGGGGTATTCCGCACCGAAAATCATATCGGGGAGCGGCACGTTTGAATGATTATAATCGCGCACTATCATCTCGCTGAGCGAGTGCGACACTACGCATATCAGGACTCCGTCCGCTTTAAGTCTTTCAATAAACTGCGGTATCCCGTCGTAAAAATCAGGCGTGTGAGTCCTGACGTATTCCCGCCAAAGCCGATATTCAACTTTCATCTCTTCGTCGTCAAAACCGCATATTTCGCGGCAAAGTTTATAAAAACCAGGGTCGGAAACGAGCTTTATAAACTCGTCATACGAATAAGTTGTGCCCGGGCGCAACACGTCAAGCGTTTCGAGAAACGACGGGTAATGTATCTCAGGCGTGCTTTTCACACTTGTATCGTCGTGGTCGAGAACTATACATTTAAATTTCTTCATTTTAATCTCTCTTTTCTTTATGCAAGCATATTCTACCATACCTCACGTCGCTTTTCAATATTTATTTTTTTCTTCAAAATATATAAAATTATCGCTTTTTTCATTTATTTATATATCAAACCCATTGAAAAAAGCCGTTTTGTGATATAGAATATAATAGTAAAAAATCTTGGGAGGATAAAAAATGAAATTTTCCGAAATAAAATATGTACGCCCCGACATCGACGTTATAAGAGCGGAAATTGAAGCGATCACAGCGAAATTCGCCGCCGCATCATCTGCCGAAGAGCAGATAAAAGCCGTTTTCGAGCATGAGGCGCTCTCGAAAAAGTATTCCACCATGGCAACCGTCGCGTCGATCAGAAACTCTATCGATACGCGCGACGAGTTCTATGAAAAAGAAATAGAATACATCGACGAAAACTCACCGCTTATCGAAGAAAAAGAACAGGAATTTCTTTCGGAAATTCTTAAATCTAAATTCCGCCCGGCGCTCGAAGAAAGATTCGGCAAGTTGTATTTTAAAAACATTGAGATAGCCAAACGCTGCTTCGATCCGAAGATAATCCCGCTTATGCAGGAGGAAAACAAGCTCACGTCGGCTTATCAAAAGCTGTACGGATCGGCAATGGTGGATTTCGACGGAAAAAAGTTACCGCTTCCCATGCTCGCCCCTTACGGCGAAAGCCCGGACCGCGATGTGCGCCGAGCCGCGTGCGAGGCTACCGGCAAATTCTTCGACGAACATCAGGCGGAACTTGACGAAATCTATGACAAGCTCGTAAAGAACCGCGACGCTCAGGCAAAGGCGCTCGGTTATAAAAACTATGTTTATCTCGGTTACGATAAACTCGGCAGAAACTGCTACGGTCCTGAAAAAGTAGAAAAATTCCGCGAACAGATCGCCCGCGACGCCGTACCCGTCGTTTGCGAAGTCAAAGAGATGCAGCGCAAACGCATCGGCGTCGATAAACTCAAACTTTACGACAACGGCTTTGTCTTCCCGGACGGGAATGCCAAACCCGAAGGCACCGCCGAAGAAATTCTTGCGGCAGGCAAAGAAATGTATCATGCGCTCTCCCCCGAAACGAAAGAGTTCATCGACCTTATGTATGACAATGAACTGCTCGACGTGCTTTCAAAAGAAGGCAAGGCGCCCGGCGGCTATTGCACATACATTGCCGAATACAAATATCCGTTCATTTTCTCGAATTTCAACGGCACGGCGGGCGACGTGGACGTTTTGACTCACGAGGCGGGCCACGCCTTCGCCGCTTACCGCGCGTCAAAAAACATCGAGCTTTCAGCCTTAGCCGACCCGACGATGGAATCGTGCGAATGTCATTCGATGAGCATGGAATTTCTGACAAGCGATTATCACCATCTGTTCTTCGGCAAGTCCACGAAGAAATATGAGCTTTATCACGCCGAGGACAGCTTCTGCTTCATTCCTTACGGCTGTATGGTTGACGAATTCCAGACGAGAATGTATGAAAATCCCGAATACACGCCCGCGCAGAGAAACGAGGTGTGGGCTCAGCTCGAAAAGAAATATCGGCCGTTTCTCGATATGGAAGGTCTCCCCTTCTACGGCAGGGGCGCCGGCTGGCAAAGACAGCTTCACATCTATATGTATCCGCTATACTACATCGACTATTGCATGGCGCAGACGATAGCGTTCCAGTTCTGGCTCGCGTCGCTTGAAAACAAAGAGGCGGCGTGGAAGAATTATCTTGCGTTCGTTGACCTCGGCGGAACGAAAGATTTCGAGGGACTCGTTGAAAGCGCTGGACTTGACCTGCCCTACAACGACGGCGCAATCAAACGTATTTGCGAAAAAGTTGGCGAATGGATAAAAACTCATCAGCTTTGATCTTAAATAATGCGATCCCGCGGATTTTCCGCGGGATCTTGTTTATACGAAAACGCGCCTTGCCGCAAAACGATGAAATACGAACAAAAAGCTCATTTTTTCGCGTGATTATCCACGCGAAAACCATTTGCTGACTTTTGCCCGCGACGAAAGCGTAAAATCTTTATTTATTCGGTTTACAAGCGGGCGTAAGATATGATATAATAACTCAAAAAGACGAATGAGAGGTGACGAAAATGCTGAAAACCGTGAAAGGCGTCGTTTTGCGCGAGGTCGATATAGGCGACTATGACAAGATGCTGACGGTGCTGACGGCTGAGCAAGGGCGAATATCGATATTTGCCAATGGCGTCAAACGTCTCAAAAGTCCGCATTTCGTGGCGACTCAGCTTTACACCTACTCTGAATTTACCCTATACGGTTCGCGCGACAAATACTATATACGCGAATGCACGAAAATAGAGAGCTTTTTCGGCTTGCGCGACACGCTTCCGTCGCTGGCGCTGGCGGCGTATATTGCCGAGATCGCCTGTGACGTTTCGCTTGAAGAACAGGAAGAAGATACGCTTCTGCGGCTTGTGCTTAACTCTTTTTATTGTATTGCAAAAAGCTCAAAACCGCTTGACTTGATAAAAGCCGCGTTTGAGCTGAGAGTGCTTGGCGAGATCGGTTTTATGCCCGACCTTGTCGGATGTGCCGATTGCGGAAAAAGCGATTTTGAAACGTATTTCTTCGACGTTGAGGGCGGAACGTTCCGTTGTGACGACTGCTTCCATCGCGCCGAGCCCGGTTTTGAAGCGTCGCTTAACAGACAAAACGAAAACGAGGGCATCTATTCCGGCAGCCGCTTGATAATTCCGCTGTCACGCTCGGTTTTCGTTGCGATGAGATACGTTCTATACTGCAAGCCCGAAAGACTGTTTGCGTTTGAACTGAAAGATGAAGCCCAAGCCGAGTTTTATTCGGTTTGCGAAAAATATCTTATCACGCGGCTTGAAAGAAATTTCGCGTCGCTTGATTTTTATAAAAGTGTGAAACAGTAAAAAAAGCAGACGCTTTGTTCGTCTGCCTTTTTTTATTTCAAATAGTGTTCTGCTTGGCGCGGATATGGTTTGAAAACAAGTTTTGTGCCTTTGGGAAAATAATGCTGAGAGTCATTTATTGCTTCTAAATAAAGTTGATTTCCGTCATAAAGTCCATGCATATTAACATCTGTTGTAAAGCGTTCATCGCTTTTATCATATATCAAAAAGGCAATAAATCCACCGCTGTGAGGTAATGTTCCAACATCAAAATTATAAGTATTACTGTCGATAACTATTTGTCCATAAAACTCTAAATTGTTGCGGTTATAGACAAACCAAATATCATGTTCATCGTCTATCCATACTCGGTTTGGATCGGATATTATCGAAGGATTATCCCAAAATTTATATTGTTCAAAGCATCCGACAGATGATATAACAATGCAAAATAAAAGTATGATACATATTATCAGTTTAGTTTTCAAAAATGTCTACCTCCCTCAATTTTGATGTGGATTGATACCAATAAACTGTATTATGCCATGGGTTTTTGAGTCAAAATCCTCTATATTATCATATAGTGCTACTTCTTCTGCGTTGTTACTGTCATTATATACAACAATTTTTCCGTTACTTTGTTTAAACAAATAAACCGTGTGAATGCCTGCATCAACGCCATCACCTGTCCAAAATGTGCATATACATGCCTGCGAATTGTCTAAAAGGTTATCATTTCAGTTTGCGGTAAATTCAAAATCATAATAAACAAACTCTTCAACGAGTTTATCGGTAACTTTTTCATAGAGCTTTCCGTCTTTTGAATAGTATACGGGGTTGTTTTCGTCGCAATTTATATAAACCCGCGGGCAGTAAATAATGTAAGTGCCGTCGCCGTTATCCCACATCGTAACGTATTTTGAACGAAGATAAATATTTCTGATGTTTTCCCCGATATTCAGCGTTATATCGTAAAAATAAATGTTTTCATCGGGGACTCTTCCGTTTTTATAATAACCTTCCGCGTTGTCGAGCGAAGTTCCCCACGAAGTTTTGACATTTTTTACGCCGTTGAAAAACGACCCGTCTGAGCGCGGTTCGGTTGAGCCGATATAAGAGATAGGGTATCCTTTTTTGCTGACGTCGGGTATCGTCACTTCCGTTTCGGGGTTTTCCGCGTCGAAATAGTAACCCGTAACGCCTGCCGTGCGGCTCGTGGCTTTTTCCGTTACCGAAAGCCCGCCGTAATTTACATAGCTCGTTGCCCTGCTCTCGATGGCGCGCGCAACGCCGACCACCAAAATTAAAATACCTCCGAGAACAGTCATTATAATGCCTAAAATCGCCTCTACAATAAATCCGCGTTTTGCCGCGCTTTGAGTTTTAAGTTCCGCGTTCATCTTTTGCCCTCCGTTTTTTGTCAAGTTTAATTTACTATATTATATCATATGCCGCGTTTTTTGTCAATACATATCGCTAAAATTGATTTTAAGGGCAAACGACAGATAAACGGCTACTTTGCGTGAGGGTAAGTGACATTATGAAACGTCACCAAACATTTATATGAATTTGCAAAAAGCACAAAACGATGCATTAGTATATTTATTTAAAAGCAAACATCTTGAAAACGTTCGGCGGATATGATAAAATCAATATGTAAAAATACCGTTTAAGGAAGTGCTGAAAATGAAAACAAGTTATTCTCTGCCGCAAACACCGTCCGTTTCGCGTTTTTGTCCCCCGTGGGATACGGACGGCTGGTATTACGTTTGCCCGAATTTCGATAAAAAAGCGAAAGTCCACTCAAATTCCGATCTGTTCGTTTTGAAATACGGCATTGACGCGCTTAAAGGCGCGGACTATATCGTGACGTACGATTCGATACTCGACGGCAAAGACGACCATCAGGAATGCGATTTCTACGCCGAAAAGAACAGCGTGCTTTATCTTGCGTTCGACGGAGAAGCCGCGGCGAAAAACGACGTTCCACAGTGGCTGAGAAATGACTTTAAGCCCTGCGGAGCGGAGATACTGATGAGCGACAAAACGACGCACTACGCACTTTTCTCTCGTGAAATATCCGCCGGCGAGCACGTTATTACAGCCGATTTTTCAGGCAATTATCATCACTACTTTCTAATTGTCGTTTCAAAAGAAGAAACAGCACCCGGCGCGCTCGTTTCAGCGCCTGCAAACACACAGAATGACAGAAAATATATCTCGCGCGATTACCGCAACGAATACGGATGTATCATAAGCGAATGCTTCAATTTCGGAATACCCGACAGTTTTGTTTGGGGCGGCGACGTATCGGCCATTTCCGCATATGAAGATGACGAAAAATATAAATCCGTTCGTCTGCGCGGCGACGCATTTCTTAAATATTCAACTTCTCCCGGCGCATACGGCGGAAAGCTGATAGCAAAAACGACGGTAACTCTGTTAAATGAAGGCGGCGAATACCTTTTCGGCTCGATAATAATTAAGGGCGGGAAAATCTTTTGCGGAGCAACCCCCGTTTGTGATGCCGAATATTGCGTTCCCACAACAATAGAGGCAAGCTATGATTTCAGCAAATGCTCAACCTCCGTCACGGTAAATCACACGATACGCGGCACAAGCACAGGCATTCCCAACGCCGATATTTCCAGTTTCGTTTGCCGCGGCGGCGAAATGTTGATAGATTATATCAAAGTGACCGAAAACACGGAAGTTTTCGTCACGGACGACGATATTGTCTCTCTGCCCGCGCTTTCTCTGAGTGAAAACGCAAAAGCCGAGCTTTGTCCTTTCCCGTTTGAAGAAAACAAGAGTGTTAAAGTTTCACACGGCGCCGCCGGCTACGATTTCCCCGCCGTAAGCGGAAAACTGTCGCTGGAAACTCGCCTGTTCATCTCAAACGCCGATTGCAGCGCCGTATTTGCAAAAGATTCCGCTTCAAATACGGCTGCCGGCGTAGCACTTTATAAAAACAGCGTGTTTGCCCTCGTCGGCGGAAAATGGGAAAATATCCTCGACGACCTCACCCCCTATTGCTATTATCCCGCTGAAAACTGGTATGAGGTAAGGTTCGTTCTCGACACAAATAAGAAAACGTATGATTTGTGGATAGACGGCGCGGAACGTGTTAAGGGCGTTAAATTCGCGGAAAAAGCCGGCGAGATCTCTCGCGTTGAATATTCATGCTCCGACGGCGCCGAGATGTTTGCAAACCACATAAGGGTTTATGACGACGTATCTTTGGCACGCGGAATTCTGAGCGGAAAAGTATTCGACGTAAAGAAATTCGGCGCGAAAGGCAACGGCAAAACCGACGACACGGAAGCAATCAACGCGGCGATCAAAGCCGCGGCATATACAGGCGGCACGGTTTACGTTCACGGCGGAGTATTTATGACGGGTGAGATAACGCTTGCCTCCGACATGACGTTTTTCGTTGCACCCGACGCCGTTATCATAGGCAGTCAGGACCATTCCAAATATCCGCTCAGGGTTCCGGGCAGATCCCTCTGCGCTCACCGTCAGCTCGGTCGTGGGCTACTCTACGGCGAAAAAATAAGAAACATAACGGTGACCGGCGGCGGAATTATAGACGGCAACGGCAAATATCGTTTTAAGATGAACGACCCCGTAGCCGACTGCCGCGAGCTTGACGCGCGCCCGGATATAATCTACATAACGTATTCAAACGAAATAACAGTTGAAAACCTCAACCTCAGACGCAGCGCTTTCTGGACTGTCGTCCCGCTTTCAAGCCGCAATATAACAATAAAAAACCTGCGGCTCAACTGCATGAACACCCCGAATCGCGACGGCATCGACCCTGTTGACTGCAAAAACATTTCCGTTTATCACTGCAATATAATGGCGGGCGACGACGGGCTGTGCTTTAAGAGTTCCGACATTTTCGGATGCGAGAACATCGACGCGCACGACCTTATGATAAGCTCACTCGCCTCCGCCGACAAGTTCGGAACAGACACGTATTATACGCTTGAACACGCGTCATTTTGCGACTGCTTCATCAAAAACGTAAATCGCTGCGGCGTTTCGCTTGAAACGGTAGACGGCGCGTACGTTCACGATGTGCTCTTCGAGCGATTCGATATTACAGACGCATCAGCCCCCGCGTATATCGTAACAGGCGCGAGAAACCGTTTGCCGCGCGGGATCGACGACGTAAGAACGAGCAAAATCGACGGCGTGACGTTCCGTTCGCTCAACTTCCGCTGCCCGAGAACACACGGTCATCCGCTGCCTATTTATGAAACGCTCGTCGTCGGTCAATGCCACGAGCAAAGCATCGAGAACATATCGTTTGAAAACTGGAACATCGTCGCGTTCGGCGGCTGTGAAAACTCCACCGCTCCCGCACCTGCACCAATCGACAACAAATATCCCGAATACGACCGCCACGGTCTTTCCGCCGGATATGCGTTTACCTTGCGCTATTGCAAAAATCCGCAGATGAAAGATATTAACATAACAAAGATGCTCTCGCCCGACAACAGGCCGATGGTCGCATTTTTCGACTGCAAGAAATAATCCCGATTCTCACCCCGAAAATGCTCGTGCTTTCGGGGTGTATTCATTCTTTACGGCAAACAAAAAACGCTCCCGCAAAGGAGCGTTTTTATTTTTTTATTTGATTTTGTCCGCTATTTCATAAATCAACGCTTTCGATTTTTCCCAGCCGAGGCACGGGTCGGTGATCGATTTGCCGAAGACGTTATCGCCTATCTTTTGCGCGCCGTCTTCAAGATAACTTTCGATCATAATTCCCTTTACCATCGAGCGAATATCATCGTTGTGATTGCAGCTGTAAACGACGTCGTTTGAAATTCGTATCTGCTCGATATACTTTTTGCCGGAGTTTGCGTGGTTTGCATCAACGATGCAAGCGGGATTTTTCAGTCCCGCCTCGACGTAATGGGCATAAAGTTCCTCTAAGTTTTCGTAGTGGTAGTTTGATACGCACTTGCCTGTTCCGTCAACGTATCCGCGCATTATAGCGTGTGCCAGGGGGTTCCCCTCGCTTTTGACTTCCCACCCGCGATAAAGAAACGTATGTGAACCTTGCGCCGCGTGAATGGCGTTGAGCATTACGGAAAGATCGCCGCCTGTCGGGTTTTTCATACCGACGGGGATGCTGAGTCCGGAAGCGGTCAGCCTGTGCTGTTGATTTTCGACCGAGCGCGCGCCGACGGCAACGTAAGCGAGAAGATCGGAAAGATAGCGGTGATTTTCGGGGTAAAGCATCTCGTCGGCGCATGTAAAGCCGCAAAGTTTCAGCGCGTCGCGGTGAAGTTCTCTTATGGCGATGATACCTTTCAACATATCCGAATGGCGCGTAGGATCCGGCTGGTGAAGCATCCCTTTATATCCGTCACCCGTTGTTCTTGGCTTATTTGTATATATTCTCGGAATAATAAACAGTTTGTCTTTTACCTCGTTCGCCACAATCTGCAAGCGGGCAAGATATTCGAGCACCGCCTCGCGATTATCGGCGGAACACGGGCCTATTATAAGAATAAATTTTTTTGATCTCCCCTCGAAAATGTCGGTAATTTCTTTTGCGCGCGCGTCGCGGACAGCCATCATCTCGTCTGTAAGCGGAAATTCCGCCTTTATCTCCATTGGAATCGGCAACTTGCGCTTAAAATCCATATTCATAAGGTTATTGTTATCAACGCTCATTTTTTATCGTTTCCTTTCTTATCGAACAGCGCGCGGCGGCGCGTTGATAGTTTCATCATTTCTTTCATTGTTTCCTCGTCGCCGTCTTTTAAAGCTGAATACAGCCTTTCAAATTGTTTTGAGAAATTCTCCATTTCATAAAGCAACGGGGAACGGTTGAGCATAAACAGTTCGGTCCACATATCCTCGTTTATGCGTGCGATGCGGGTAAGATCTCGAAACGAGTCGCCCGTATAATGCACGATGCCGTCGTCGTCGCTTGCGCACATAAGGCTGACAGCAATGCAATGCGTCAACTGTGACAAAAACGCTATCATTTCGTCATGCTTTTTTGCCGAAAGCACCGAAATATCACTAAACCCAAGCTCTCGCCCGAGTTCTTTGCAGGTATCTATCCCTTCCTGCGTGTTTTTTTCCGTCGGAACAACTATGAAGTTTGCGTTTTGAAATATCCTGTCATCGCTGTTTTCAACACCGTATACCTCGCGCCCGGCCATGGGGTGCGCCGCTATAAACTCCACCCCGTCCGGCAACTTGCTCTGCACCTCGTCAACAATACAGCTCTTAACACCCGTGACGTCGGTCAGTATTACCCCCGCCTTAAACAAAGAAGCAAATTCGTCGATCCATCTCAAAAACACTTTCGGATAAAGCGCAAAAACAACAAGCGACGCGCGTGAGATGAACGCTCTGTCAACAGTTGACATTCCCTCGTCGATTATTTCGTTTTCAAGCGCATAGTCTATGGCTGACTGACGTTTTTCGATAGCTATCACCGTATATCCTTTTTTCTTTAACGCCTTTGCATAACTTCCGCCGAGAAGTCCCAAACCGACGATAAGTATCGTCGTTTCGGAGTTTTTATTCAGTTTCATACAGTTCGATCCCCAATTCCTTTATCGTTTTAAAATAATTCGGATAACTCTTGTTTACGGCTTCCGCGCCGTCAATTACACCGCCGTAAATACTTGCGACGACCGACATTGCCATAACTATGCGGTGGTCGTTGTGCGAGGAAAGTTCACACACAGGTGTATGCAGGTCGGCTTTTTTTACGGTTATGACGTCGTCGCCCACGTCAATTTCGGCGCCGAACTTTTTAAGTTCTTCCGCCATCGCCGCCCCTCTGTCCGATTCTTTAAGTTTGAGTCTGCGCGTGCCGACAAGCGTCGCGCCGCGATAAATCGCGGCAAGAGTCATAATGACGGGGGCAAGGTCCGGGCAATCGGAAATGTCTACCGTCGGCTGACCGTCCGTCAGACGTTTAAAAAGCTCGGTATATACTTTATCTCCCTGCTTCGTTTCGGGGTTTCGCCCGATTACCTCAACGGCGCCGAACAATCCCAGCGCGTCGAGAAACGCCGAACTCGATTCGTCCGCCTCTACCGTTGCGGAACAATGCGTATACCGTTGTCCGCCTCGGATAAAAAATGATTTTTCTCTTTTCTCTATAATAACGCCGAACGTTTTGAGCACTTGCAACGTTATATCGACGTATGACGCGCTCTCGAATTTGCCGTCAATTACAATTTCACTGTCACCGTGAAGCGTCGGCAAAGCAAACAAAAGCCCCGTTATAAATTGACTCGAAATATCGCCCAAAATAACATATCTGTCGGCTTTCAACCGACCGCTGACCGTAAGCGAATCTTTTGTTTTTTCAAACAAAAACCCATATCGCCTGCAAATGTCCTCATATACCGAAAGCGGCCTTGAAAGCAGTTTTTCCGTGCCGACAAGAGTTATTTTCTTGCCGGTAAGAAGGCATATCGGTATTAAAAATCTAAGCGTGCTTCCGCTTTCGCGGCAGTTGATAACCGCGCCGTCCGACACGTCGATACCGCCGCGCACTATCGCCGCGCCGTCATTTATTTCAACTTTTCCTCCGAGCGCTTTTATCGCGTCTATCGTCGCCGAAACATCATCCGAAAGCTGTATCGGTGAAATTTTGCTCTCGCCGTCAGCCAGAAATGCAGAGATAAGGCATCGGTGCGCGACACTTTTCGACGGCGGCGCGAAAACCTTTCCCGCTGCTTTCGACGGGCATATTTTTATCTTCATATTATTTTTCTCCCAAAAGAATATCCATGGCTTTTAAATACCCGTCCGTACCCATGCCGGCGACAGTCGCCACACATGCCGAGCGAACGTAACTTACTTGTCTGAAATCCTCTCGCTTCGATACGTCGGAAATATGCACCTCGACCGTCGGAATACCGACGGCTTTCAGCGCGTCGAGCAGCGCTATGCTCGTGTGAGTATATGCCGCGGGATTAAAAACAATCCCGTCAAACTCTCCGTAAGCGTTTTGTATTGCGTCAACGAGCGCCCCCTCGTGATTTGACTGGTAAAACTCGACGTCGATTCCCTTTTCAACGGCATATTCTCTGCATTTTGCGCAAAGATCGTCATACGTTTCTCTGCCGTAAATGCCGGGCTCTCTTATGCCCAGAAAATTTATGTTCGGGCCGTTTAAAACAAGTATTTTCATCGTATCATCCTTTCAATCAAACCGAGGTTTTCCTCAATATTCCGGCTTATCGGCACCGTTATGTCGGCGATCGATCGGTATCTGTCATACCGCTCCGCATATCTTTTTTCAAGCGCCGCCCTGTCTGACGAAAGCGGTCTTGACAACGTCGCCGCAAGGTCGCCAAGCGGCGCATCAATGAAAATGAGTTTGCCGTTCATTTTAAGATTTCGCACGTTTTCGTCATTTAGTATTGCGCCGCCGCCCGTCGCTATCACCGCGCTTTGTTTTGCGGCTGCAAAGCGAATGACCTCGCTCTCTTTTTCCCTGAAATATCTCTCGCCGTCATTTGAGAAAATATCCTTTATTTCTCTTCCGTCAAGCTTTATTATCTCGTCGTCGGTGTCGATAAATTCAAAGCTGAGCTTTTCGGCAAGTTTTTTGCCTATCGTCGTCTTGCCGCTGCCGGGCATGCCTATAAGCACGATATTTTCTTTTCCTTTTACGAGTTTATCGTATATCTCGTCTGTTCTGTCGGTTATATTTTTTCCGGTAAATATCTCGGCGGCATACGTCGCCTGTGAAACGAGCATATAAAGTCCGCCGACAGCGTTTATCCCTCTGCTTTTCGCGTCAAGCACGAGTTGTGAGCGCAAAGGATTGTACACCGCGTCAACAACGCCCGAAAGCCGCGGAAATGCGGAAATATCGATCGCCTGACCGAAAAGGTTCGGGAACATTCCGCAAGGGGTGGTGTTGATTATAACGTCAGTATCATCTCGCGTCGTTGCCGTTTCGTAATTTATCATGTCGTCTTTCGGCGTGCGCGAAACGCGCTCGACCCTGCCTGCTCCGAGCGCGCGGCAAAGCGCGCTTGCCGTGCCGGACGTACCGCCGCTGCCGAGAATAAGCACGTTTTTGCCGCTTAGTTCAATGCCGTTTTTCTCAATAAGCGCCCGCATACCGAGAAAATCCGTATTGAAACCGTACAGTTTGCCGTCTTTGTTTATTATCGTGTTTACCGCGCCGCAAAGCGCCGCCTCGTCGCTTATCTTTTCAAGATACGGCATCACCGCTCGTTTATACGGAATCGTCACGTTTATACCGATAAAATCTCGCTCGGTCATAAACCTTTCAAGCTCCTCCGCCGGCATAGGGGCAAGCACATATTCATATTCGTTTATCAGCCTGTGAATATCAACCGAAAAGCTGTGCCCGAGCTTTTCGCCTATGCAGCCGTATTTCATTCGTGTTCCTCCGAAATAAGCCCCTCCGTGCCGTAACGTGCGGCATAAAGGTCGGCTATAACGAGCGCCGTCACGGCGTCCACCGCCGCGCGCGCCCTGTGAGCTACGCACGGGTCGTGCCTTCCGACCGACGATATTTCGGTCTGCTCGCGTTTAAGATAATCAACCGTCTGTTGAGATTTATTTATCGTCGGCGTCGGTTTCACCGCCGTTCTTATAATCAGCGGCATGCCGTCGGTTATTCCGCCGAGGATACCGCCGCAGTTGTTGGTTCTTGTCTGAATTTTGCCTCCGCCCACGCAAAACGCGTCGTTGGCTTCGCTGCCTCTCATGTCGGAAAGCGCAAATCCCAGCCCGAACTCAACCCCCTTTATCGCCGGAATCGAGAACAGCGCGTGCGAAAGCACGCCCTCAACCGTGTCAAACCACGGCTCGCCGAGCCCCGTCGGCAAACCGATAACGCACGTTTCGAGCACGCCCCCTACGCTGTCGCCTTCGAGCTTGGCTTTCTCAATTTCGGCTTTCATCTTCTCACCCGCGGCTTCATCGAGCACGGGGAAAGAAATCGATGAAAGACGCTCTATGTCGTCTTCATAGTTTTCAAACGCGCGGTCGCTCTCGTCTGCACATCTGAGCAGGTGCGTGCCGATATATATTCCTTTCTTTTTCAGTGATCCCGCAATTATCGCCCCCGCACATACGAGCGGGGCCGTAAGCCTGCCGCTGAAATGGCCGCCGCCGCGATAGTCTTGAAAGCCGTGATATTTTTCATATGCGGTAAAATCCGCATGACCCGGGCGAATGATCGACGGGGTGTAATCTTTTGAGCGTGTATCGGCGTTTGGAATGCATATACATATGGGTGTGCCGGTCGTTTTGCCATTGAAAACGCCGCTGAGTATCTTGAATTCGTCATGCTCCACGCGCGAGGTGGATATTTTACCGCTCGGCCGGCGAAGATCGAGCGCGTGTGCAATATCGTCGCCGCTGACCTCAACTCCCGCGGGGAGCCCGTCTATCACACATCCTATGGCATCGCCGTGGCTTTCGCCGAAAAGCGTGAGAGAAATATTATTTCCAAACGTGTTTTTCATTTTTCAAACCACCCTTTCACCTCATGTTCCCATTCGTCAAACGGCACCGTGTCAAATTCATATTTGCCGATGTCTTTCAGCCGCACAAGAGTTATATTTTCCCCGTTTTTCTTTTTGTCGTGTAAAGTTGCGTCGAGTATTTTTTCGGCGTCAATATCAAGTTCTGTCGGGAGAGATAGTTTTTTCAGCACCGGCACAAGTCTCGCCCTCGCTTTCTCAGACGAAAGCGGAAGCATTCCGATCGCAACACATTCGCCGTGATAAAGCGTTTTCCCCCCGCGAATACTCTCCGCCTCTATCGCGTGCGCCAACGTATGCCCGAAATTCAGCAAGCGTCTCAATCCTCGCTCGCGCTCGTCTTGTTCGACCACGTGTTTTTTTATCATTACCGAACCCGCGATTATTTCTTCAAGATTTTTATATACGTCACCGTTTTCTATCAATGAAAACAGTTTCTCGTCCATACACGCCGCCATCTTCACCGCCTCCGCCAAGCCGTTGGAGATTTGTCTTTGCGGCAAGGTTTTCAGCGTTTCCGGATCTATCAAAACCGCCCTCGGCGGATAAAACGCGCCAATCATATTTTTGGATCCTTCAAAATTTACGGCGGTTTTTCCTCCGACGGATGAATCTACCTGAGCCAGCACCGTTGTCGGAACGTTGTAAAAATCGACGCCGCGCATGAATGCCGAAGCGATAAATCCGGCTAAATCCCCAACAACGCCGCCGCCGACGGCTGCAACGCAGTCAGAGCGTGTAAACCCGTATTCAAGCATCATTTTAAGCCCGGCAGAGAAAGAATCAAGCGTTTTGCTCTCTTCCCCCGCCTTGATTTTAAAAACAACGCTCTCTTTGCATTGGGCGGCAAGAGTTTTTACATATTGCTCAGGCACTCCGTCGTCGGTCACAATAAAGCACCGCCTGTCGAGCTTAAAAACCTCACCGGCGCGGTTGAGCGCTCCCTTTTCAATTATTATAGGATATTCGCCGTCCCTTGTCTTTACGGAAATTATCACGGGCTATTCTCCTTACATCAAAATTTCTTTTTCAAACGAACCTATTATTTTTAAGTCGTTACACGTTTGTTTCAGTTCTTCTACCATTTGCTTGCCGTTGTCGCTTGCAAGGCATCCCTCGCCCTCGCAGAAGAAATAATAGCTCCACGAAATCTGCTTTGTCGGGCGGCTTTTTATCGCGCGCAGGTTTATTCCGTGCGAACCTATCGTGTTTACGGCGCGCGCAAGCGCGCCCGCCTCGTTTTTAACGGTGAACAACATAATAAACTGCGCGTCGCCCGGCGAAGGCTCTTTCATCGCTCTCGTAAATACCGCAAAGCGCGTTGTATTCGAGCCTTTTTCGTTTATGTGAGATTGAAGTATGTCCAGCCCATAGATGCGCGCCGCCTCCTCACTTCCGATAGCGGCTACCGTCTTGTCGTTTTTCTCAACGACGTTTGCCGCCGCGACCGCAGTATTTACTGCCTCGACCGTTTCAAAGCCATGAGAAGATATAAACGGTTTACACTGACCGAGCGCCTGCGGGTGACTCGTCACGGTTTTCACGTCGTTTATCGTCGCGCCGCGTACCCCGAGCAGATTTTGCACGATCTCAATATCATACACACCGCTTACATAAAGCGAGCCGAAGAACGCAAGATCCATCACCTGCCCGACGTCGCCGTTTGTGCTGTTTTCTATCGGCAGCAGCGCCGCGTCACATTCGCCGCGTTCAACCGACCTGTACGCCGCCTCAAAATCACCGTAGCCGACCGTTTTTGCCGTCGGGAACACGCGTTTTGCGGCAATCGATGCAAACGCCCCCTCAACGCCTGAAAAAGCGATCCGCATACCGTCGAGCAGGCGCGCTTGATACGCCTTTGAAATTTCCATATTCGCGCGGACAAAGTTCACAAAATATCCGCGAAGTTCCTCGTCATCTATTCTCGTGACGCTCTTCTTCATCACGGCTTCTTCCCGCACCGGATCGAAAACTCTCAATCCGTGGTCTTTTTTATACATTGCCACCTGACGCGAAGCGTCCATTCTCTCGCAAAAGAGCTTCGCCATTTTCTCATCTATTTCATCAATTTGTTTTCGCGCTTTTTCAAGTTCGTTCATTTTTCCTCCTGTTCCGTATGAGCAAAACGGAAGTTTTCGGTTTTTGATTTTTTTTGAAATTATATTGCTTTCGATTATAAATCTTTTTCAGCTACATGCTCACTTTTTATATTCGTCCATCAACGCCTTAAATGCGGGAAGAGAGTTTATCACCGTCGCCCTCGACGTGCAATATGCAAGCCGCGCGTAGCCTTTTACGCCGAAATCATCGCTCGGCACAAGCAAAATCTCGTGTTTTTTTGCTCTCTCGCAAAATAGCTCGGCGTCATCCTCCGGCGATTTTATAAACATATAGAACGCTCCGTCGGGCGGGGTCAGTTCATATCCCATCTCCGTCAGCGCCCCAACGAGTATTTCCCGGTTTTCTCTGTATTCCGAAATGTCGCTCGTCAATCCGAGCACACCCGGTATCATCCGTTGGAAAAGCGCCGGCGCGCATACATATCCGAGGCTTCGCCCGGCGCCGCAGACGGCGGCGAACACGTCGTCGGCAGACGGACATTCGGGAGAAACGAAAATATATCCTATTCTCTCACCGGGAAGCGAGAGCGATTTGCTGTATGAATATGCCACGATCGACCTTTTATAGTAATTCGGCACGAACGGCAGCTTTCCCTCGCCGTAGTAAAGTTCCCTGTACGGCTCGTCAGAGAGCAGATATATTTCTCGGTTCAATTCTTTTTCTTTTTTTTGCATCAAATCCGCCAGAGCTTTGATCTCACGCTCCGAATATACGGCGCCCGTCGGATTGTTGGGAGTGTTTATAAGCACTATGCGGGTTCTTTCGTTTATTGCGGCTTCTATCGCCTTAATATCGAGTTTGAACGTTTTATCCTCACACGGAACGGTGACCGTCACCCCGCCCGCTTTTTCGATAAACACCTTGTATTCGGGAAAATACGGCGATGGTACAATCACCTCGTCGCCTTTTGCAAGCAAAGCCGTAAATGAAATGCAAAGTGACGCCGCGGCGCCGCAAGTCATATATATAAGCGACGCGTCGGCATTTGCACCGAACGTTTCAGATAAATATTTCGCAATACTTTCCCTTACGCCCATGTCGCCCGCCGACGACGTGTAGCCGTGAAGCACCTCGGCGGGTGTGGTTTCAATAAGCCTTATAAGCTCCTCGCGCACTTTTTCCGGCGCGGGAATGCTCGGATTTCCGAGCGAAAAATCAAAAACTTTTTCGTTCCCAATCTCGGCTTTTCTCGCCCTGCCGTATTCGGCTATCTGCCTTATTTTCGAGCTGCGTCGGCCGAGCTCGAACATTTTTTGAGATACCATGTTTTTATCCTCCGAAAACAAAAACCGCAATTCTGTGTGCAAAAATAAACTCGCACGACGAATTGCGGACAAATCATCTTTTCAAAAACCGATTAATAACGATCTTCTCCGAAAGAGGTCCTGTCCGCAAGTGTAAAGTAATAATAGAAAAATCGTGTGGACTTCATAATTGCGCGCTCCTTCTTCGGAATTTTTTCTTATTATAAACAAATTTTCACCGATTGTCAATAACCACCTGAAAAAAACGCCCCGTTTTGAATAATAAAACAAAATAATTCAGCAAATATCAATTTTTTTGGTTATTTTATGGAAATTCGCCTTTTTATGCCGAAATTTTAAAAACAGCATTGACATTTCATTTTTATGAGTGTAAAATAACCTTGTTTAAGAGGCAAATGTGGCCGTGGAAGTATTTCGCTTCTTCGGAGCATTTGCCGCTTTTTTTATAAAAAACCCGTTTGGAAGGATGTGAAAATATGATTTCGGATTATTTCGGAAGTATGGTGTTTGACGACCGAGTGATGAAAGCCACCTTGTCGGCCGAAGTTTATGAATCGCTTAAAAAAACGATCGACGAGGGCGAGCAGCTCGACGTCAGACTTGCAAGCGCCGTCGCCGACGCGATGAAAAAATGGGCTATCGAAAAGGGAGCTACGCACTACACGCATTGGTTCCAGCCGCTCAACGGCGTCACCGCCGAAAAACACGAGAGTTTCATATCCCCCTCCCCCGACGGACGAGTTATAATGGAATTTTCCGCCGACGCGTTGATTAAAGGTGAGTCGGACGCCTCGTCTTTCCCGTCCGGCGGGCTTCGCGCGACGTTTGAAGCGCGCGGATATACCGCGTGGGATCCTACCTCTTATGCGTTTATAAAAGATAAAACGCTCTGTATTCCGACGGCGTTCACGTCATACGGCGGCGAGGCGCTCGACAAAAAAACGCCGCTTCTTCGCAGTATGGAAGCGCTCAACAAGCAGGCGCTGAGAATACTTACCCTGTTCGGCAACACTACGGTCAAGCGCGTAAGAGCAATGGTAGGACCGGAACAAGAATACTTCCTCATCGACAGCGATATGTACGAGAAGCGCAAAGACCTTATCTTCACCGGAAGAACGCTTTTCGGCGCGAGCGCACCAAAGGGGCAAGAGCTTGACGATCACTATTACGGTTCCATCGCTCAGCGCGTAGCCGAATTTATGCAGGATCTCAACGTAGAGCTGTGGAAGCTCGGTATTTATGCCAAAACCGAACATAACGAGGTAGCGCCCGCTCAGCACGAGCTCGCCCCGATATATACAACCACAAATATCGCCACCGATCACAACCAGCTGACGATGGAAATAATGAAAAAGGTGGCTCAGCGCCATAAACTTGTATGTCTGCTTCATGAAAAGCCGTTTAACGGGGTGAACGGTTCAGGCAAGCACAACAACTGGTCTATCGCCACCGACAAGGGAACAAATCTATTAAAACCGGGGAAAACTCCGCACGAAAACGCTCAATTCCTGCTGTTTTTGTGCGCCGTGATAAAAGCCGTTGACGAATATCAGGATCTTCTCCGCATATCCGTCGCATCAGCCGGCAACGATCACCGTCTCGGAGCAAACGAAGCCCCGCCCGCCGTCGTTTCGATGTTTTTGGGCGAGGAACTGACGGCTGTTCTTGACGCGATAGAAAACGACGCTCCGTATGAGAGCGTCGAGCGCAAAAAGATGCTTTTCGGCGTACCTGCACTCCCGCAATTTTTGCGCGACACGACCGACCGCAACCGCACATCGCCTTTCGCTTTTACCGGCAACAAGTTCGAGTTTCGTATGCCGGGTTCGTCAAACTCTATTGCGGAACCCAACGTAATGCTGAACGCCTCGGTGGCGGAAGTTCTTGAAGAGTTTGCCGACAGGCTCGAAGGCAGCGAAAACTTTGCAGAGGATCTCAACACTCTGCTTCGCGAAACGATAAAAGCGCACAAGCGCATAATATTCAACGGCAACGGCTATGACAGCGCGTGGGTAAAAGAAGCGGAAGGAAGAGGGTTGTCGAACTTAAAAACTACGCCCGACTGCCTGCCGAAAGTGCTTGAAAAGAAAAACGTCGATATGCTGACGCGTCAAGGCGTATTTACCGAAACGGAGATCCGCGCAAGATACGAGATAACGCTTGAAAATTACGCAAAAACGGTGATGATAGAAGCGGCGACGATGATAGACATGGCAAAGAAAGAGATCTTGCCCGCCATATCGGCTTTCTCGACAAAGCTCGTTCGGGCTACAAACGATAAAAGAAATTACGGTATCGAGGCGACGTATGAGGTCGTGGCGGCGAACAAGCTTGCTGAACTTACGACGTTGACATATTCGACGACGGAAATACTTGAAAAGACGCTTTTGAAAATAAAAGCGATAGCGGACGTCACCGAGCAAAGCAATATGATACGCGATATAATGATACCGAAAATGGCGGAGCTTCGCCGTTATGCGGACGAGGCGGAAACGATGACGGATGAAAGCGTATGGCCGTATCCGACATACGACAAGCTCTTGTTTGCGGTGAGATAAACAACAATTTACTTTCAGTTCAATTTAACAAATTATTATCATATCAACAAGGAGAGAAAAGAAAAATGTCCAACTGTGCAATCGTAGGTATTAACTGGGGCGACGAGGGAAAAGGCCGAATGGTTGACCTTCTGACTGAGGAATATGATGTGGTTGTAAGATACCAAGGCGGCGGAAACGCCGGCCACACAGTTATAAACGACTATGGCAAATTCGCGCTTCATCTGCTCCCTTCGGGAATATTCCGCAAAAACGTTGTAAATGTTCTCGGCAACGGCGTGGCGCTCGACGCGGAAAATCTTTGGAAGGAAATTGAAGTTGTGCGTGAAAAAGGCGTGGCAATTACCCCGGAAAATTTGAAAATAAGCGACCGCGCTTCACTTTTGTTGCCGTGGCACCGACTGCTCGACGAACTTGAAGAAAAACGCTTGGCGGATAAAAAATACGGTTCGACAAAACAGGGCATCGCTCCGTTCTATTCCGATAAATTCCAGAAAAAAACCGTCCTCGCCGGCGAATTGCTTTTCCCGAAAAAACTCAAAGAGCATCTTATGCAGCTGCTCGAATGGAAAAACCTCATAATAACGAAAGTTTACGGTGCAGAGCCTTACACCGAGCAGACGCTTGACGAGTGGCTTGACACCTACGGCGAGAAAATAAAACCGTTCATTACAAACACAAGTGATTTTCTCCGCCGAGCCTCCGAGAACGGCAAAAATATTATGTTCGAGGCTCAGCTCGGGGCTTTGCGAGATATAGATTTCGGCATTTATCCTTATACCACCTCATCCAACGCCATAGCGGCATACGCTCCCGTCGGTTCCGGCTTTACATCAGCCAAACTCGACCGAGTTACAGGCGTCGTCAAGGCATATTCAACGTGCGTGGGCGAGGGACCGTTCACATGTGAGATGTTCGGCGAAGAAGCGGAAAAACTGCGCGAAGCAGGCGGAGAGTACGGCGCAAAAACAGGCAGACCGAGAAGAGTCGGACCGATCGATTTTGTAGCTACAAGATACGGAGTGCAGACTCAGGGCGCGACTGAGATCGCGCTGACAAAGCTCGACGTGCTCAGCTATATGAAAAAGATACCCGTCTGCACACACTACACCGTTGACGGAAAAGTACGCGACGACTTTCCGTTCCCATCCGAGATCGACGACGCGAAACCCGTCATCGAATACGTTGACGGTTGGATGTGCGATATTTCCGGTATAAGAGAATGGAAAGACCTGCCCGAGGCTGCCCGCGCATACGTCGAAATGACGGAAAAAGCGATAGGATGTCACATAAAATACGTTTCCGTGGGACCGGAAAGGAACAGCATTATAATAAGATAACAACAGCACAAAAACATTTTTAATCAAATATCCGACATTTTAATGTAAAACGCCTTGCTTGTTTTTATTGCAAGGCGTATTTACTTTATAAAATAACAATACAATAGTAAAGGAGTGAATATTATGACAAAATATATTTTCGTTACGGGCGGCGTTGTGTCAGGGCTCGGAAAAGGAATAACCGCAGCGTCCCTCGGACGACTGCTGAAATCAAGAGGGCTGAAAATTGCTTCTCAAAAACTGGATCCTTACATAAACGTAGACCCTGGTACAATGAGTCCGTATCAGCACGGCGAAGTATACGTCACCGAAGACGGCGCCGAAACCGACCTTGACCTCGGTCACTATGAACGATTCATCGACGAAAATCTGAACAAATATTCAAACCTTACCACAGGCAAAGTGTATTGGAACGTTATCAGCAAAGAGCGGCGCGGGGAATACCTCGGCTCAACCGTTCAGGTCATTCCGCACATAACAAACGAAATAAAAGATTTTGTCTATCGCGTCGGCAAGAAAAGCGGCGCCGACGTCGTAATAACAGAGATAGGCGGAACGATAGGCGACATAGAATCGCAACCGTTTATCGAGGCAGCTCGCCAAATTTCGCTTGAAGTCGGCAAAGAGAACAGTCTGTTCATCCACGTTACGCTCGTTCCGTTTTTGAGCGGTTCGGACGAACATAAGTCCAAACCGACTCAGCATTCGGTAAAGGAGCTTCAAAGCATGGGAGTCAGCCCGAATATCATCGTGCTTCGCTGCGACGAGCCGCTCGAAGAGTCGATATTCAAAAAAATCGCGCTTTTCTGCAACGTAAAAGAAGATTGCGTAATAGAAAACATCACCCTGCCCAACCTTTACGAAGCGCCGCTGATGCTTGAAAAAGCAAATTTTTCGTCAGTAGTTTGCAGAGAACTCGGCATAGACGCGCCGAAACCCGACCTTGACGAATGGGCGGAAATGGTGAGAAAAATAAAAAACAGAACAAAAACCGTAAATATAGGGCTTGTCGGCAAATACGTTCAGCTTCACGACGCGTATCTTTCCGTGGCGGAGGCACTTCGCCATGCGGGATATTTCTATGACACGCATATAAAAATACACTGGATCGATTCCGAAGCACTGAACAAAAGCAATATAGACGAAAGCCTACGCGGGCTTGACGGCATCATTGTTCCGGGCGGATTCGGCGGACGCGGCATCGAGGGGATGATACTTACAGCCAAATATGCGCGCGAAAACGACGTGCCGTATTTCGGAATTTGTCTGGGAATGCAGATAGCGGTGATAGAGTTTGCACGGAACGCCGCGGGAATTAAAGACGCAAACTCCGGCGAATTCGATGAAAACTGCAAAAATAAAGTGATAGACTTTATGCCGGGGCAAAGCGACGAAATAAACAAAGGCGGAACGCTGCGGCTCGGCGCTTACCCGTGTGTTATAAAGGAGAAAACGGTCATGGCAAAATGCTATGGAGTGATGCAAATTTCCGAAAGACACCGCCATCGCTATGAATTTAACAACAACTACCGTGAGGCACTGCAAAACGCGGGGTTGACGCTCAGCGGTCTTTCGCCGGACGGTGAGCTTGTTGAAACGGTGGAGCTGACCGACCGCGATTTCTTCGTCGGCGTTCAGTATCACCCGGAGTTTAAGTCAAGGCCGAACAAGCCTCACCCGCTGTTTAAGGGCTTTGTCGGCGCGGCACTGAAACGTTTTGAGAACGACGGAAAATAAAAAACTCATTCTCTTGCAAACAAACGAAATAATCAAACGAAGATATTAAACCGAACATAATTAAAACCGAGTATGATAACTAATTCAAATTAACGTCGTTTGCATCAAAAAACAGGCTGATTTTTTCAGCCTGTTGTTTTTTGCGAATATTAAATGTATTTTACAAAATCTCCGTATTTTACGTCATCGAGAACGGATCAAGAATTTTATCGATTTCTTTCTCAATAAAGATCTTCTTTTCAAGCAGTATGCTCTTGATACTCATCCCGCGCTTGATAGCCTCCTTGGCTATGTCGGCGGCTTTTTGATAGCCGAGCATGGGCGCTAGTGCCGTCACCGTTCCGGTGCTGAACGAAACGAGCTCTTTAAGATGTTCTTCATTAGCTTTTATACCTTTTACGCAGTTTACGGTGAACGTATCGAGCGCGCCTGTCAATGTTTTAAGCGACTCGAAAAGTTTAAAGAATATAACCGGTTCATAGGGGTTAAGCTCAAACTGCCCCGCCTGAATTGAAAGCGAAACCGTAAGGTCATTGCCGATAACGTTGTATGCCACCTGAGTTACGACCTCGGGAATTACGGGGTTTACCTTGCCGGGCATGATTGACGAACCGTTTTGCATTGCGGGCAGGAATATTTCTTCAAGTCCCGCGCGGGGACCGCTTGACATAAGGCGGAGATCGTTGCAAATTTTTATAAGATCGAGCGCAAAGGTTTTGAGCGAAGCGGAAAAATCCGCGAAAGCGTCAAGGTTCTGCGTTGAATCTATAAGATTGTCGGCGGGTTTGAGAGAGTAGCCGGTTATCTGCGAGAGTACGGGATAAACGTTTTCGATATATCCGTCAGCGACGTTGATCGAGGTTCCTATGGCTGTTCCGCCGAGGTTGAGCACCTTCATGCTTTCAACAGACGCAGAAATGCGCGCTCTGTCACGTTTGAGCGCCGCCGAAAACGCCGAAAATTCCTGCCCGAGACGGACCGGAACAGCGTCTTGAAGCTGTGTTCTGCCCATTTTTATCACGCGGTCAAACTCGACCGCTTTTTCATCAAGCGCGTCTATCAGCGCATTTAGTTTTTCTTCCATCGGGCTGAACAAGTCGAGCAACGTAAGTTTTCCCGCCGATGGGATAACGTCGTTTGTCGATTGCGCACAGTTGACAGCGTCGTTTGGATGGACGAGATACTCGCCCCTCTTACCGCCAACAAGCTCCGTCGCGCGATTGGCAACAACCTCGTTTACGTTCATATTGACGGTCGTCCCCGCACCGCCCTGAATTGCGTCGGTGATAAATTCTCCGTCGAACTTTCCGCAAATAACTTCGTCGCACGCCTTAACGATAGCGTCGGCTGTCGATGAAGAAATGCTTCCCGCCTTTGCGTTTGCAATCGCCGCCGCTTTCTTTATTTTTGCAATATTATAAATGAATACAGGCTCCATTTTCTCTCCGGTTATTTGGAAATTATTGTAGCCTCTAAGAGTCTGCACGCCGTAATATGCCTGCTCGGGCACGCTCAGCGTTCCTATCGAATCTTTTTCTTCTCTGAATAATTGCATCTCTCTTTTACCATCTCTGAAACAGTTCGTTTTTGCCGAATATTTTTTTACCTATTCGACAGCAAAAGAGATTGTACCACAAAAAAGCGTAAAAGTCAACTTTATTTACCGCCTATTTTCTTTTGAGCATATTTTTTTATTTTCTCACGGTTTATATTTAGATTTATTCCCGATGATTTTATGCAAAAAGGTTTCAAAAACGCAAAACGCTGCATTGCTCAGCACGATTTTTCCCGCGGTATATCGACGCAATCAACGTTTTTCAGCGGAGCGTTCGCCGTATCAAACGAAATGATCGTTTGTAAAAAAATCTCCTTATAATTCGCGCGGTGCTGTATGGAAATAACCAAGCAATCAATTTCTTTCCTCTTCGACAAAGAAATTGCCGACCTGCATTCCCATAAGACGTGCTATGTCGGGCAAAAGCACGATGTCGGGATAATTCTTTTCATTTTCCCATTTTGAGATCGCCTGCGCGCTTATTCCTAGAAGCTGCCCGAATTCTTCCTGTGTCATATTCTTCTCATTTCTATAACGTCTGATGTTCTCGCCTATCGCTATTCTGCACATAACTGCCTCCTGCAAATATTTTTTGTGGTTTCCGTATAGCCTGTAAAACACCGCGCGTTTTTTGTTTTTCAAAAGGAAAACAAAAAAGACTTTTACGGAAAATCGTAAAAGTCTTGTAAAATCGTAATTCTGTATGCACCGGGCGCCGATCTGCACCGTCTTGACGACACATACACGCCGCTTATGCGACGTACTACTCCCTTTTGACATTATTATATTATCATAAAACAGTCGCTTTGTCAATATATTTCGCGCCGTTTTTTCAGTTTTCACCGGTGCCATTTCGCATTTGCGCCGCAGCCAGCGTGTTTTTTAACAGCATCGCCACCGTCATGGGCCCTACCCCGCCCGGAACCGGCGTTATAAGAGAACACTTCGGCAAAACACGCTCGAAATCAACGTCGCCGCAAACTTTGCCGTTCTCGTCGCGGTTTATACCAACGTCAATCACAACGGCGCCGTCTTTTACCATGTCGGCGGAAATAAACTTCGGCTTTCCGATCGCCACCGCCAAAATATCCGCTCGCTTTGTGTGTTCCGCCAAATCTTCTGTTTTTGAATGACAAACCTCGACCGTTCCGTTTTTACTTAACAACATCATAGCCAGAGGTTTGCCGACAATGTCAGATCTTCCGACAACAACGCAATTTTTGCCCTCAATCTCCACCCCGCTGCGTTCAAGAAGTTCGATAACCCCGGCAGGCGTGCAAGGTAAAAAAGCGCCGTGACCCGTCATTATTCTGCCGACGTTTTCAAAGGAAAAAGCGTCTACGTCTTTTTCTTTTGATATTTTCTCTATAACTGTTTTTTCGTTTATATGCTTCGGCAAAGGAAGCTGAACGAGTATCCCGTGAATATCGTCACGGCGATTAAGTATCTCTACGGTTTCAAGCAATCTCCGCTCATCAACGTCGCCGGGCAAGCGCACGACCTCGGAATAAATTCCCGCCTCGTCGCAAGCCTTTGCTTTGTTTTTTACATATATCTGCGACGCCGCGTCATCTCCCGCCAATATCACCGCGAGCCCCGGCGTTACGCCGACGGATTTCAACGCCGCAACGCTTTCTTTCACCTCTGAGCGAATTTCGGCGGCTATCGCCTTGCCGTCTATTATTTTGCCCATGGCATACGCCCCCCTTGTCAAAATGAACGTTATTCTCCCTCGGGTTTCTCAGCCTCTTTTGCGGCAGTTTCGGTCTTGTCCTTTTCATCGGTTTCCGTTGGAGTTTCAGTTTCTTTTTCCGTTTGTTCGGCAGGACCTTCCTTTTTAATTACGGTTATTTGGAATTTTTCTTCCGTTTCATCCGCAACAGGCTCTTCTTCAAAAAGTTCTTTTGACGATTTGATGTTCTTCATCGTCGCTTCTTCGCTTTCAATTTCGTGTTTTTCAAATTCCTCGGTGTTGAAGTCTACGTTCACGTCGATGTCTTTTGTGCGGAACATATCGTCGCGCTTGATGCCGAGCACAAACGGAATACCGACGGTAACGCCCTCGGGAAGCTGTCCGTGCTTTTGAAGTTTATCAATTATCACGCGGAAAGCTATTATCATCGGCAACGCCACGATAAAGCACGCAATTCCGACGACCGCAGACACGCGTATGTCGGTGTTCCCGACGTAGAGCGAATCCGTACGGAGCTGTTCGATGAAAAATCTGCCGAGCCCATACCATGCCAAATACCACAAAAGCACTTCGCCGTGATACTTTTTCTTTTTGAAAAAGATATTTATAAGAACAAACCCTATCAAGTTCCACAGCGACTCATAAAGGAAAGTGGGGTGGACGAGCACCATATCTGTCGTGCCGAATTTTGACGCCGTGATATGGTTTTGAAGTCCCATTCGCAAAAAATACAGTGGTGAACCTTCGTCGATAATGCCGCCGAACGCCTCTCCGTTGCAGAAGTTGCCCCATCGGCCGATAAGCTGCCCAAGCATAACACCGGGAATTACACAATCGACAAGTTTGAAAAAGCTCTGCTTTTTGTGGCGGCTTATGAGTATCAATGAGATGACGCCCGCAATAATTCCGCCGTAGATCGCAAGCCCGCCGTTCCAAATGGCGATCACGTCGATAAAACTTTCAACCCCGCCGTAAAAGATTATAAAATACAGTCTTGCGCCGAGTATCGACGCGGGAACGGTTATAAGCGTATAATCTATCACGTCGTCAAATTTTATTTCATTCTGCCCCGCGCGATATGAAAAATACAAAAACGCGCAGATTATTCCCAGGCAAATGATGATGCCGTACCACATAACGGTGAAACTTCCCAGATGGAACGCGACATTGTTTATCTTAAACTCATCAATTCCGAGTCCGGGGAAACTTATCTTCGAGAAATATTCCATAACAGTCCCTTTCTTATCCCGAAAAACCGGGGATAATCTTTCTTTCCCGCCGCGTCGGTCACGGCGGGAATAATCCTTTTATCTATAATACCCAAGAAATGTTTTTAAGATCGGTCCTTTAATCGATCCGAAAACTCATTTTTCAATCGGTTCCACCACGCTCATGGCGAAATATTTTTCATCAAAGAGCGTTTGGAGCAAAGGTTTTAATTCATCGAATTTAACGTTTTTCGCCGCTTCTATATAATCGAAAACGTCAATGTCATCGTGACGCAGATAAGTGAACGTATTTGCAACGTGAACGGAATCGAACTCGCGCACAAGCGACGCATAGCTTGCTCTCTTGCAGCGCTCAAAATCCGCTTCGCTTAACCCCGTCTTTTTCTTTTCGGCTATATAGTCAAGCAGTTTTGCATATACAGCCTCCGGGTCGTCCGCTTCTCCGCTGAACGTTCCCATTCCGTAAACGTGGTCAAGCTCATATCCCGCATTGAATCCGCGGACAAGTCCGCTTTCATAAACGTCGATGGCAAATTCAGACGTCGAGCCGAACATTACGGAATAAAGCATATCGCCCGCCACCATTTTCTTTAATCTCTCCTGCGGGTCTGCCGGAATATCGGGGTCCTTTACGCCTATCATAAACAGCGGACGAGCCACGGGGAAAGACGCCTTTACGCGTTTTTTATTTACTTCGCGCTTTTCGTCCTCATATTTGCGGACGATCTTCTTTTCTTCCTGCATCGGCAATATTTTATCCGCCGTTTTAAGCACCTGCTCCATCGTGACGTCACCCGATACGACGAGCATCATGTTTGAAAGATTATAGAACGTGCGATAGCAGCTGTAAAGCAAGTCTGCGGTGATTTCCGCTATCGACTCAACCGTTCCGGCAACGTTGAGTTTTATCTGGTGCTTTTCATAGAGCGCCTCCATAAGATTATAGTAGAGCGCGCGGTGGGGGTTATCCTCGCCCATTCTTATTTCCTGCCCGATGATCCCCTGCTCTTTTGCGACCGTTTGAGGTGTAAAATACGGTTTTGTGACGTAATCGAGGAGGATTTCAAGGTTTTCATCGAAATGATCGGTGCACGAGAACAGATATGCCGTCATCTCAGACGACGTAAAAGCGTTGGCGTCCGCGCCGTATTTTGCAAATCTTGCAAACGTGTCAACACCGTCCTCGTTTTCAAACATCTTGTGTTCAAGATAATGCGCTATTCCGTCCGGAACTTTTACAAACTCCGCGTCGCCTTCAAGCTTGAAGCAGTTGTCGATCGCGCCGTAGCGTGTTGAAAACAGCGCATAGCTTTCGGTAAATTTTTTCGGTATAACGAAAATGTCAAGTCCGCTTTTGTGTCGGGTGTAATAATACTTTTCACCGACCGACTCGTTTACTCTCGTGATTATCTCGCTCATTTTCCGCTCTCCTCTCCGCAAAGGAAATAATACGTGTCGAGCACGACGCCCTTCGCTTTTTCAACTATCTGTTCTTTTGTCACGGATTTTATCTGTTCTATTCTCTTTTCCGGGGAAACGGGTTCTTCTCCGCGCATTATCGCGCCGAAGTACCACCCCACCATACCGGAAAGTCTGTCCTCAACCCGCATAAGACCGTCTATTTGTCCTTTTTTTGCGTCCTCTATCTCTCCGTCGGAGATTTCTCCGTCCTTCATCTTTTGAAGCTGAACGTTGATTTCGTCAACGGCTTTCTTTTCGTTTGCAAATTCGATTCCGGAACGTATAAGCATCGCGCCCTTCTCGCCGATAAGCCCCGACGAGCAATAATAACACAAGCTGAGTTTTTCGCGCACGTTCATAAACAGTTTCGAGCAAGCCGAGCCGCCGAATATTTCGTTGAAAACCTCCATAACGTAATAGTCCGGTTGCTTGCTGTCGCACCCGGTGCGATATCCGAGCACGAGCTTGCCCTGAGTTACGCTTTGATGCTCGTATACTGTTTTAACTTCTTTTATATCGCCCGAAAGAGGGGTGATCGTCGGGGAGCAGATATTTTTTCGCTCGATTTTTTCAAATATCCGCGCAAACCCGTCGGCTGTCTTTTCTTCGTCAAAATTTCCCACGGCGAAAATTTCCACTCTTGCAGAAGATATGAGCGTCTTGTACTGTTCATACAGGCATTTGGAACATATCGCCTCAATGTCATCAATGCTTCCCGCCGCGCTTACGCCGTAAGGATCGCCCTCAAACATTATCTCGGTGCAGCGTGTATCGGCGTATTTGCCCTTGTTATTTATCTCCGAGCGCACCTGCTCTATCTGACGTTTTTTCTCGCTCTCGACGTATTCCGCCTTGAAAGCGCCGTCCTCGGTTAACGGGTGAAGTATGACCTGCTCGAACAGATCTATCACGCCTGCCGTTATGTCCGTGTCGTCTATAACATATTTTTGATCTATCGGGCTGCTTTGTAATGCGACTATCTGCATATCGCCGTATTTCCACACGTTTGAGTTGACAGACGTCGCGTACAGCTCGTCATATCTTTTTCTCATTGCGGTCGTCGTCGGATATTTTTCGGTTCCTCTCAGCGCCGTCTTAAACACAAGCGCGTTTTTCGCCGCCGTTTGCTTCGATTGCGGCAAAATAAACCTTACCTGCAAAAATCCCGCCTTGAATTTCTCCGTCGGAATTAAATTAAAATATACCCCTTCGGAAAGTTGTCTTCTTTTAAGCTGCATATTATGTTCCTTTCGATGCTAATTTTTACATATTATATTTTACTCTCAAACTGTGAACTTTTCAACATAAAAATTAAATTCATGGTAAGTATTTTGTCTTTTATCATATAATATACTTTGATAAATGCTCAAATTATTGAAATGTATTCGTTTTTCGGTTGCAAGTTAAAACAAAACCGTATTCTTTGCTCGGTTACATTTCAGCAGAACCTGATACCCAAATGCACACAAACCATGCTTCTTTATGTTCGGAAAACTTTTCCCTAAAAAAGTCGGCAAATGTTCCTTGCGGGCAATTATCGCACAATGGAAAAACTGACAAAAATGAACACCGCAATTTGCAAAATTCAACTTTTGCTCTATTTACAAACGTGACGACATATGATATAATTCAAACAGAAGGGTAAAAGCCCTATTTATTCGGGAGGTCATCGAAATGGGATATTCATGGATCGCATGGCTCGTCGTTCTTGTGCTGTCGATAATAGTCGAAGGCGCGACTTTGGCGCTGGTGTCCGTTTGGTTTATGCCGGCGAGTATCGTGGCGCTTGTGCTTGCGTTGTGCAACGTGCCGCTTTGGGTTCAGATCGTCGCGTTTATCGTCGTTTCCGTAGGAACGCTTTCTTTCCTGCGCCCCGTCTTTAAAAAGATGCTCAAGCTTAAAACCGTTCCCACAAACTCCGACGCACTCATCGGTCAAAAGGGGATTGTCGTGGAAAACATCGACAACATTGCCGCCACGGGTGCCGTCAAGATAGACGGGCAGGTTTGGAGCGCGAGATCGGCTGAGGGGGAAAACATTGCCGAAGGCGAGGTCGTCACGGTGTCGTCAATCGAGGGCGTAAAACTCATTTGTACAAAATAAATTAAAAAAGAGAGGTAACAATCATGCCGGGTGGAATCATTGCTTTAATAGTAGTGGCCGTTGTGCTGCTCATCATTCTTGTTTCAAACATTCACATCGTGCCTCAGGCACACGCATACGTAATCGAGCGTCTCGGCGCTTATCACGACACATGGCACACGGGGCTTCACGTTAAAATGCCATTTATCGACAGGATTGCAAAGAAAGTGTCACTAATGGAAAAAGTGGCGGATTTCGATCCGCAGGCGGTTATCACGAAGGATAACGTCAAAATGCAGATCGACACCGTCGTGTTCTTCCGCATAACCGACTGCAAGCTCTACACATACGGCGTTGAAAACCCCATGTCCGCTATTGAAAATCTTACGGCGACGACGCTTCGTAACATCATAGGCGAGCTCGACCTCGACGGAACGCTCACGTCGCGCGACATTATCAATACAAAAATGCGCACGATCCTTGACGAAGCCACCGACCCGTGGGGAATTAAAGTAAACCGCGTCGAGCTTAAAAACATCATGCCGCCCAGAGAAATTCAGGACGCGATGGAGAAGCAGATGAAAGCGGAACGCGAACGCCGTGAACAGATACTCCGCGCGGAAGGCGAAAAGAACTCTACCATTCTTGTTGCAGAAGGTAAAAAACAGGCGATGATACTTGACGCCGAAGCGCAAAAACAGAAACAGATCCTTATGGCGGAAGCAGACAAAGAGGCGAAGATCCGTCAGGCGGAAGGCGAAGCGGAAGCAATCCTTAAAGTTCAGGAAGCGACGGCGGAAGGTATCCGCAAGATAAACGAATCGGCACCGACAGACGCCGTTATCAAGATAAAGAGTCTTGAAGCGTTTGAAAAAGCCGCCGACGGCAAAGCTACGAAAATTATCATCCCAAGCGAAATTCAATCGCTTGCGGGGCTTGCCACGGGACTTGTCGAAGTTGCGAAAAAAGATGAGAAATAATTTTGTAAGCAGATATTTTTCAAATATTCGATAAAACACAAAAAACGGAGCAGAAAACCTGCTCCGTTTTATTTTTTTGAAGAATTATTTTTTCATCAGGTCTTTTCCGGCGTTCCACGCCTGCGCCACTTTTTCGCCCGTGGCGTAATAACCGTTGCGGAATTGATCGAACATCACCGCGTGAAGCTTTGTGACGTCAACCTTGCCCTTTTCGTCAAGAACGTCGGCTTCCGCTTTTACGTTGACTATCTTGCCTACAATTCCGAACACCGTTTCGGTGTTGATTATCTCCGCAAGCTCGCATTCCATCGTTAGCGGGAACTCGTCGATTACAGGCGCGTTTACTTTGTCGCTTTTTGTCGCATGATAGCCGGTTCTCTCAAACTTGTCGCTCATCTTGTTGCCGGAAGCAATGCCGAAAAAGTCCGCGACGTCTATATGTTTTTCATCGGCGAGCGCAACTGTGAACGCGCCGCTCACTTTCATATTAGCAAGCGTTTTCCTGTCCTCACCCAAGAACAGAATTATCTTATCCATATCGCAGATCTGCCCCCATGCGGCGTTCATAACGTTTACTTTGCCGTTTTCATCATATGCCGCCACCATCAGCACCGGCATCGGATACACCGCGGGAATTATGCCTAAATCTTTTTTCATCGTGTTTCTCCTGTTTTATCAATATTGTCTGCCCCAAATTACCATATGCTTTGCCGGCTTTCCGCAGCAAACGCATGTGTCGGCGAGGTGCTCTTCGTCAAACGGTATGCAACGCGATTTTACGCCGCCCGTCAGCGATTTTATCTTTTCTTCGCACTCGGTTTCTCCGCACCACATCGCTTTTATATAGCCGGATTTGTTCTTTGCCGTGTCAAGAAATTCGTCGAGCGTCGTCGCCGTATACGTGCGCGCCTTCATGTTTTCAAGCGCACGCTGATAAAGCTCGTCGTGAACTTTGTTCAGCGCCTTTTCAACTTCTTCTTCAAGATTGTCAAGAGAAACGACCGTCTTTTCTCTCGTTACGCGGCTTACAAGCACACATGAGTTTGCCTCTATATCTCTCGGGCCGAGTTCAAGACGAAGCGGAACCCCCTTCATCTCATACTGGCTGAATTTCCAGCCGGTCGAATTATCGCTGTCGTCGAGTTTTACTCTGAAATTCTTAACAAGACGGGCTTTGAGCTCGTTTGCTTTGTCCAGCACCCCCTCTTTGTGCTGTGCTATCGGAACGATAACAACCTGTATGGGCGCTACTCTCGGCGGCAAAATGAGGCCGTTATCGTCGCCATGCGTCATAATAATTGCGCCTATCGAACGGGTGGAAAGCCCCCATGAAGTCTGGTGCGGATATTGCAGGGTGTTTTCTCTGCCTGAGAATTGTATTCCGAACGCCTCGGCAAATCCCGTGCCGAAATAGTGCGATGTGCCGCCTTGCAGCGCCACGCCGTTGTGCATCATCGGTTCTATCGTATATGTTTCCTCTGCTCCCGCGAATTTTTCCTTTTCGGTTTTTCTGCCCGTATAAGCGGGAATGGCAAGTGTTTCAGCGTAAAAATCTCTGTAAACACCGAGCATTCTCTGCGTTTCTTCTCTCGCCTCTTTCTCCGTTTCGTGCATCGTGTGTCCTTCCTGCCACAAAAATTCGGATGTGCGCAAGAACGGGCGCGTCGTCTTTTCCCAGCGAACGACGTTGCACCACTGGTTATAGAGTTTGGGAAGATCTCTGTATGATTTTATCACGTTTCTGAAATGTTCGCAGAAGAGCGTCTCAGAGGTCGGTCTTACGCAAAGGCGTTCCGTCAGCTGGTTTTCACCGCCCACGGTCACCCATGCGCATTCGGGAGCAAAGCCCTCGACGTGATCTTTTTCTTTTTGAAGCAGACTTTCGGGGATGAACATCGGCATGTACACGTTTTCATGTCCCAAAGCTTTGAACCTGCTGTCAAGATCGCGCTGGATATTTTCCCATATCGCATATCCGTAAGGACGAATGATCATGCATCCCTTAACGCCCGAATAGTCTATAAGCTCGGCCTTTTTGACAACGTCGGTATACCATTGCGCGAAGTCAACGTCCATACCGGTTATCTGCTCGACCATTTTTTCATTTTTGTTAGCCATTTGTTTTTCCTTTTCTTAAAATATTTTTTCCAAATATGCAACGACGCTTGTCGCTCATCTCCGATGACCGAGATTTGCCCGCATTTGCACAAACAAACGTTTCGTTCGGGCGATTTCGTTCAAATCGCGGTCGGGTTTTGGTTTTCCGATTTTGATATTGTCAAATAAACTAATGCCGCATTTCGCGTTTATCTTCTGAACGCTTGGTTATCGTATCTGCCGTTCTCCATGCCGCATGCGTCAAAGTACGCTTTTGTCCACGCTATTCTGCCATACTCGTCCTCGACGCGAATGCGAACGCATCTGTCGTAAAGGCCGAGAGTGGGGAGAGCCGCCTCGGTAATAAGCTCGCCGTCTTTTTCGCCCGTAGCTCTTGAGCAGCGTCTTCCGTATGTAAGAAGAGTTATGCGCTTAGCCGGCGAGGTTTTTACATGAACGACCTCGTCCTCAACGTAAAGCTCATATATCTCAGGACCCATAGAAGCATAGAAATCACCGTTTTCAAGCACCTGCATTATCGTGCCGTATTCGAGCTTGTCGGCTTTGATCATAATGAAGCCGCCGCATGAGTCGAACTGCGGATGACCTTCCGGGTAACGGTTGTGGTTGTCATCGGAGGCGATACACGAGATCTTCTTTCCGCGGCGATACATTTCCTCATATGCAAACTCGTTTATCTCCGGATACCCGGCGACAAAGCAGCCATGGTTATACACTTCCATGGCAAAAATGCCCTCTACATCACGAAAATCGTCAAGATCCTGTATCGACCACGTCGGGTGGTTAAAGCAGGCAAGGAAACCATGTTCGTTGTGCTCTTTTATCATATTGTTTATATTATGATAATTTCTCGTGTAATCAGGTGTACCGAGGTATTTCTGAGCGTTCTTGTACGATTCGGGCGATGAATCGAAAACATATTTCGGGTTATAACAAGGAATAACGTCGTTGTGCGGATCTTTTGCGTAAAAGCAGATATGTGTGCATGGGGTATGGTTCCAACTTCTGTCATATCTTTCGTCGTTAATATCCGCCTCATAGCCCGTTATCGCCATGAAATTCTCGTCGTTGAGGTCAGAATGGTCTACAAGAAGGTTGTGATCTGTAAACGCCACGATTGAGTAACCGTGAGATTTATAAAGATCTTTAAGCTGCTCTACCGTCAAATTACCGTCGGAGATGACGGAATGGCAATGCATGTTCGCTTTATAGAAATTGCCGCCTTCGGGAATAAGATATTTTCTCATTATGTTTTCCTCCTAATTACTGCTGTTTTGATTTTTCAAGGAATTCGCCGCGTCTTGCTTTGTCGGCAAGCGTGTGAATGCGCGTGATGGGGTTGAGAAGCTCACTTATCGTTTCGTCGCGGTTCATATTGTCGATAAGGTATGCGACGTATTTACAAAGGCTGACCTCCGTGTACCACGGGCGGTCTACAATCGCCTGCGGGCGATAGTTTAAGTTCGTTGTGAATATCTGATCGAACCAGCCCTTTTCATAAGCGGCGTCGAGCTTTTCGAGGCCGTTGCAGAACAGGCCGAACGTAGCGAACACGAATATTCGTCTTGCGCCGAGTTCTTCTTTGAGCTTCTGTGCGATGTCGAGAATCGACTCGCCGGAGGAAATCATGTCGTCTACGATTATAATATCTCTTCCGTCAACCGAGTGGCCGAGAAACTCATGCGCTTCTATCGGGTTTCTGCCGTCGATGACGATCGTGTAATTTCTGCGTTTATAGAACATGCCGAGTTCCAACCCGAGAACGGAGGAATAGTACATAGCTCTTGACATACCGCCCTCATCAGGGGATACGACCATGAGCTGTTCGGGGTCAAATTGAACGTCGGGGTACTTTCTTACAAGCGCTTTGAGCATTTGATATGACGTGCGGACGTTGTCAAATCCGCTGCTCGGTATCGCGTTTTGAACGCGCGCGTCGTGAGCGTCGAAGGTAATTATGTTGCTTACGCCCATGTTTACAAGCTCTTGAAGTGCAACCGCGCAGTCGAGCGACTCTCTGCCGTTTCTTCTGTGCTGTCTGCCCTCATAGAGCATCGGCATTATAACCGACACACGGCGGGATTTGTGCTCGTTTGCGCAAATTATCCTTTTCAAATCCTGAAAATGATCATCCGGGCTCATCGGCACGGTCATTCCGTACATATTATACGTTACGCCGTAATTGAACACGTCGGCATAGATATATGTATCGTGGCCGCGAAGCGTCTGGTTGATAATTCCTTTGCCCTCGCCCGTTCTGAAACGCGGACAGTCGAAATTGACAAGGTACGAATCTTTTTCGTTTTTGCGCCATGTGCGAAGATACTCGTCAACTCTTTCGACGAATTTTTCGCTTCCTTTCATTCCTATTATACTCAGTTCCCCGAAGTAATCCTTCATTTGCAATTTCCTCCGTTATAGTTCAATTTTATTTTTAACGCTTATTTGCGTTTTTTACAGATTGAACGCGACTTCGATTTCTTTTACCTCGTCGTCGCTTATCTTTATTACCTTTCCGCCGATTGCCGCAACTTCAACAAGCGATTTTGCGCTGTATTCCATAACTTCAAGTCTGTCAAATGCGTTTAGCAACGACGTGCCCGCTGCGATAATGCAGTCGTTTTCGATTATCACCACGGGATTTTTTATTGAAATTTCCTTTGCAAGAAGGTCGGGCTGCATAAACGATGAGCCGAACGGATACTTGCGAACGGTTTTAAGCGCTATATAACTTTCCGGTATCAGGCGCGCGTCAAACTGCGCGTCTGTCACGGCAAAGCCCATTATATACGGCGGATGAGCGTTTATAACGGTTTTTATTTCCGGATCGTTGTTGTAGATCTTTTCGTGCAATGTGATCGAGCGCGAAGGTGTTTTGCCTGCCTCGCATTTGCCGTCTTTCACCATTACGAGATCTTCCGGTTCGAGATATTTTCTGTCTTTTGCATAAGGGGTAATGATGATTGATCCATCCGACAGTTTGCAAGAGAAAGTTCCCTGTGCGCTTGTGAACAACTGGTTGCCGTATGCGCGGTGGATAAGATCGCACATGTCGCGTCTTACGGCAAGTTCTTCACTCGTGTGCACTTCCGGCACGAATGTGTCAAGCTGCGGATGAGTTTTTTTCTTGTAAATTTCCATATGCTTTTCGGAAAGACCGCGAAGTTTGCCGCCGAGAGTGCTCGCGTTTATCTGAACTCTTGCGCAATAGTCGAGCGATTCAAAGCTCATAAACGCCGAGAACAAATCTTTTGCCCCGATAACTACGCCGTGATTTTCAAGCATTACTGTGTTGATGCCTTTTTCAAATTCGGCTGAGATATTGTCGCCCAGCCGACTGCTTCCGGGCAGTGCATACGGCGCCATGGTGATATTCCCGCAAAGGAATTTCGCGTCGGGGATGATTGTCGTGTCGGGTATCTCGCGCGCGATACTGAAAGCGACGAGTGCCGGCGGATGCGCGTGAAGTACGGCGTGAAGATCCGGGCGCTTTTTATAAATCGCCAAATGGAACGGATATTCGACCGACGGGCGGTGAATGCCGACGATAGTGCCGTCGGGCAATATCTGCATGATGTCCTCGCGGCGAAGGTTGCCCTTGTCAACGCCCGAGGGGCTTATCCAAACAACTCCGTTTGAATCTTTTATCGAAAGGTTTCCGCCCGTGGTCGTCGTCATGCCGTAATAATAAATTCTGTTCATTATCATTACGATCTGGTCTGCCGGGTGGAGCATGGAAAAGTTCATTGTGGTATATCTCCTTTTTAATTGTATTGCTGTTTTGTTCGGCTTGGAATGTAAAAAAGCATATTCCGTCATGCTTTCAAAAAGCCATTCCGCGCAACGTTTTTACTTGATTAAGATTTTTTATAACCTTCAAAAATCTCATGCAAAACCGTTTTTTTAATATTGAAAAAGTTTTTCCGGTTTTACGAAAAAATCGGTTATCGCTTTTATACCGTTACGGTTATCTTTTTCAGCACCTCGGAAGCGTCAGGGTCGATGCCCTTGGCCTCGGTAAGTTTAAGAGCAAAGAGTTGAGCGGTGATGGCGCACATATACGCCGAGTAAATATCGGGATTTTCCGCATTAAGCCCGGGAACTCTGAGCACGCGCGCGCCGTCGAAAGCGTCAAGCGTATCGGTGATAACTATAACGTCGGCACCAACGGAAAGCAACGCTTTGTAAATTTCGACAGCGTCGTCAAACGTTTTGCCTGCACAGGCCATAACAATCGCAGTATCGCCTTTGAGTATCTGTGCCTTTGGACCGTGGTGAAAATCGGATATTGCATATCCGCGCATTTTTACTTTGTTCGTTTCAAGAATTTTCAGCGCGCCTTCAAGTGCTACCGGGTAAAGCAGCCCGCGACCGACAACGCTCGCCGCCGAAAGATCCTTATATTTCCCGATAAATCCTTCAAGTTCTTGCGGCATATAAGAGAGGAGCTTATCAGCCATTACGGGCAACAGTTCCATGTTATGTATCATCTCGCCGTCGCCGCCCCACTCCGCGGCTATCATGCCCACGATGAACATCTGCGAAGTAAAAGTTTTTGTCGCCGCGATGCTCGTTTCTTTCCCCGCATTGCAGAAAAGCGAATAGTCAACGGCTTTCGCCAGCGGAGAGTCTTCGTTGTTCGTGACCGACGCCGTCAGTGCCCCATGCTTTTTTGCGTCCTCGATTACTTTCAGCACATCCTCAGCCATGCCCGATTGAGAGATTCCGACAACAAGCTGACCTGTATAGTCTATATCGGCGCCGTATTTTGACACTGCCGAAGGAGTGGCAAGTCCGGCGGGGACTCCCGCCTCTATCGCAAGCAGATACTGCCCGTAGATCGCCGCGTGATCAGACGTGCCTCTCGCGGCAAACGTAACGGCCTTGATTCCTCTCTTTTTTGCTTCTGACACAAGTGCCTTCACGTTTTTTTCGTTTGCTCCGTAAACTTCGCTTAAAACTCTCGGCTGTTCGCGGATCTCTTTTTCAAGATTTATCATTTTTCTTTTCCTCTTTTATATTCCTCGGCGCGAAACTCCGCGTCGATATTTTTTTCATAGTAAAGGGTGAGCGTTTCCATACAAAAAGGCTTCTCATTGTTTTCGTCGTTCGTTCCGTGAAGCAACGCCAACCCGTCGCCGTATTCGGCAAGCGGATATATCTTATATCCCGTATGCGCCGAAGAAAAATGGCACACTGTCGGTATAAGTTCGGGTGAAACAACAAAAATCGCGCCCATCCATTTTATTATACGCACGCGCAAAATACACCCCAGCATCTGAGAGCCGTATCTCATGTTTGACAGAAAATTTCCAAGAGAATAAACGCAAAGCGTGCGCCGTCCGTCATCCTCGATCCACGCCGCCCGCTCGATGACGTGAGGATGTGTGCCTATCACAATATCGGCGCCGCATTCCGAAAACAGCCGCGCAAAGAACTCCTGCCGTTCACTCGGTTCAAATCGTTCCACATATCGCCCGCTGTCAAATTCATCGCCGAAATGCGCCAATACCACAAGCACGTCGCATTTTGCCCGAACGGACGGCAAAAGTTTTCTTACCGTTTTCTCGTTCAGTCGCGGTATCGGTGTCTTGCCGCCGCAGTTTGTTGAATACGTAAACGCCGCAAAACCGACCTTTATGCCGTTTCGCTCGACGATCGCATAGTCATCCTCGGTGTATCCCACAACATTCTCCGCCACGGAACATAAATATTCGCGCGTGAATTTTAACCCGGCGTCGCCTTGGTCGAGCATGTGGTTATTTGCAATACCTATCACGTCAAAGCCCGCGTCTACAAGCGCGTCGCCTATCTGTTTCGGTGTGCAAAAACGCGGATAGCCCGAATAGTTCGCCTCGCCAAGCGGCGTTTCTTGGTTTATATACGCTATGTCGGCGGAGGAGATAATATCCTTTATTTCAGAGAATATCGGCGTAAAATCATATCCTCCGCCGGTTGCGGCGTCCTTAAATATGCTTGAATGGATGAGGTTATCCCCCGCCGCCGCAAGTGTTATTGCTCTCGGCGGCAGAGGTATCCGACATGAAAACAGCATCATGACGGAAATAATTGCAGAAATTATTTTCAAGGGTTTCTCCGTAATATACGCGGTTTTCGGGCAGGTAAGGCAAACAATCAAAATGTTTTCGCTTCAAAACTCTGCCCGCTGAAACCGTTAGTGTTTATATACGGTCAGTTTGCCCTGTCATCTTTTGGACAATACATCCTTTTCGTATGTTTTGACTTCGTCATACCATTTTTCGCCCACAGGAACTCCGCAACGCAGGCAATATTCATCCCAAATCGCGCCGAAAGGCATTGTTTTAAGTTCTTCGGTGTATACAAGACGGGACGTAAAGTCGCGCGCCTCTTCCATCGCTCTGAGTTTTTCCGTCGGTTCGAGCGCCGCCAAAAGCAATGCCTTTTGCATATTTCTCGCACCCGTCGTCCAAGCGGCGATACGGTTTATTGAAGCGTCGAAATAGTCAAGGCCTATATGAACTCTCTTGTCAAATCCGCGGCGGACGATCTCAGCGGCTATGGCTTTGAGCTCGTCATCGAGGATTATTACGTGGTCGCTATCCCATCTTACGGGGCGCGAAACGTGAAGAAGAATGTCATGATAATAGAGCATAGCCGACGAGATTTTATCGGATATAACTTCCGTCGGGTGATAATGTCCCGCGTCAAGGGTTAGCATAAGGTCGTTTTTGAGCGCATAGCCCATATAGAACTCATGGCTGCCGGGGGTAAAGCTCTCGGCGCCTATTCCGAACACCTTGCTTTCAACGCCGTCGAGGTTATATTTTTTGTCTATCTTCTCGGCAAAGATCTGATCGAACGAATCTTTAAGACGTTCTCTCGCGCCGTATCTGTCAACGGGAATATCTTTATATCCGTCCGGTACCCAGTGGTTCGTACAAGCCGTTGTTCCGAGTTCTTTTCCGAAATATTCGGCTATTTTTCTCGACGCTATGCAGTGTTCTATCCAATAATCTCTTACGGCCTTGTCGGGATGAGAAAGGGACATACCGTCTTTGAGCATCGGATGAGAAAAACATGTGGGGTTAAAATCAAGGGCTATTTTTCTTTCTTTCGCATAATCTACCCAGCTCGCGAAATGCTTCGGCTCTATCTTGTTTCTTTCAACTTTTTTGCCGAGGTTGTCAAGATATATTGCATGAAGATTAAGACGTTTTGTTCCGGGGACAAGAGAGAACGTTTTATCAACGTCAGCACGGAGTTGGTCTATCGTTCTTGCTCTGCCGGGGTAGTTACCCGTCGTCTGAATTCCGCCGGTAAGATCACCGTCGGGGTTTTCAAATCCTCTTACGTCGTCGCCCTGCCAGCAGTGAATCGAAACAGGTATCTCTTTTACGCGCGCCATCGCCGCTTCAGTGTCTACGCCAATCTCGGCGTATCTCTCTTTTGCAAGTTCATAAGCTTTTGACATATGTGTTTCTCCTTTTCGGATTATAATTTTGTAACTTTAAGAAATCTTTCATAGCCGTCGTCCCACGCCTGAGTGTCTGTCGGGAAGAACTGACCCATATCGGTCGAGCGCGCAACAACCTCTCTCGCCTCTGCCAAATCTTTTATTTCGCCGAGCGAAATTGCTTGTGCGGCGATATTTCCGAGGGCCGTCGCCTCGACAGGACCGGTATATACGGGGCGCGCACATGCGTTTGACGCAAACTGCGAGAGCATTTTTTCTTTTGTTCCGCCGCCGACGATGTTGATAGCGGGAATTTTTTCTCCGCATATCTCGTCTATCTTATCTACCGTCCAGCGGTATCTAAGCGCTATACTGTCGAATATGCAGCGAACGATCTCACCCATAGTTTCCGGCGTTCCCTGGCCGGTTTCTTTGCAATATTCAGCAATTCTCTTCGGCAGATTCCCCGGAACACCGAATCGGGGATCGTCAGGATTTATGAAGAATTGAAGCGGCTTTGCGGTCAGCGCCATGTCAGAGAGCTCGTCATATGAATATTTTTTGCCCTCCCTCGCCCACTGACGGCGAGATTCCTGTTCAAGCCACAAGCCCGTTATATTCTTTGAAAAACGGATCGTGCGCCCGTAACCGCCCTCGTTTGTAAAGTTATATTCGCTTGATTTTTCGCTTATAATCGGTTCTTTTGTTTCAGTGCCCATAATAGACCACGTGCCTGAGCTTATGAAGATGAATTTATCGCTCTTTGCGGGAACCGCAACGACAGCCGAACCCGTATCGTGTGACGCGACGGAGATAACGGTGGGATCTATATCCCCGACTTCTTCTTTTACCTGCGGCAAAAGTTTTCCGCAAGCGGTGCCGGGCATTACTATGTCGCGGAAAATATGTTTAGGCAAGCCGTATTTTTCGATAAGTGAATAATCCCAGTTACGCGCGAACGCGTCAAGGAGTTGGCTTGTGGAAGCTATTGTATATTCGGTTTGCTTTTTTCCCGTCAAAAAGTAATTGAGCAAATCGGGAATAAAAAGCATATCCTTTGCAACGTCAAACAGCTCGGGCGTGTCCTTTTTAACAGCAAGTAGCTGGAACAGGGAGTTTATGTCGAGCGTCTGGATGCCTGTTCTGCGATAAAGCTCGTCGCGCGGAACAATACCGAACGAATAATCCGTCATACCTATGTTGCGTTCATCTCTGTAATGCGCGGGGTTGCCGAGCAAATGTCCGCGACTGTCAAGAAAGCCGAAGTCAACGCCCCAAGTATCAATGCCCATCGACGCAATATCCTTGTCGTCGGATAAGGCGCAGTTACGCATGGAGTTTTTTATCTCGTGGAATATACGGAGTATATCCCAGTTGAACTGTCCGGCGGAAATGACCGGGTCGTTTGAAAAACGGTGATTTTCATTGAGTTCTATTTTTTCTCCGTCAAACGTTCCGACGATGCCTCGTCCGCTTGACGCCCCGAGGTCGATTGCAAGCATTTTCAGTTTTTTCATGTTTCCCTCCGTTAATGTTTATATGAGCTTTCGGCTTTGCTTGACGCCGCCGGCGTGCCGCCCGCAGGGCGGCTACCGCCGACGCCGCGCGCCGAATTGTTTATTGATTTTCTTGCGGTTCTGCCCGCGCGGCGCCGGCCACGCGGCGCTTTGCGCCGCGC
>JAFSRI010000004.1 GCA_017446155.1 Clostridia bacterium | reverse complement strand
CGTGCAAATGACAAGTATACGTGCACCCATTGCGTTTGCTACCGAAGCTTCGCCGCGAGCGAGAAACGATATTCCGCCGAAAACAGCCGCCAACATAAGAGCGACAGGCAAAACGCGCATACACGCGCGATAACACCCTATAAGCGCAAGTAAAACATATGCTCCACCGACAAATATGAACACTTTTTCGTTTTTTGCCTCGATCAGCCCGAAAACGAGAATGACAAGCGATGAAAATACGGCAAGCAATGGGTAAATATGCGTTTTTTCGCTCGTCATTTTTTCATTACTCCGCTCTTTTTCAGTTCTTTTGCAATCTTAACGCCAACAAAAGCGCCAAGCGATGTAAGCGCACATACGGCAAGCGTAATAAGCACAGCAACCCACCACACCGGATTTGTAAGCGCCTGCACCGCCGCACCGTTGTTTGTAAAGCCGAACAGTTTGAAATATACAAGCAAAAACGGCAGAGAAAGCGGCAGATATATCGTCGCCGCAAACCAGCATGCGACGTCTTTATCATATCCTTTGAAAATTAACAACGCCAGCATTTCCGCCAAGATCGCGCACAACACAATGCAGAAAAACATTGGTACGAACATAAATATCAGCACAACACCCGAAAACATAGCCATAAACAGAAGCGTTCCGGGTTTTCTTACTTTCATCAATCCTATCGCGGGGATTATTGAAAACTGCAACGCCAAAGCAAGCTGAATTATTCCGAAAAGCGGCACGCCCGTGACAAGCGGCATAACGCCTCCCGTAAGCAACATAACCGCGGAAAGAATAGCGAGAAACACTATGTCTTTTATTTCAAATTTTTTAAACGGTTTGCCTTTTGTCAAGGCTTGCGCTTCCGTGTCAGTTCTTTCTTCCATCTTGTTCCTCCTTAATTACACCCCCATCGATTCTGTAAGTTCTGTCCGCTATCGCCATCGTACTTTCGCGGTGAGAAACAAGTATTATCGACTTTTTGTTTTTTTGCTCTTTCAGTGCTTTAAGAATTATTCCCTCGTTTATACTGTCGACGTTGCTCGTCGGCTCGTCAAGCAAAATAAGCTCGCTTCCTTTAAGAAACGCGCGCGCAAGACCTATGCGCTGTTTTTCGCCCGCAGAAAGATTATCTCCCATAACTCCGACCTTTGTCTGATAGCCGTCCGGCAATGTCATAATAAACTCATGCACGGAAGCAAGCCTGCACGCCGCCTCGATCTCATCCGTCGTCGCGTCCGCTTTGGCTATTCTCAGGTTTTCTTCTATCGTATCGTCGAACAAATACGTCGTTTGGCTCACCATCGTAACGTTATCCAAAAGACTGCTCGTGTTTATTTCATCAACGTCCGTACCGTTGTATTCTATCTTGCCGTCCCCTTTTTTCCAAAATCTCAAAAGCAGCTTCAAAAGCGTTGATTTTCCGCATCCGCTCTCACCGACAATGCCAACAATCTCCCCTTTTTCGGCGTTAAGACAAATATCTTTTAACACTTGCACGTTACCGTCGTAAGAGAAAAAAAGATTGCTTACGTCAAGGTTTTTATATTCAATATCTTTGCCTGAAATGACCTCTTGAACGACAGGCTTTTCCGCGAGCAAATCAAGCACTCTGTCGCCGCTGGCAAACGTATTTGTAAGATTGCCCGGCAAAGCCGATACGGCGATCACCGGTCCGAAACTGCCGAAAACGGCGACGACGCCGACGATCATTCTGTATATTTCGAGTTTTCCCGCGCCGACAAGCACAATGCCGACGGCAAGCGTGCACAGAATTGCACAAGAAACCATGAGCTCCGTCAATGCAGAAGATTTTGTGATTTCATGCTTCATCTTTTTCGTTTCTGCCAAAAGCACGTCCGAACGTCTGTCTACCTCGGCTTTTCTTACCTCGCCCGCATTGTTTAAAACGATGTCTTTAACTCCCTTTATGCTGTCAAGAAAATATGCGTTGAAAGACGAGAACTCTTTTCTGTATTCAACACCGGATTCTTTCAGTTTTCCGCTTGCGATAATCGGCACGACAATGCCGATAAGCAAATAAAACGCTATCGCAACAAGCGATAAATACCAGCTTGAAAACGTCCCTACGAACACAAGCACCGAAGCCGACACGACAATCGCTATGAATATAGGCGAGATCGTATGTGCATAAAAAACTTCAAGCGTTTCCGTATCCGCCGTGATCATCGCTATTATACTGCCCTTTTGTTTTCCTTCGAGTTTAGCCGGACAAAGAACGCGCAATGCGCCGAATATTTTATCGCGCAATGTAGCAAGCAGTTTAAAAGCTATATAGTGGTTGCTGTATTGTTCTATATATCTCAAAAGTCCGCGGAATACGCCGCATCCGACGGCACAAAAAATGATTGCCCAATAAGGCATCAAAATATCACCGCCTATCGCCTTAGCCACACCTATCGAGCCGAAAAGCGTAACTCCAAGCGCCAGCAACTGCCCGATCGTACCGTTTATCACAGCAAACAGCATTACCCACGAAAGACTTCCCAAAAGAACGATAAGGCTCGCCATTATTTTTGCGCCGCTTCTGCGTATCTTTTTATTCATGACTCGCCCCTCCTTTCAGTTCATATCCTTTGCCTGCCGCCGTAATATTTACGTCGTTGAAATAACCCTCTTCCAGCATCTTTTGCATCGAGTACAGCTTTTTATACCCGCCGTCAAGCGTCATGAGTTCTTGATGCGTGCCGCATTCTTTCACCTCGCCCGCATCCATGAAATATATCCTATCGGCATGAACTACGTTTTCAAGGCGGTGAGAAATTACAATTACCGTCTTTTCTTTTGCAAGAGTGCGGATATTATCCATTATTATTGCTTCACTCTCAATATCTATGTTGCTCGTTGCCTCGTCAAAAACATAAATTTTCTTGTCCGCCACAAGATTTACCGCCATTGCAAGTCTCTGCTTCTGCCCGCCGGAAATATTCTCTGCGTCCTCGTTTATTACCTTATCCAGTCCGCCCTCGCTCAATATGAATTTGTCAAGATTAACATTTTTCAGGGCGTCAAAAATTTCCTCGTCCGTCACCGTCGGCTTTGCAAGACGAAAATTATCACGAACACTTGAATTAAACAGATACGTGTTGTAGCTTACGACCGACAGCGCTCCGTAATAACTTGCTAGCGAATAATCGTGAATCGGTGTCCCGCCGACGGTAATTTCACCGCCGCTCGGCGTAAACGCCCCCACTATCATATTTACAACCGTACTCTTTCCGCACCCCGATTCACCGACGATCGCCGTCATGCCTTTCTCTGAAAACGACATATCGACGTGTTTTAACACATCCCGCTGACCGTCGTATGAAAACGTTACGTCTTTAAGTTCTATTTCTTTTCCGTCAACGAGCCTGTCACCCCACGTCGGCTCTTCGAGTTCAAGTATCGAAAGCAAATTTCTGCCGGCGCTGGCGCCGTTCATCCCCACGTGGAAGGCAGAGCCGAACGCCCTTAGCGGCAGGAAAAAGTCTACCGCGACAAGAATAAGGAACAACGCCCCCGCCACGGGAGCAACTCCGCCGCCGAAGCCCCAACCGTTTGCAAGATTCAATATCACCATCATAATGCCAAGCCCCGCGCCGCCGTATGCCACCGTGTCCATAATCGTTGTGCTTGCAAGCTGCATTATAAGCACTTTCATCGTTATTTTGCGGAACTCCTCGGCACTTTCGTTTATTTTGTTGTGCTGGCGCGCGTCCGCCTTGAAAATTTTAAGTTCTTTCAGCCCTTGAACACTGTCAAGAAATTCCCCGCCCATAGAGATGTACTTGCCCCAATATTTTGCAAATATTTTCTTTGCGTATTTGCTCACGGCGATTATACTCATCGGAATAAGCGGCACCATAGCAAGCAATACAAGTGCCACACGCCAATCTATCCACACGGTTATAATGAACAGCACAAACGGCGCTATCATTGCAAAGAAAAACTGGGGTATATACGTTGTAAAATATATATCAAGCTGTTCTATACCCTCCATCGATGTCTGTGTAAGTCCGGCCATTCCTATGCCGTCGGCTTCTTTAACGCCAAGTTTTACTATCTTGTCGTATGCTTTTGAACGAAGTTCCTTTTTTATATTTCTGCCGAGTATGTCTTTCAAATCTCCGTTTATGCGTGAAACGGCGTATCTGATAAGCACACAGGCAACCGCCGCCACAAGCGGCAAAACGTATTTTGAAAACGCTTTTTCGCCATGAAAAGCAAGGTTTATCGCAAAACATATGCACGCCGTAGTGCCTACGCTTGCAAGAAGCCCCACCACCATTAGTGCGACGACGATAAATATATACTTTTTATTTCCGCCGAGCAGTTTGAACAATCGCTTGTCTAACAAGTTATTTTTCCTCCTTGTCGATCATATTTCAGTTAGTTTGCGCTAACATTTATGCCAAAATATCCCTTAAAACCGATTTAAATTATACATTATTTCTCCGCAACTTGTCAAGAGAAATACCGCTTTAACCGGATAATATCAATGTTTTCTTTTTTGAGTTTAAATTCAGGCTCGGTATTTGTTTAATACTTTTGATCAGCTGAAAATCGGTCGAATAGATTTGATATTAAAAAATGCGGAAACGAAAAGGTGATGTTCCCGTCGCTTCCGCATTTATTGTCACTCGTTAGGTTTTTTCGCCTATGTTTGATTATTTGTTTTCAATCTCATTTTCCGTGCTTTTTGGATCGTTTGAGATTTTGCCCGTCTTTTTCTTTTTTATTATTACAAAAGCCGCCGCGGCCGTAAACCTTGCAACTATCAACGACAACCGGGCAGACGGATATAACTATTCGATCCGGGTTAAGGTCGTTAAATCGTGGGAATCCGAATCACATTCGTATCAAAAGTAAGCGTTTATTTCAACATTTTTTTCGATTATCACAAAAAAACTCGTTTGAAAAACTTTTTTCTAAATACTGCCTTTATCGTTGATATTAAAACTCACACATAATTTTTCTTTATCAATAATGCTTGACTTTCCGCCGTCATTGATGTAAACTTTTTTTAAATCAAGATGCATTTATTGTTGTTCCGCATAAATCAAAATGATCTCATTATCTTAATTGTTAATTACATTTATTCAAGGCTCATTTAAACAGCCCGAGGAATTTGACTTCGGTTAAAATTACGGACGTTACTCAAATTAAAACTTTGCGGAATTAAACAAAGCGATTTTTTAAAAGGAGAAAAACAAAATGATTAAAACAGGAACACCCGCACCTGATTTTACCCTGCCTGACCAAAACGGAGATCTTCATACTCTTTCAGATTATCGCGGAAAAAAAGTAATTTTATATTTTTATCCTAAGGATAATACATCCGGATGCACAAAACAAGCGTGCGGATTCAAAGACTTATATCCGCAATTCCGTGAAAAAGGTGCCGTCGTGCTCGGAGTCAGCCGCGACAGCGTGGCTTCGCACAAGAAATTCGAGCAAAACTACGGATTGCCGTTTGTTCTTCTCTCTGACCCCGATAGAGCCGCAATCGAAGCGTACGGAGTGTGGCAGGAAAAGAAAAACTACGGAAAAGTTTCAATGGGCGTCGTCCGCTCGACGTTTCTTATCGACGAAAACGGAATTATCACAAAAGCGTTCAGCGGCGTAAAACCCGCCGATAATCCCGAACAAATGTTAAACACAATATAAAAAATTCCCGCGGAATGCGGGAATTTTTTATATGTCAATTTACGCTTTCGGACCTGCGTTTACGATGTTAGCAGGCATCTTGTCGTATTTTTTGAAGTTCTCAACAAATTTCTGTGCAAGAGCCTTGGCCGATGCTTCATATGCCGCTTTATCTGTCCATACGTTCTTAGGATCAAGTATCTCCGACGGAACGTTCGGGCAGGATTCGGGAACGTTTACGTTGAATATCGGGTCGAGATGATATTTAACGTTTTCAAGCTCACCGGAAAGTGCCGCCGTTACCATAGCTCTTGTATATTTGAGTTTCATTCTCGGAACGTCACCTGCTTTGCCTCCGCACCAACCTGTGTTGACAAGATAAACCTTAGCGCCTGTTTTTACGAGTTTCTCGCCGAGCATCTGTGCGTATACGCTTGCGTCGAGCGGGAAGAAAGGCGCGCCGAAAAGTGTGGAAAACGTAGTTACGGGCTCGGTAATGCCGCGCTCCGTGCCTGCGAGTTTGGACGTATAACCGGAAACGAAATGATACATAGCCATGTCGTTATCAAGTTTTGAAATGGGAGGAAGTACGCCGAATGCGTCTGCCGTAAGGAAGATAATCGTCTTCGGCTGACCGCCGACGCCCGGGATTGCCGCGTTGGGGATAAAATCTATCGGGTATCCCGCGCGAGTGTTTTCGGTAAGTGAACCGTCGTTATAATCGGGGGTGCCGTTCTCGTCAAGAATGACGTTTTCAAGAAGTGTGCCGAATCTGATAGCGCCGTAGATTTCCGGCTCGTGTTCAGCCGAAAGATTGATGCACTTCGCATAGCAACCGCCCTCGATATTGAACACACCGTCGTCTGACCAGCCGTGCTCGTCGTCACCGATAAGTTTTCTGTTCGGATCGGCGGAAAGAGTTGTTTTGCCCGTTCCGGAAAGTCCGAAGAATACGGCGGAGTTGCCGTCGTCGCCGATGTTTGCCGAGCAGTGCATCGAGAGAATGCCCTGTTTGGGAAGAACATAGTTCATTACGGAGAATACGCTCTTTTTGATTTCTCCCGCATACTGAGAACCCGCGATGAGCACGAGATGCGCTTCATAGTCGATGGCGATGAGCGCCTCGCTGTGTGTGCCGTCAACTTCGGGGATGCACTTAAAGCCCGGAGCCGCGATTATCGTAAAGTCGGGTTCGTATCCTTCGAGTTCTTCCTCCGTCGGACGAATAAGAAGCTGATGGATGAAAAGGTTCTGCGAGGCAAGCTCGTTGATTATACGGAATTTTTTCGTATATTTCTTGTCTGCGCCTGCAAATCCGTCGAAAACGTACAGGTCTTTGTTCTGCAAATATGCAAGCATCTTCGCGTGCACTGCCTCGAACGCCTCTTTCGTTATCGGGCGGTTTATCTTGCCCCACGCGATGTCGTCATGCACCGCAGGTGTATCAACGATGAACTTATCGTCGGGGCTTCTGCCTGTGTATTTGCCGGTTTTCACCGCAAGAGCGCCTTTGTCGGAAAGTGTCCCTTCCCCATTTTCAAGCGCGATCTCTACCAGCGTCGCGGGTGCTAAGTTTCTGTATACTACGCCGTCCCCCGCTATGCCAAGCTCGATCGCTTTTAATGTCTTCATAAACATATACCTCCAAGTTAAGTTTATTACGTTGATTATAATACCACACGCAAAACAAAATTTAAAGTATTATTTCAAAAAATTTTTTATTTTTTAACATTATATGCCTCTTTGCCACCCGCGGGATAAAAATACCCCGCGCGAAAGCGCGGGGTTGTATGCGATGCGTAAAATTATTCGGGCATTACTGCTGTGTATGTATATGTTTCGCCTGTCTTTGTACCAACAATAGTATCGCCGTTCTGGTTAACAAAGAGACCATCAGCTTTTGCATCAGCGATTACTGAAACACCAGCAGGAACTACAACCTTTCCAGCTCCGCTAACGGTAAATCCCTTGAAATTCAATGTGAAAGAACCTGAGTTAAACGGTACCACAACGCTTTTCGAAAGTGTAACATTATCCGTCAAATCAATGAACTCGCCATCGCAAAGCCATTTGGCTGTAAAAGGTTTTGAAAACGTAGAATCTTCGCCTTTATATCCTCCAGAAACTGCCCAATAATAATATACATTAGGTGTATTAGAAACCGTACAAGTGCCGTTTCCATTATCAACAACCTTAAAATCGTTGGCTCTTATAGCAGCCTTTTGTGATTCTGTTAAAGTCATAACAATTGTGTTACCAAAGCCTGTCATATAGAATGCTGCTGTTTTATCAGAACCGTTTTCCGAGTCGCTGAGTATTCGAGTATTGCCATCAATAGAAACTATTGCATTATTGTAGTTTGCACCATATTGGAAACTTATCCAGCTTTGAACATTAGCCGTATTTTCTTTCGCAACAATAGTGCAATTTTTAATAATTACAGAGTTGTTTTCGACGGTTGAACCCGGATTGAACAAGCTATTGCCATCAATTACAATTGTTGAGAAATCATTTGTATTCCCACTATAATTGTTAATGCCAACCAAAGTTGAATTTTCAACAGTAATTGTACCGGAATTTCCATGGTGGTTAATTGCCGCCCATCCGGAAACATATGAGTTTGTGATATTCAACGTCAAGTAATCAGTATTTTTTACAATATTTATTGCATAGTAAGGCGCGCATGTAATATCGCAGTTTTCAACATTTACCGTAATATTAGGATTTGATCCAATATTCAATCCTCTGTTGCCTGTTTTTGTAGGTCCAACAATTTTCAGGTTTTTAAATGTAACTGTAAGGTTAGCATCAAAAACATTTATTGTTCTACCCTCTTCTATATTTTCTTTAGAAGCAGAAATTGCATATTTATTAGTGCCGCCATCAACGGTAATACTCTTTTCAATTGTTATTCTGTCTTCTGCATCAATATTAGCCAATAATACAATTGTATCGCCATCAACGACTGCTTCAAGAGCGGCTGTGAGAGTTGACTTGTCTTTTACATAATAAATTCTGCTTGCATCTTCGTCAGACTGACCTTCTTCTTTAACAGAAAGTTCAGCACTAGCAGGAAGATTTTCAGAAACAGTTACTTCAGTGGGTTCAGTACCTTTGGCGTTAGCGCCGTTGGTAACTTTAACGTTTGTAGTAACCTCTTCTCCTGTAGGAGTGGATGTAAGAGTAAGCTGAGACGCAACAACAGTACCGTTGTTTACAACTTCGATATAGTCTCTTGTTGTATCGCCGTTTTTCTGATATTCAGCGTTAAGGTTTTTAACCGTGCCCTCTTCTTCGATAACTACTTTTACAGTTGCTTCAACGGAAGGAGCGGCTTTAAGTGTTGTAACAACAGCGTTCTCTTCAACAACTACTCTGCCCTTGTTTACCGTGAGTGTTTCAACGGTCTTTACAACGTGGAATGAGTTTTCAGCCGTAGCTGTTACAAGAACGTTGCCTGCGTCTGTTGCAAGATAAACAGTAGCTTTAGGAGCGTTTACGGTAAGTTTGCTAAGTTCAATTCCCTTGATTATGAGAACTCTGTCGTCATTTTCAGGGAGCGTGATTTCAACGCCGTCTTCGGGGACTGTGTATTCGCTTGTGAAGTTGAGCGTTGAGAAAGATTTAACTCTCGCAAGTGCGTCTGCAAGATCTTCCGCCGTATTTATCGTGTATGTAACGGGAACGAGGTCGATAATGGCGTCGGAAACGTCTTTCTTCGTTACGGGTTTAAGCGCGTTTATAGCGTCAACTGCCGATTGTACTTTTGCGCTTACATTTTCAAGCTGTGTTGACGTTGCAAGACCTGCGTCGTTTATTACTTTTGCGACCTGCTCAGCCGTGAGGCCCTTGGATGTCGCCGCGTCAACGATGCGCTGTATGTCGGCTTTGCTTACGGTATTGATAGAACCGACAGCCGTGTTGACGATTGTTCTTACCTGCGCTTCGGTAACGCCGCCGAGTTTAGCTTCCGAAATAGCGTTCTCGATAATAACCTTTACCTGAGCCTCTGTAAGCTGAGAGTTTTCGGAAGCATTGTTCTT
>JAFSRI010000022.1 GCA_017446155.1 Clostridia bacterium | reverse complement strand
TTGAAGTTCTGCTATTTCTTTTGCATATTGTTCTATGTGTCGATATTCTCTGGGCATAAAAAATCCTCCTATGGTAGATATATCTATTCTACCATAGGAGGGTGTTTTTTTTCAATTGTCCGTTTTTAACGGACTTGTGCATTTATTTTAAGCATCCGAAATTTAAAGCGATAATAATTTTAAATAAATAATAATTCAATCTATTATTTATATTGGAACGGATTGTCCCGACTTTTTTGTTTACAAAAATAAAAATCTGTGATATAATCATAAAAAATGTCATTCGGAGAAAAAACATGAAAAAAATGCTTTGTGTTGACGGCAACTCCATAATCAACCGTGCTTTTTACGGAATAAGGGCGCTTACGGCACGTGATGGAACGCCGACAAATGCGATATACGGACTGATGAATATACTTCACAGACATATCGAGGATATTTCGCCGGATTATTTTGTCGTAGCTTTTGACGTTCATGCGCCGACGTTCAGACACAAAATGTATGACGAATATAAAGCCGGAAGACATCCCACGCCGCCTGAACTTTTGGCGCAATTTGCTCCTGCGAAAGATTGTATAAAAGCACTTGGTGCACATTGCGTTGAAAAAGAAGGATATGAAGCTGACGATATACTCGGCACTTATGCGCGGATATGTAAAGAACAAGGCGTTGAGGCATATATTGTTACGGGAGATAAAGACTCATTACAACTTATTTCGGATGGCGTGACAGTTCTATTAGCGACGACAGGAGAATCCGTAAAATACGATAGAGAAGCATTTTTTGCAAAATACGGAATAAATCCCGAACAGTTTGTGGATATGAAGGCACTGATGGGCGACAACTCCGACAACATTCCCGGGGTAGCGGGAATAGGCGAGAAAACCGCAGGAAAACTTATTGCCGATTACGGATCGCTTGACGGGCTTTATAATAGCATTGAAGAAAAACCGATAGCAAACGGAACGAAAACAAAACTGATAGACGGACGTGAAGCGGCATATAAATCACAGGAGCTTGCGCGAATTTTCACAGAAGTGCCCGATTTGCCGTCGCTTGATGATGTCAAATTTTCCCCCGACCGCGATGCGCTGAAAGCGCACTTCGCGCGGCTCGGTTTTTCGGCGTTAATCAAACGCTTTGGGCTTGACGACGACCCTGTGGCGGAGTCGGAAATCGGGTCTCCCGCCGCGCGCTCGGCAAACGAGTTTGCCGACGCGGTCGGGGATGTATTCGGATGCAGCATAGACTTCGAGCAAGACAAGATATATCTGAGCGACGGGCAAAGTGTATTTGCTTTTGACGAAGTGAAACAAAATATCAATAAAATAATAAGCGAAAAAACGATTTGCGTACCTGATTCAAAATCATATTATCATTCATTGCACAAAATCGGAATAGATAACGTTTCGTTTGAAAACGATTTAATGCTTATGGGTTATGTTTGTTCAAAAGGTGAAAACGATTTTTCGATTGAAAAACTTGCTTTTCGCAATTTTGCAAAAGAGATAAAAACCAAGGAAGAAGAGGCATTTTATACTGCAAAGCTATACGTAACGTTTAACGAAGAGTTGATAGCGACAGGGCAGTATAAACTATATAAAGAAATTGAACTTCCGCTTGCAAAAGTTTTATTTGAAATGGAACGCGACGGGTTTAAGGTTGATACCGTTAAACTTCGTGAATTTTCCGACGTATTGGGCGAAGCGCAGGATCAATTATGCGAAAGAATATATATGCAAACGGGTTGTGAATTTAATATAAATTCACCGAAACAACTCGGTCACGTTCTTTTTGAAGAATTAAAGCTTCCTGTGCAAAGCAAGACAAAAAGCGGATATTCAACAAGCGCCGAAGTGCTTGAAGCGTTGCGTCCATACAGCGACGTTGTAGATGACATTCTCGAATATCGTACAGTGGGAAAACTGAAAAGCACATATGCCGACGGACTTGCTGACGCAGCCGATGAAAACGGGCGCGTTCACACGACGTTTAAACAAGCCTTGACAGCAACCGGCAGACTTTCTTCTACCGAACCGAATTTGCAGAATATACCGATAAGAACGGAGCTTGGGCGACAGTTCAGAAAGTTTTTTATTCCGTCGGACGAGAACCATATTTTGATCGACGCAGACTATTCTCAGATAGAATTGAGATTGCTCTGCGCAATATCGGGTGATGAAAACATGAGAGAAGCGTTTTTATCAGGTTTTGATATTCATTCAGCTACGGCAAACAGGCTTTTCGGCTCGACGGATATTGAGTCGAGAAAAAAGGCAAAGGCGATAAATTTCGGCATAATGTACGGAATGGGAGAATATTCGCTTTCTACGGATTTGCACATATCGCGAAAGCAGGCGGGCGAATATATAAAGAATTATCTTGAAACGTATCCGAAAATAAAAGATTATCTTTCAAATGTCGTTGAAGAAGCGAAACAAAACGGATATGTCAAAACGCTTTTCGGCAGAAGACGCTATATTCCCGAAATATTATCAAAGCGCCATTCGGAAATGGCATTCGGTGAGCGAGTAGCAAAAAACAGTCCGATACAAGGCACCGCGGCTGATATTATAAAACTCGCTATGGTAAATACAGCAAGACGGCTAAAAGACGAGTCAATTGACGCAAAAGTTATTTTGCAGGTTCACGACGAGCTCATCATTGAATCATCAAAGGACGATTGTCAAAAAGCGATGGATATTTTGAAGACGGAAATGGAAAACGCCGTTCGGCTATCTGTTCCTCTTACGGTTGAGATCAAATCTGGCGAAAATTGGTATGAAGCACATTAGAATAAAATAAAACAAAGCTCCAAACAATAAAAAAAATGTTGTTTGGAGCTGTTTTTATGAAAAAAATTTTATTATTCACGCTTTCTCTCGTCTTTTTATCAACTGTATTTTCATGTTCTTCGTCAGTAATGAAAAATATCTCGTCGGAAGATTTTGACAGGTTGTTTGAAATTGTTAAAACCGCCGGTGCGGACGAGATCATGTCGCGGCAAATAAACAAAGATGAAAGTTACAGAGTATTTCTTGACGAAACAGAATATTTGAATCTTGTTGATAAGGCTGAGGCGGTATATGAAAGTTACGGGAACGAGGGGTATGAGGCGTTGCTTGTCTTTGCAAGAACAAAAAAACAAGAGCAGGTGTTTGATCTGCTTACAAAGCGCTATGAATGGGCGCCGTGCGATCCTGCGGAAAAAATTGTTTTTGCAAAAGAGGGTTGCGTCATTCTCGCTGTGAAAGGGAGTAGGGAAAACACCGAAAAAGTATATAACGCATTTTGTGCTTTTTTCGGTAATAAAAAATGCAAAACCGTAAGTAAAGAGCGATAAAACGTTTATTCGAAATAACGGCTATAACAAAAAAACAGTATAATATTTTTAAATTCTTGTGTTACAATTATGTATTTTTTAAATTTGCTAATATAAAAAATTATCTTAACAGATATTCATAATACCTGCCTCTGAAAAAAATAACCCGCAAAAATAAATTTTTCATTTATTTCGAATATTTGGCTATTAGCCGCATATTAAAAAAATTTTTTTATTTAATGTTCTATTGAAATATGTGTTTTTTCGTAGTATAATATCTATAACTAAACAGAGTAGATGTTCGCGCGTTAAGTGCCGAAGATACGGGGAGTTTGATCTTCGGACGAAAATGTGTATTCCGTTGCGGTGCGAACATCGCATCCCGCTGTTGCCGAAGGGGACATTTTTTCTCTTTTTCAGGCAGCCAGATGCTCTGAAAGGAGGAATATGTATGACGGAGCAAATACAAAGTAACAAAACGTTTTCTTCGCCTTTTTCGCGCGATTATTGGAAAAGCGCCGTGGTTGAACTGAAAAAACCGCGAATGCTTGCCGTTGCAGCCATGATAGTGGCGTTAAGAGTATTACTGAAAGCCGTATCTATCAAGGTTTTTCCCGGCGTTTACATAACATTCGGATTTTTCGCAAACGCCTTGGGCTCTATGATTTACGGCCCTGTTCTTGGGCTTATCGGCGGTGCGATAAGTGACACGATAGGTGCGTTTTTGTTCCCGACGGGGGATTACTTCTTTCCGTTTATCTTAACCGAAATGCTAAGCTCATTTATATTCGCGCTGTTTCTTTACAGAAGCAAGCCGACGGCGTTAAGAGTTTTGCTTTCAAGATTTTCGGTGATTGTAATTTGCAATCTGCTTCTTACGCCGGTTATCATGAGGTGGTATTATGCCTATTTCGGTATTGAAAGTTCATATGCGCTCTTTACCACCGCGCGGCTTATAAAAAACACCGTGCTGTTTCCGGCGGAATCGATTTTACTTATTATTTTCCTGCGCGCTATAACGCCTGCGACAAACAGACTTAAACTAACTTTTACCGGCGAAAGAAAACTCGCTGTAACGTGGAAAACCGCGCTTATTCTTTTGGCTATGCTTATCGTTGCCGCCGTTGTCATTGTGCTTTATTACGTATTCTACGTTTCAAAATAATTCTTTTATAACATAACACGCACAGTCCCACAATTTATTTGAAAGGGGAAAAGATAATTGAAAAATATTTCTCTTGAACGCACCGTATCGGCGCAGATTTGTATGGCGGGAGAAAAACAATATTCATGTAAAGAGGATTTCAAGGTGGCCAAACTGCCGTTTGAACTGATGCTTTGCGCGAGGAAAGGTTCGTTTTTTGTTACGATAAATGAAACAACAGAGCGTATCTGCGAGGGAGAGGCGGTTCTTGTGCCTTTTAACACAGAATACTCGATAAATACAGACGACGGCACGGAAATTTGCTATGTGGCTCTCGGAATATACGTTTATTACAGTTTGAGAGTCCTTTCGTTGTTCGATATTCCCACAACGTTTAAAGGCGACGAGGGAAAGAGCATATGCGATATTTGCGATGAGATACGCATGTTGTGCGATATAAGCGGGTTTACAAATTCCCGCCTTGAAAATGCCGTAAGACTGAACTCCGATACATACAAACTCGTTTCAGCTATTTTGCAAAGGTCTATACCTCTGCTTTCGCACGACGACATAATGGCGCGCCACGAGAAAGTTTCTCAGGTGCTTATGTACATAGGTGAGCATATAAGAGAAAGCATTATGCAAGCGGATCTTTCGGAACTTCTTTTGATGTCTCCCGACTCTTTTTACAGATTGTTTAAGAATCTTATAGGCGTTGCGCCGAAGGACTTTATAATCTCGGAAAAACTTCGCTCGGCACGCGAGATGCTCGTTATGACCGATATGCCGATAGGCGAAATATCCGCGCTTATGGGATATGACAATCAACTGTATTTTTCGGCGCTGTTCCGCAAGAAATACGGTATTTGTCCGAAGGAATATAAGAAAGAAACGGCAAGGATAGTATGAGAGAAAAAGGCGATTTTCAAAATATAAAAGACATAAGACTGTTTTTGTTCGACATGGACGGAACGCTTTATCTCGGATATGACCTGTTCGGCTTTGCAAAGGAGCTGTTACAGACAATAAAAGCGCAAGGAAAAAAATATCTTTTTATGACGAACAATTCTTCAAAGAGCGTTTCAGCTTACGTTGAAAAGCTCGCAAAACTCGGGATTAAATCCGATGAAAACGATTTTATAACTTCTTCTCAGGCGACGGCGCTGTATCTGAATAATAATCTTCCGGATAAAAAACTCTACGTTGCGGGAACAAAATCGTTTAAAGATGAGCTTCGCGCGTCCGGTGTAAACGTGTATGAGGATTATTCGGATGAAATCGAGGGCGTTGTTATGGGATTTGACACGGAGCTGACGTTCAAAAAACTTGATGACGTTTCAAAACTGCTTACGCTGAAAAAAGACATTCCTTTTATTGCCGCAAATCCGGACTTTGTTTGCCCCACAGAATACGGCTATGTACCGGATTGCGGCTCTGTATGCGGGATGATTTTCAACGCAACCGGCAGAAAGCCTTTCTACATAGGCAAGCCGAGGCCCGAGATGCCGCTGCTTGCAATAGAAAAAATGAGAAAAACAGATCCATCGATCGACAAAAACACGACGCTTGTCGTAGGTGACAGGATGTATACCGACATCGCCTGCGGAATAAACGCAAAGACAAAGACTATGCTTGTGCTCAGCGGTGAAACGACGGAAGAGCAGGCATACGGCGGTGAATATGAAATGGACTACATTGCTCGTGACGCCGGGCGTATACTTGAAATATTGAAACAAAATTAAATTCGGAGATAAAAAAATGATTTACGACGTTGCAATTATAGGCGCGGGGGTCGTGGGCGGCCTTACCGCAAGACAACTTTCGAGATACAAACTAAGTGTGTGTCTTATTGAGGCGGGATGTGATGTTGCGCTCGGCGCGACAAAGGCAAACAGCGCGATCGTTCACGGTGGATATGACCCCGTTCCGGGAACGCTTAAAGCAGAACTGAACGTAAAAGGAACTGCAATGATGGAAAAACTCTGTGAAGAGCTTGAAGTCCATTACAAAAATAACGGTTCGATGGTAGTGGCGTTTGACGAAGAACAGCTTGAACACGTAAAGAAACTTTATCAAAGAGGAATTGCAAACGGCGTTCCGGGGCTTTCTGTAATATCCGGTGACCGTGCGCGTGAAATCGAGCCGGCTCTATCAAAGAATATTGCGGGTGCTCTTCTTTGCGAATCATCCGGCATTGTATGCCCGTACGACTTGACAATAGCCGCCGTAGGCAACGCTATGGATAACGGCGCCGACCTTGCGCTCGGTTTTAAGGTTGTTGACATCAAAGATAACGGTGAAAACTATGAAATATGCTCCGATGACGGCGCAAAAATTCAGGCGAGATATGTTGTAAACTCAGCCGGACTCTACTCAGACGAAGTTGCGCGTATGCTTGGCGACGAATACCATATAACTGCAAAAAAAGGCGAATATATGCTCCTCGACAAATCCGAGGGCGGACTTGTGAAAAAAACAATTTTCCAAACTCCGACAAAGGCGGGCAAAGGAATACTTGTTTCTCCAACCGTTGACGGAAACCTGCTCGTCGGTCCGACGTCGGAGAAAACCGACAAAGGCGATAAGGCCACAACTCCCGGCGGTCTTGACACTATAAAAGAAAAAGCGTCTATGTCGGCTGACAACATAAATTACAGGGCTGTTATCACATCTTTTACGGGACTGAGGGCATCGTGTGATGAAAGCGATGATTTTATTCTTGAAATTTCAAAACATTCAAAACGCGCAATAAACGCAGTGGGCATTGATTCCCCGGGACTTTCCTCATCTCCCGCCATTGCCGAATATATCGCTCAACTGCTCAGTGACGCAGGGTTGAAACTTGAAGAAAATGCGGATTTTTGCGGCAGACGTGTAAATTGCAAGCATTTCAGAACGCTGAGCGAGGCGGAAAAGAACGAAATGATAAAGAAAGAACCTTCATACGGGCGAGTCATTTGCCGTTGCGAAACAGTAACCGAGGGGGAGATACTCGAAGCTATAAGACAAAACCCCAAGGCGACGACGATAGACGGAGTAAAGCGTCGCACGAGAGCCGGCATGGGCAGATGTCAAGGCGGGTTCTGCATGCCGTTTGTAACCGACATTATTGCAAAAGAACTTAAAATCGCAAGATGTCAGGTAACAAAGACGGGCGGAAAATCAAGACTTCTTTTCGGAAAGACGAAATAATTTGGGGAGGACATTACAATGCGAACTTGTGATATTGCCGTAATCGGCGGCGGCCCCGCAGGAATGGCGGCGGCGGTAGCGGCGCACGACGCGGGGATAAAAGATATACTTATAATAGAGCGCGACGAGGGACTTGGCGGAATACTAAGGCAGTGTATTCACAACGGTTTTGGACTTCACAGATTCGGCGAAGAACTCACCGGCCCCGAATATGCCGACAGATACAAGAAAATGGTGATCGAGCGTGAAATACCTTACGTTGTAAAAACGATGGTGCTCGACATTACAAAATCCGACGGCGGTGACCATATAGTGACAGCGATGAACAGTGAAAGCGGGGTTTTCCATATAAACGCAAAAGCGGTAGTGCTTGCAATGGGATGCCGCGAAAGAAGTCGCGGACAGTTAAACATTCCGGGTGACAGACCGGCGGGCGTTTATTCGGCAGGTACGGCACAGAGATTTATGAATATCAACGGCGAAATGCCGGGTAAAAACGTCGTTATTTTAGGTTCGGGCGACATAGGGCTCATAATGGCGAGAAGAATGACGCTCGAAGGCGCGAACGTAAAAATGGTATGCGAGCTAATGCCTTATTCAGGAGGGCTTAACAGAAATATCGTTCAGTGCCTGCATGATTTCAACATTCCGCTTAAACTGAGTCATACGGTGTCAAAAATCCACGGTAAAGAGCGTGTTGAGGGTGTAACGGTAAGCGAAGTAGACGAGCATTTGCGAGTGATACCTGAAAAGAGCGAATACGTTGAGTGCGATACGCTCTTGCTCTCATGCGGACTTTTGCCCGAAAACGAGCTTACGAAGAGCGCGGGAATACCGCTTGACAGAATTACGGGCGGTGCCGTTGTAAACCAAAACAGAAGAACGGAAGATAAGGGCGTTTACTCATGCGGAAACGTGCTTCACGTTCACGATTTGGTAGACTACGTTTCCGAGGAAGCGGAACTTGCCGGTCGTTCGGCGGCGGAATATGTTCTTGCGGGGAAAAAAGAGCCGGAGTGTATTAAAACCGTAAACGTTCACAATGCGGGAGCTGTAAGATATACGGTGCCGCAGGTGGTTGACATTTATAAAGAACCGAAAGACATTAAAATTTATTTCCGTGTTGGGGCGGTTCTCAACAATGCGACGATAACCGTAAAATGCGGAGAAAAGACGCTGTTGTCGAAGAAAAAACGCAAAGTCGCGCCGGGCGAGATGGAATTTGTTTTGTTGACCGAAAAAATGCTTGGCGAGGTAGATTCCGATATTATAGTTTCGGCGGAGAATTGAGGTGTTTGAAATGAATATCGGTGAAAAAAGAGAAATGATATGCATCAACTGCCCGATAGGGTGCCTTCTTACGGCGGAAATGACAGGTGAAGGCATCAAGGTTTCCGGCAACACATGCCCGCGCGGAGAGAAATATGCAATAGCTGAAATCACTCATCCGACAAGAACTCTTACGACAACTGTCAAAGTTGCAAACAGAGATGATACTTACCTCCCCGTAAAAACGGCAGAGCCTATTTCAAAAGAAAAACTGTTTGAGGCGATGGAGACACTAAATTCGGTTGAGGTGAACGCTCCTGTGAAAATAGGCGACGTTGTGTTTAGCCGCGTGTGCGGCGAGGCTGACGTAGTGGCGACGGGCAATGTCGATTGAAACGACGGATTTCGAGCGTTTTTGCGGGTTTGCGATGATAAAATATCATTAAGCAAAAAATTTATAGTTTGATTATTTTTTGAAATTATTAAACGGAGGGATTATATGAAAAAAGCACGGTTGTTTCTGATAATGGCTTTAACGGCTTTGTTCGTTTTGTCGTCGGTTTTCACGGCGTCAGCCGCAGAAAGTTCAACTTTTAAAGCAACGCTTACGGGCACTCCTTCTATGGCGAAGGATCAAACCGCGGTGTTTACCGTTTCGATTACCGATGTTTCCGTTTACAACGGAATGGGCGAAGTAAATATTGACGTTAAAATTCCAACGGATTATTTACAATACGTCGTCGGAACGGCGAAAGCGGTATCTACTCCCAATGCAGAATGGGGAACAAGCGCATCATACAGCAACGGTGTGCTTTCTTTGGACGCATATTGCTCGAAGTTAAAAACAACTTCAGCACTTTTCGGTAATTACGATGAAGACTACACGTTGAAAGCGAACAATGAACTTGTGTTTACATTTGTTCTCAGATGTGTTTCGGACGAGGAAGGCAAAAATGCCGCGGTGACTTTTGATAACATAGGCGGAAGAGATTATATAAGAAGTGCCGTAACAGGTGAGGGAAACGCGGCTTCCGTAAAAATTACTCAGGTAAAGGCGGCTCGTCCGGAAGCGCCGACAGAGATGAAGGCACTCAATAAACCGGAAGGTTCGGTATACTTGAATTATCAAAGAAACGTTGAATTTTCTTATGATCTTATAAGCTGGCAGACGTCCACCGTGTTTACCGGACTTCCGATGAACAACGTTTATTTCTTCTATGCAAGAACAGCCGCGACGGCGCTTGCGGCTGCAAGTGACCCCAGCGCACCGCTTTCGGTAACTCTGGGAACGGCAACTGTAAATACAGACCCGAACGCGGAACTTGAATATAATAACGACATAAGTGTTATTGCAAAGACATCAAACTCGATAACTTTGCAGTACGTCGCCGGCAGAACATATTCTATTGACGGGAAAAATTGGCAGGAAAACGCTACGTTCAGCTCCCTTGAACCGAGCACAAAATACGTTATAAGAGCAAAAGAAACATCGACGGGACGTTTCCTTGAAACTCTGAATGTCACAACGCTTTCCCTTGAAGCGAATTTGCCCGCCGCCCCCACGCTTGCGTCAAAGACAGACACTACCGTTACATTGAATGAAATAAGCGGAAACGAGTATTCTTCCGACGGAAAAACATGGCAGAAATCGCCCGTGTTTACAGGGCTTACTCCTTCCACGACTTATAAATTCTACACAAGAAAAGCCGGTACAATATTTATTCAGCCGGGGGAAACGTCGAAAGAGTTGACTGTTACGACCGACGCACCCAAGGCTTGCGAACATACGAATACAAGAGCGGAAACGAAAGATTCCACCTGCCGTGAAAACGGTTACGAACGAATAGTTTGTATCGACTGCGGCGCGGTTCTTTCAAGCAAAGAACTGCCGCTGAGCGAACATAACGCCGAGTGGCACGTTGTCAAAAAAGCGACTTGTACCGAAGACGGGCAAAGGGAACTCTTCTGCAAGGTTTGCTGGCAGATACTTCAAAGAGAAACCGTACCTGCCGAAGGACATGACGAAAACGACGTAAAGATCGTTAAAGCGGCGACAGACACCGAGGACGGTCTCCGCGAGGTTCGTTGCAGCAAAGACGGGGCGCTCATAAGAAGCGAGATCATTCCGAAAACAGGTTCTCCCGCCGAAACAACGACTGAAAGCACGCCTGCGTCAACAACAGTTAATAACCAACCCGGAACGAAACCGACAAATAACGCTAACGTTGTTTTAATTGTTATAATTCTCGTTCTTGTTGCGGTGATAGCATCAATCGTTATTATCTTTGTTATCCTTTATAACGGTTCAAAGAAAAAGAAAAGCAAATAAAACTTTTGATACCAAAAACAGCGTCTGACAACGACGCTGTTTTTTGTTGTAAATATGTTTGTGTGAAAATTTTTTTCTCACGCTGTTTCGCTAATGAAAAACAGAACGATTTTGATAGCGATTATTTTTTCTTGATTATTTTTGTTTTAGATAAATTCATCAAAGCAGTATTACATAATGTCGTCATCTTTCGGTTTGCGAAGTTTAAAGTTTCTATAAATTCAGTATGAATACTTTGCTTATATACAAAATTATTTATTAAAACTATTGAAAACAGAAGATAAATTTGATATTATATAACAGAATAACGGCAAACGAGGGGTTATATGAAAGGAATTAAAGGGCAAAAACGGTTGCTGAGTTTTGCGCGCCGAGCGTGTGACGACTATGCAATGATAGAGGACGGTGACGTTGTCGCCGTCGGTGTTTCCGGTGGGAAAGACTCGCTTGCATTGCTTATTACCCTTGCCGGACTGAAACGGTTTTATCCGAAGAAATTTTCTCTGATAGCAATCACAATCGACCCTGCGTTTGATGAGATCGGAAAAGAAAAGGCGGACTTTTCGCCGATAGAAAAATTGTGTGACGAGCTGGGGATAAAATATCACGTTGAAAAATCCGATATTGCAAAGATAGTTTTCGATATTAGAAAAGAAACAAATCCTTGTTCGCTTTGTGCAAAACTTCGCCGTGGCATGCTTTGCGACACGGCAAAAAAACTCGGCGCTAACAAGCTCGCGCTTGGACATCACTTCGACGACGCCGTGCAGACGTTCATGCTTAATCTTTTTTACGAGGGAAGAATAGGTTGCTTTTCGCCCGTTTCTTTTCTTGACAGAAGCGGTATCACTGTTATTCGTCCGTTTATTTACGCGCAGGAAAAGGATTTGAGATATTTTACATCCGCGGCAGATCTGCCGGTTGTTGAATCGGAATGCCCGGCAAACAAGAAAACCGAGCGCGAAGAAATGAAAAAATTACTAAACTCGATCGAGCGCGAAAACAAAGGGTTAAGGCACAGAATTTTCGGCGCAATGCAAAGGGCGGGCATCGACGGTTACAAAGAGTCGAAACTGAAAGAATATGACGACGAATAAAACAACCGAAAAAGCGCATTATAAAAATAAAAATCTTTTTTCGGTGGAAAAATGTCAGATAAAAAGCAAAAAAGCAATCTGTCGCGCCATTGGTGTCAGAATCTCGGCGCCGGGGTGATTGTAGAGAGCAGTGTCGATGGGCAAAAACGGTGTCTTTCGGCGCATCTTTGCGGCGGAGATGGCGCCAAGTGTGTTAAGCACACGCCAAGCGACACAAACACGTATCAAACGCAGGCGTAGACCTGCGATTACATAAAAATTGAGAGGTACATATTATGGCATTCACATTTACAGACAAATATTTAAAAGAGTTCGTTACCGATTTTTCGCTTGCGGCAATGACAGACGAAGCAAAACGTGCGTTTGATACGGTTTATTCCGGAAGCGGCGCAGGCGCGGATTTTCTCGGCTGGCTCAGGCTTCCTTATGACTATGATAAAGAGGAAGTTGAAAGAATAAAGAAAGCCGCGAAAAAAATTCAAGATACGTGCGACGTTTTCGTTGTCATAGGCATCGGCGGATCATACCTCGGTGCGCGTGCGGCAATAGAATTTGTTAAAGGGCAGTCTTATAACAACAAGAAAAAAACGACGCCTGACGTATATTTTGTCGGAAACGACATCAGCTCCTCTCACTTGCGTGATGTGCTTGAAATTTGCGAAGGCAAAGACGTTTGCATAAACGTAATATCAAAATCCGGCACGACGACCGAGCCCGCAATCGCTTTCAGAATTTTCAGAGATCTTCTTGTTAAAAAATACGGCTCGGCGGCAAACGAAAGAATATTTGTCACAACCGATAAAGTAAAGGGTGCGCTTCGTCCGCAATCGGAAACGCTCGGTTATGAGAGCTTCGTTGTTCCGGACGACATCGGCGGCAGATATTCCGTCCTCAGCGCGGTGGGGCTTCTTCCGATAGCCGTTGCGGGTATTGACGTTGACGAAATGCTTGCGGGTGCAAAAGCTGCGGCTGACAAGTATTCAGACGGCGATATATTCTCGAACGACTGTATGAAATATGCGGCGCTCAGAAATTATTTCCTCCGTCACGGAAAGTCGGTTGAGATCCTCGCCGTCAACGATCCGGCTTTGACGATGACATGCGAATGGTGGAAACAGCTCTTCGGCGAAAGCGAAGGCAAAGACGGAAAGGGGCTTTATCCTGCGTCAGCGGTATATTCAACAGACCTTCATTCGATCGGTCAGTTCATTCAGCAGGGTACCAGAGTCATGTTTGAAACCGTTATCAACGTAAATACCGAGGATGGTTTTGCCATTGAGGCGGAAGCTGACAACGCGGACGGACTCAATTTCCTTGCAGGAAAGACAGTAAACTATGTAAATCAACAGGCGTTTTTGGGCACGGTGCTCGCACATACTGACGGAAACGTTCCGAATATAAGCATAGAGCTAACGTCAAGAACGGCATTTGACTTCGGATATCTCGTTTATTTCTTTGAACTTTCATGCGCTATTTCGGGCTATATGCTCGGTATCAACCCGTTTGACCAGCCCGGCGTTGAAGCGTATAAAAAGAATATGTTTGCGCTCCTCGGCAAACCCGGTTATGAAGAAAACGCAAAAGTGCTTGCGGGAAGAATTGCAAACATTAAATAATTCAAAATGCGGACTTTATGTCCGCTTTTTTGAAATTTTAACAGATTTTTTCATCAGAGAATAAATTTAAATTGTCCGAGAGCAATTTAAAGTTGATTTACACAACTTTTCGGAAGCGGAGGCGATGAAATGAATACTTTGTTCAGGCGAGGTGCGCTCGCGTTTTCATGTGCCGCCGTAACAGTTGCGGCGTTTATGCTTTTTGAAACCGCTTTGGCAACTATAATAGCATTACTTTATATTTTTGCCTGCATAGGCTATTCATTGTTTAAAAGTCGTCCGGTAAATCCTAAGAGAGTGATTGCATTTTTCGCCGTTTGTATTATTTCCGCTTCTATCGGTGTTGCATCGGCGCTAATTTGCCAAAATAATATTTCAAAGGTAACACAGCTTTGTGATGAAAAACAGCATGATGTTTCAGCCACTATAGAGGGCGAAATATATGCGGAGTCGTTCGGCTCGGCATATAATATAAATGTAAAAACCGTTGACGGTAAGAAAATGAACTTTCCGACACAACTGGAACTCGGATACAACGGAGGGTTTGAAGTTGGAGATGAGATCGGCTTTTACGGAACGTTTGAATTACCGGAAGATGACGAAACGTCATATCTTAAATCAAAAAATATATTTGTCGTTTGTTCTTCCGACGGGGCGAGCAAGCTGTCGGGAGGAAAAATATCAGTTTTTAAACGGATAAATAAGTTCTTTGAAAATGCTTTTTATAATAAACTTACCGAGCGCGGCGCAAATTTTGCTTCCGCCGTACTTTTGGGAAACAGAGATAACGTAGAGTCATCTGTCAAGCTCGATTTCAGACGGTCGGGGCTTTCACATATTTTGGCTTTGAGCGGTCTTCACCTTGCGATAATCTCGTTGGGAGTTGACTTTCTGCTTCGTCGCGTCGGACTGAAAAAACAGATAAGAACTGTTGTTATGATCGTTCTAATTGCTCTTTTTGCCATAGTCACCGGTCTTTCGGCGTCGGTGTTTCGCTCTGCTGTAATGCTTATAATTTTTTATATCGCACAACTCATGGGAGAAAAGAACGATTCGATAACGGCGCTGTTTTTCGCACTTGCGCTCATTCTTTGTGTAAGACCTTATTCTGTTTGGGACGGCGGACTTTTGATGTCGTTTTCGGCGACGTTTGGGCTTGTGCTGTTTTCAGACGTTCTCGCACCGAAATTTGCACCTATGACGCGCGAAAACTATTCTAAACCGAAAAAGATATTTCAAAAAGTCGTTTCATATTTTGTCGGACTTTTGACGGCGGGCGTTGTTGCTACTGTGTTTACCATGCCTGTGACGTATATAATGTTCGGTGGAGTGTCACTCATTTCGCCGTTGGCAAATATTATCGTCATCCCCATAATTCAGCTTTTGCTGTATCTTTTGCTCATCTTTTGCGCGGTATGCAAAATACCGCTTGTGTCAAACGCAATTGCGTTTTTAAGCGACGCACTTATTTATCTTGTCGAAAAGACGGCGCGGGCGTTTTCTTCAATAAACGGGGTGTACATTTCAATAAAATATCCGTTTACGCCGTTTATTATTGCGGTTTTCTTCATTGTCGCGGCTGTTATTGTGTTTATTCCGAAGATAAAGAAAATATACGTTCTTGCGGCGACAGCCGTCATGTGCGCAGTGTTTATGGGAAGCCTCGGAATTTATTCATCCGTAACACGCGGTGAGGTTTACGCGGTTTGCGTGAGTGAAAAATCAAACGATGCGGTTGGAATTGTTTATAACGGGGAAAATATAATTGTGGATATTTCATCCGGCGGCTTTTCAACGTTGTATTCGGCGGTAAAGGAAACCGAGGGCAGGGCTTCGTGCGAAGTGTCGGCGATTGTATTGACGCATCTGCACAAAAACCACATACACACCATTGAAAAACTTTCGGGATATATAAAACTCGATACGATTATTATTCCGACGGCGGAAAGCAAGAGCGACGCGGAAGTAATACGAGCAATAGCCTTAATTTGCAATGAAAACGGTATAAAAACAGAATATTATAACAGGCGTGCTGAATCATATCTCGACGTTCTTGACCTGACATTGAAACTGCCGGAATATAAAACGATAAAACGTTCAACTCACCCGATAGTTACTTTTTCCGTGACGAGCGGCGGAAATGAGAAGTTTATCTATCTCGGTTCGTCATTTTGGGAATGTGACGAATTGCCCGAATACATAGAAAGTCCGGTTGTCTTTTTTGGCATACACGGTCCTAAGCCTAAATCGAAACCCGAAAAAGAGTTGACGGTAAAATCAAACCTGTTTATCTGTTCAAACGAATCTTTGGCGGACTTGTTCGGAATTAAGTCAAATATTATTTCAAAAAACAAAGGTAAAATAACGTTTTTAATTGAAAAATGATATGCACTCGTCGGAGTGCATATTTTCTTTTTACGTCGGTAAATAATATATCTTGAATATTATTTGCGAAAGGATGCGTAAATCGCTTAAAATGTTATACGACATCACAAGAAACGGAGAAAAAACAAGCGGACGGAAATTTGCTAAGGAAAAAGAGAAACTGTTTAAAAAAACCTCGGGTGAACTCAATGAAAAAGAGTATGGCGAGGTAATAAAATCGGCTGAATATTCGCTTAAAATAATAAAGAAAGCAGGGCTTTTTGAATGCGACAACACGGGTGGAGTTTACATTTATGAAACGGTTTTAAACTATATCGCGGGATGTGCGGGCAATATATCCGAAAAGGGATTGGCTGATTATTTCGGCTCCGCCGAGTTTTTCAGGCACGAGATGATGTATCTTCCTGATTTTATAAAGATAGCGGCGCTTCAAAGACTTGCGGAAACAGAAAAAGACAGCGCAGAACATTTATCGCTTCTTTCAAGCGGAAGAAAAGCGGAACTTATTGATTTTAAAAAACTGTTTTTCGCTTTTTGCATTCAATCGAAAATTCTCGACGGAGATGAAACGTATCGTCACAGCTCCGACAAAACGAAAGAAATATATCTTAACTGCCTTGAAAAATATGCAAAAAGAAACGGTTTTTCGGAAAAAAACGCGGCGATGAAGGCATTAAGCGAAGCGAAAAAACAAGGTGTTGACGTCGGCGAGATTTTGCTCAGGCAAAGAAAAAAGAGCAGCAAGACTTATTATATGTCACTTGTCGCCTTCACCGTTTTATTATCCGGATCGTACGTTCTTTTGCTTGGGAAGCCAACACTTTTCATGTTTCTTGTGTTGCCTGTATGTATCACCATTTATGACGTGGCGAAGCAGATATTGGCGGGAATATTCACACGCAAATGTTCGCAGGAACTTGTGCGCTTAAAAGACGGCGAACGGCTTGACAACGCCAAGTGTGTGATAACCGTGCCTGTTATACTGACAGGAGAAGAACACGACGGGAAAATTTTTGACAGGCTTGAAGATTTTTATTTGAGAAACAAAAGTAAAAACTTCATTTTTTCCGTATTGGGAGATTTGGGCGAGAGCGCGACAAAAGAAAAGGACGGCGACCGTGAAATAATATCTTATGCACGTGCGCGAATAAACTCGCTTAATGAAAAATACGGCGGTGGATTTGCCGTTTTTATTCGTGAACGATTTTACTGCGACTGTCAGCAAATGTATTTAAGCCGCGAGCGAAAACGCGGCGGAGTTGAGGAACTATGTAAATTCATCGCGGGTGAGGAAATAATGTTTAAAACTTTAATTTGCGACAGGGCGGCGTTGAAAGGCTGTAATTATCTTTTAACACTTGACGCAGATACCGACCTGCCATACGGGGCGGTAAAAGAATTGCTTTCCGTTATGCTTCACCCTCATAACAAACCGGTGATCGACTGTGAAAAGCGAATTATCGTAAAAGGCCACGGTATCATCCAACCGTTGGTCATCTGTTCGCTTTCTTCTGCCGAAAAAACAGCGTTTGCATCGATCACAAGCGGCGGAGGCGGAATAGATATTTATTCCGGAACAAGCAGGGAACTTTATCAAAGCATATCGGGCGTGGGTAACTTCTGCGGTAAAGGAATGATAGATATTGATGCATATCTTGCCGTATGCGCCGATAGATTTCCGGCACAAAGAATACTCAGTCACGATCTGCCGGAAGGGGTACTTCTCAGATGCGGATATGCCGACGATATTGTTATGAGCGATACTACGCCGAAGAACGCAATATCATATTTTGAAAGGTTAAAACGATGGATGCGGGGCGATCTGCAATCGCTGATATTTCTTAGCTCAGTGCTTGAAGATTCTGTTGGAGAAAAAAGAGAAAATCATTTCCCGTCTTGGGGCAAATACAGAATAATCGATAATATTTTAAGACATCTTCTGCCGTTATCGGCGTTGGCGGCTGTTTTCGCGGCTTCTTTTGCCGGCGTGCGTATATTTGTCTTTACACTTATGTTTTCATTTGCATTTTTATTCTATGCGCCCGCTTTGCGAATAGCGAGCTCGATAATATCGGGCGATTTATTTTCTCGTGGGAAAACACTTTCTGAGCTTGTGTCGATAAAAGACGCTGCGCTGTATTTTGCATTCAGGTTTGCGTCGCTTGGTGAAGAGTCGGGTGACTTTTTTGCGTCAGTTATAAAAACGGCGTGGAGATTTGCCGTTTCAAAAAAGCATTTTCTCGATTGGATAAGCGCGGCGCAGTCCGACAGAAACAAAGGCGGACTTTGGTCATATTATCTAAGGCTGATACCGTCGGTTTTGGCAGGCGTGTTTGCATTTGTCGCACCACACCCGATTTTGAAGGCATTTGCGGCGTTGTGGACGGCTTTTCCTTTGGTTATGTGGATTTTGTCGGCTGAGAAAAAGTATTCATCACGACTCGGAAAACGAGGCAAAAAAATAGTTTTGGAAAATGCTAAACGCTCGTGGGGATTTTTTGACGAATATGTAACCGAGAAAACTAACTTTCTTCCGCCGGACAACTGCCAAATATCACCTGTTGAAGTAGTAACTATGCGAACATCTCCCACGAATATCGGCATGTACCTTGTTTCAATTCTCGCGGCAAGAGACTTAGGAATAATTACAAGCGAAAAAATGTATGAAAAACTTTCGTCAACGGCGTCAACACTTGAAAAAATGATAAGATGGCACGGACATTTTTATAATTGGTATGATATAAAAACGCTTGAAGTTATAGGTGGGGCGTTCGTTTCAAGTGTAGACAGCGGCAATTTTGCTGTGTCGGTAGTTGCCCTGTGCGAGGGAATAAAAGAATATGTAAGCGAATGTACGGCGTTGCTCGATGTTTTAAAACGATATGAAAACATATTAAAACCGATGGACTTTTCTGCGCTTTACGATGAGAGAAGCAGACTGTTTTATGTCGGATACAATGCAAACGGCGGGAAGTTTACCGACAGCAAATATGATATTTTTATGAGTGAATCCAGGTTGCTCAGCTACTATGCCGTATGCAGCGGTCAAGTGCCCGCGTCGCATTATTACTCTCCTGCAAGAAAGTTGTGCGGGAAAAAAGGAAAGGTCGGAGTTTTTTCTTGGAGCGGAACAGCGTTTGAATTTTTTATGCCGTCGCTGTTTTTGCCGGTGGTGAGGAAGAGCCTTACCGATCGGGCGCTGTCGTTTGCGGTGCATGAGCAACGTGAAAACGGCGTGGTAAAAATCGTTTCGGGCAGAAGAATGAGTATTTTCGGTATCTCGGAATCGCAGTATTTCAGATTTGACCCGAAAATGAACTATCAATACAGCGCATTCGGCATCGGAGCGCTTGCGCTCGACCCGGAAGCGTCATGCGAGAAAGTTTTTTCGCCTTATTCGCTGTTTTTGATGTTACCTTACTTGCCGTCGGGCATTGTCGCCGCCTTGCGATCAGCAAAAAAAGCAGGGGTATTTGGAAAATACGGCTTTTATGAGGCGATAGATTTTTCTCAAAAACGAGTAGGGCAAGGATATGCAGTGATAAAAAGTTATATGTCGCATCATTTGGGAATGGCGATGATCTCGGCGGTGAATGCCTGTTTTGAAGAGATTTTCGTTTCAAGATTTATGAGAAACGTTCAGATGCGGGCGGGAAAAATATTGCTTGAAGAACGCATATCGAAAAACGCTGAGATAACCTCTCCGAAAACAAGGACAAAAACAGATAAAAAACCGGCTTTTTACGGTGATTTTTCAATCGAAGAAATAAAATATGAACACAACGTTCTTTCGCCCGACGTTTATATGCTTTCAAACAATAAAACAAGATTTATTGCGTCATCGTCGGGACATATGTCAATGTACGACGGCAACATTTGCGTTTTCACAAGTAATTTCGATAAACTTTCTTTAAAGGGCGGACTTATGGTGACGGCGGAAGTCGACGGAAAGTTGATAGCGCCTTTTCCGCTTGGATATACAGACAGCATTTTTGACAGCAAATTTACTGTTGAAAAAAATGAGAACACGCTTATTTATCGTTCGCGTCATCAAAAACAGGGAAAAACTGTTGACTTTAATTTAAGCATCCGAATCAGAGCCGACTATTCCATAGCCGATATAAGCGCGGATATTTACGGAAATGTGAAGAATGCAAGAATAATGCTATATTATGAGCCTGTGATGCAAGAAGAGAGGGCATATTATTCACACAAGAGTTTTTCGGGGCTGTTCTTGCAAAGTGAAACAATAGAGGATAAAAGGACGGTTATTGTTAAACGAAGACCGAGGAGCGAATCCGGCGAAACATTTTGCGCTTTGAAAGCGACCGGCACAGGCGACTTTGAATTTGAGACCGGGCGTGATAAGTTGTTGCCGGGATATGGCGCACGTGAAATTGCAGAGCTTATTTCACTGCCTTGCGATTGCAAAAATATTTCACCGATGATACCTGCCGTCAGAGCGGTGAGCGGTAGATGCCGACATGCGATTTTTTCAATAGGATTTTCGTCAAACAAAGACGACCTGCTTTACTATATTGAAAAAGGCGACGGCACCGACGGCAAAGCGATAAGCGCTCTGCAACACGGGGCGGCGGGCTTGGGAAAAAACGCCGACGCATTTGAAAGTTTTCTTTTGAGAAGTATATTTTTCCCGCGAAACGATGCGGACTCGACCGATCAAACAACGCTTGATCGAATAAAGCGTCGCCCATTTGACAGGAGTGCGCTGTATAAACATTCAATATCGGGCGACAACCCGATGATAGCTGTTGCCATATATCGCAGCGGCGGGCGTCAATCTGACAATATAAAGAGCTTTCTTTCACTTTTCAGGTATGCATGCATAAGGGGATTGAGAGTTGATCTGCTTTTTATTTATTCAGAGAATGACCGTTATAAAATGAATGTCGGCAATCACTTAAAAAGGCTTATAAATGAAGCCGGCTGCGGAGATTTTATCGGGGTTGACGGCGGAATATTTCTTTTGGACAGAGAAACGCTTGGCGAAGGTGAGGAATATGCGATAAAGCGCTTGTGCGGTTGTGTTGCGGACGCGTCGGCACCGCTGTCGGTAACTGTAAAAGCAAACAGATTTTATGTTGAGCTTTCGAGCGACGGTGAAAAAGCGCTTGTAAAATCTCCTGAAAAGAACGGTGAAATAATAAGTATTCCTAATGTTCAAACAACAGAAAAATGTTTAACGGGCATCTTTCACTCCGAAGGATTTTTAGCGGAAAAATCACGTGTCAGAGCGCCGTATGCGCTCGTTGCAGCTTCAAAATCCCTCGGATTTGTATCAACGCAAAACTCGCTCGGATTTACCTTTGCATCAAACAGTGCGCTGGAAAAACTCACACCGCACGACGCCGACGCATTGGCGGAGGACAGCGGCGAGAGGCTTATTCTTCGGTTATACGACGCTTTCGGCGGCGGATTTGAAGACTATGACGTTTGCGCGTGCGCATGTTTTGCCGATTACAGAATGGGAAAAATGATTTATTATGGACAAATAAAGGGCTTTAAGTTTTCTCTTTGTGTTTATGCTGACAAAAAACTTGCCGTAAAATATCTTGACATGGAGGTAAAATGCGAAGATAATGAAACGAATTATGAACTGATATATGCCGTAAAGCCTTGCTTGGGGCAGACAAAGCAAAACGCGAGATGTTATATTTATGAGCCGGACTCGGCACATAACGCGGTTAAGGTTTATCCGGTGGCGGCTGACGGTATAAGGCGTAATGCGGCGGTCATGTTCTGCGGAAAAGGAAAAATATATACCGATATAGCGGCGCTGAAAAGCGACGGACGATATTTTTGCGGCACGGACGACTTGGCGGCGGTAAAAGTTGCGTGCGACGAAAACAAGCAACAGATATTTAAATTTGCACTTGCGGCATTTATGGGCGAAAAAGATTATGAATATATCCGTAATTCATTTAGTTCCGGCTATCGTTCGTGTGCAGACGGAGATATAGAACCGGAGGTTACAATCAAAAGCGACGACATCCTTTTTGACGAGTTTACAAACAAATATGTGCTTTATCAATGCGTCGCGTCAAGAATGACGGCGCGATGCGGATTCTATCAAGTCGGCGGAGCATACGGTTTCAGAGATCAGCTTCAAGACGCGCTGTCGCTCGACTTAAAGACGTTGCGCAGACAAATTTTATTTTGCACCTGCCACCAGTTTCGCGAGGGGGACGTCATGCATTGGTGGCACAATATATCCGGCGGCGGCTCTCACAAAGGTATAAGAACACGTTGTTCCGACGACTGTGCATGGCTGCTGTTTGCGATACTTGAATATATTGACAGAAGCGGTGACGACGGATTTGCAGACATAAGGCTTCCGTTTGTGGACGCTCCGCCGCTGCACGAGTATGAACGTGAAAGATATGAAAGAGTATCGTTTACAAAAGACAAACATTCCGTTTACGCTCATATGCTCCTTTGTGCAAGGGCTCTGTGCAGACGCGGCGAACACGGACTGTGCCTTATCGGCTCGCACGATTGGAACGACGGAATGAACGCCGTAGGAAGAGAAGGCAAGGGAGAAAGCGTGTGGCTATCTCAGTTTGCTTCATATCTGCTGAAAAGGTTTGCCGATTTTTGCTCCGAACGCGGAGATAACGAAAGTTCGGAGGAGTTCGGAAAAATATCGGCTGAAATCAAGGAAAACGTTGAGAAAAGCGGCTTTGAACATGACAGATATTTGCGTGGATATTACGACGACGGAACAAAGCTGGGTGGTGTCGGCTCCGGCGAATGTGAAATCGACGTTCTTCCGCAGGCGTTTTCAGTTTTTGACGGTTTCGACTGCGCGCGTGCAAATATTTCAATGAAAACGCTTGTTACAAATCTATATGACGCCGACGTCAAACTTATAAAATTGCTCTCACCTCCGTTTGACAGCGGAAAAAAGTACCCCGGATATATTAAGGGATATGTTCCGGGAACACGCGAAAACGGCGGTCAATATACTCATGCGGCGATTTGGGCAGCTATGGCTTTGATGCTTTACGGTGACGCTGAACAAGGCACGAAAATTCTTAAAAACATCTCCCCCGCACTCAGATCGCGCGACGCTTTACTTGTCGAAAAATATGTAATAGAGCCCTTTGTGCTTGCAGGCGACGTTTATTCGTGCGGAGAACTCAGTGGGCACGGAGGATGGAGTTGGTATACGGGTGCCGCTGGATGGTTTCGCACAGCAGTAATATCAACGCTTTGCGGTTACAGACGGCACGGCGGCGGGTTTTATCTTTCACCATTGCTTAACGCCGCTTTCACGAAAGTTTCGCTTACCGTAAAAAGAGATAACACCGCATATGAAATAAAAATATCCAAATGCGGCAAAGACGAATTGTTTTTAGACGGCGAAAAATTACTGCAAAATCACAATGAGGTGCTGTTTATGTTTGACGGTAAACGTCACACGATTGAGCTGAATATCAAATAAAAATCCACCCGCGTTGAATGAAGTGCCCCAAATTGTACGGACAGCACAAAAAAGCCCCTATGATACAAGAATAAAAGATTAAGCAACAAACTGGCTTCGGTATTCCATCGGAGTCAGTTTTGTTTTAAGCTGAATGCGTTGGTAGTTGTAGAAATAGA
>JAFSRI010000021.1 GCA_017446155.1 Clostridia bacterium | reverse complement strand
GCGTTTTCGTTGGCTCTTCTTACTACTCCGCTGAATACCGCTATCATAACGCCGGCAAGTATTGCTATTACCGCGATTACGATAACGAGCTCAACGAGAGTAAAGCCTTTTTTGTTTCTTTTCATAGTGGATCCTCCTATTAAAATTTTTTTGTTTTGCTTCGTTTCCGCTTTCCTCACTCCCGACCTATCCCCGGAAATTGCTCGGGCGAATATTCCGGTTTCACCCGGCAATAGTTCAGATCGAGAAACGAAAACTCGGCACCGCACGACAACCGAAACAAAAAGTCGTCGAGCGGTTATATGAGAAATTTACTCTTCGGGGGCTTGGAACTCTTCCCCTGTTACAAGGTAATGTATCGACACACCGAAGAAGTCTGACAACTTCACGAGTGTGGCGAGGCTCGGCTCACGGACTCCGTTTTCATAATGAGAGTATGCGCTCGGTTTTATTCCCGTCGCTCTTGACACCTCACGCTGTTTCATCCCTTTCGCCTTTCTTACCGTTCTTAACCCCTTCATTGTAAATTACCTCCGTATGTATTTTCGGAGCACCCGCAAAAAAATACGGGTACCCCTGTCGGGATACCCGTGAATTTCAAATTTTTCACACGTACCCCTTGCGGGGTACCCCTTGCGGGGTACCCCTTGCGGGGCTTTTTTTCCTGACGGAAAAAAAAGCTCACGAAATTTCAAATGAAATTTCTTTCTTTTTTATTCATTTTTTCAACTATATTTTAATGTCCTTTTAACGATTTGTCAATTGGTTTTTCAAAATTTCTTTTTGTTTTGTACTGTTTTTAATGCTTTGTCAATAACATCAAGTTGTCTATTTGCTTTTTAGCCTTTAAAACGCTTGATTTTTATTTCGATATGATTTTGCCTTTCGGCATCGGCGTTAAATGAATAATCGATTTTATCGGCTGCGTTTCTCAAAAGTGCAAGCGAGAGCTCGTTTTCACTTTCCCGCGGGTCAAACATTTCGCCGCAGTAATCCGATGATACCGTTGCCGATTGATCGCTCGGTGAATATTCGACAGTTACCGTCATATCCACGGTCTTCAGCTTTGGCAGCAAAATCTGCTGTATCAACTCCTCGATCACAAGTCGAATATTGTATTTTTCCTTAGGCGCTATATCGTTTTGGAGACAATACAGATCGATCTCCGTACCGGCTCCTATAAAGTCGAAATCACGACTGTCAATGACGAACTCCAACACCTTGAGTTTTCGTATAAATCGGCGCGTCAGTTCTTTCCGCGGAGCATCAAAAATCTGTTCGGGCGTACCGTCTTCATATATACCGCCCTCGTCCATATAGAAAACCCTATTGCAGATCGCGCGGGCAAAACTCATTTCGTGGGTTACTATCATCATCGTTTTCCCACTTCGGGAAAGATCTCTTATAACCGCTTGCACTTCCCCGACCATTGTTGGATCGAGCGCGCTTGTCGGCTCGTCGAGAAGAATCAAATCGGGATCCATCGCAAGCGTTCTTGCTATCGCAACTCGTTGCTTTTGACCTCCGGACAACTGCTCTGGGTACTGGAGTTCTCTTCCTGCAAGCCCGACACGTCTTAAGAGTTCCACACCCGTTTCATATGCTTCCTGTTTTGATTTTTTCAAGATGTCCATCGGAGCTAACATCAAATTTTCTATTACAGTCAAATGGCCGAAAAGGTTGAACGACTGGAACACCATACCCATCTTTCTGCGCGCCTTGGAAAGATCGCATTTCGGATCGGTAATATCAACTCCGTCAATCAATATGTGTCCGCTCGTCGGTTTTTCAAGCATATTTATGCAGCGCAGCAGCGTAGACTTTCCCGTGCCTGAAGGACCTATTACAGAAATGACATCGCCATTGTTTATAACGGTGCTTACGTCTTTTAAAGGAGTAACGTTATCGTATTTTTTCTCAAGATTTATCAGTTCTATCATTTTCCGTCTACCCCTTTCAAAATGTTTTTACGCGAACGACGCCGCGGATCAATATTTATCATTGCTTTGTTTACGATGAAATTCAGTATTGCCGCAAGAATAAAATAAATCACAGCTACGGCAATAAGCGGGAAAAACGCTTCATATGTGCGGCTTCTTATTATATCGCCCATTTTTGTAAGATCCTGAACCGTTACATAGCCCACGACAGCCGTCGCTTTTATAAGCGAAGTAATTTCACCCTTGTATGCAGGCATAAAGTGCGGAAGCGCCTGCGGAAGAATAACACGGTAAAAAGCGCGTCGGTCGGTATATCCCAAAGCATATGCGGCTTCCGTCTGGCCGTGATCGACGGCTCCCACGCCGGATTTCAACATACCGAAAACGGCTGCGCCGAAAATAAGCGTAAAGCCGATAATTGAAACAATCGTTCCGGATACGGCTACCTTGCCGAAGACCACATAATACAATATCATCAGCAGAACGACAACCGGCATTCCGTGAATCAGCCATATGCAAAAACGTGTTATAACGTTGGCTGCCTTGTTTCCCTTACGGCATATCATGAAAACTAAAAATCCGAGTAAAGTGCCAAGCAAAACGGAGAGAACCGTTATCAGCACCGTTGTTCCTATTCCGGAAAGAAAAAGCTTCCAGCGGTTTTCGCGGATGAATGTCTTTTCAAAGCTGTCTTTAATCGAAGAAAAGAAATCGGTGCCGTTCTTTTCCTCGAGTTCTTTCAATACCAAAAGCACCGTCCCGCCGGAATAATTCGGCTCTGAGAAAAGAACGCTTTCTTTTCTTTCCTCGGTGATGCTTATTCCGCAGCAAGCAGCGTCGAACTTCTCGGATTGAATAGACGGTATCACCGCATCCATGCTGACATCTGTCACGTCCAGTGCATAGCCGTTTTCTCGGCAAAACAATGCAAACAGTTCAATGTCGTATCCGCACTGAAGCTCATCAATTATGAAGGAAAACGGCGGATTTTGTATTGTTGTCAAGCTAATTTTTCCGTTTATATCAGGAAGTTGTCTATAATCGAGCATATCCGACGATGAAACGGATATATTGTCAAACCATTTTTTCTGCAATGATTCCATAGTGCCGTCGGATTTGATTTTCAGTATAAATTCATTTAATTGATTGCGCAGCTTCTCCCCTCTATCGGACTTGCAGAATATAAATCCGTAATCAAGCGGTTCGAGTATCTGCGAAATCATAGTTACGCTGCTGTCTTGCGCCATGATATTTCGCGCAACGGGTTCGTCAAGCGCGACGGCAGAGATTTTACCTTTTTTCAGCGCGTTGATCTCGTCCGCCAAAGTGTTGTAATACAGAAGTTTAGCTTCCGGTAAAGCATGATTAACGTGTTCCGGGAAGTTTGATCCTGTCAGCACTCCGATATCGGCGCGATACATATCTTCAAGCGTTTTTGAAGTATTTGCCTCAACGGGAACAGAGCGAACGACAAGCGAAAATGCCGCAGGGTAATAATCGATAAAATCAACCGATTCTCTTCTTTCGTCCGTTGCGATTATAGACCCCGCCCCGATCAGTGCCTTACCGGATTGAACTTCCGACATAACGGAGGAAAACTCCATTCCGATAAACTCCACATGAACATCGAGCTTTTCGGCTATCAGCAAGATCATCTCAATATCAAACCCAACGAACCGCCCGCCGTCATCCATATAACTCATCGGTTCAAGCGTATCGCAAACAGCGGCTTGAACAGTTCCGTTTGCGCCACGCCAATTTTGCTCAGGCAAGATTTTAATACTGTCGTCGGAACCAGTCCACTTTTCCCATAAATCAAGCTTCGTTTCTTCTGGTATGGAGTCGTATGCGGTCTGCCAAACGTCTCTTTCCGGGCTTCCCTTTGCGAATGCAAAGCCGAAAGCGCCCGTCTGTAAATCTTTCGGGAACATCGCAAGGTCGGTGTTGCGATTAACCGCAAGCGTTGCCACGGCGTTGTTTATCAAAAACGCGTCTGTTTTTCCCGTTTTCAATGCGAAAACCATGTCAGGATTATTATTGAAAAATGTAAATTTACCAACATTGGGCACTTTGCTCAAAACAAGTTCTTCAAACGGCGCACCGGTCAACATTGATACCGTTTTGCCCGCAAGATCGGAAAAATCGCTGTATTCCGCAGCATAAACCATGGGAGTCGTTTTCCCGGTGTCGCGCACCATTGCCGTCATTTCCACTTTAAAAAGAGGGTCGGAACACTCGATAGATTCGCTTATCTCCTGCGTTAAATACAGGTTGGACATTACGCAGTCCACGTCTCCTACAGCCGCCGCAGCAACTATACCGCCGAAATCGTATACCTTAAATTCTATGTCTGCATTAAGCCATTCGGCAAATCTGTTTGCTAACTCGATATCGTATCCGCTTAAATCTGTTCCGATATAATACGAATACGGCATGACCGTACCCGTCGTTCCGACTTTCAATTTACACGTCGGATTTTCCGCCTTTTTAATTTCCGGCATTACACCGTTTTCGAGTACAACCCATCTGTTATACATATCGTCAAGCGTTCCGTCGGCGCGTATGGCGTCAATAAAAGAATTGAACTCGGCGCGAAGATCAGCAATTGACGATTTCGGAGATATGCCGACGACGATAGTATTTGAACTGTAGTTTTCATCAAGAAGGCGAACTCCGCGCACTCCGTTTTTGATCGCGGTTTCCATTTCAAGCCGCGCATATATATACGCGTCGATACGTCCGTTTGCGACGTCTTCATAAGCAAGATGACTATCTGAGTACGGAATGATTTCCGCGTCGGGGTAATCTTTTTTTAAAAGATCGTATTCGACGATGTCAAATGACACGCCGATCTTTATGCCCGGTTGCGCAAGCTGAGAAAACGATGTAATTGCTTCTTTATCGCCGGTGCCGCATCCCGAAAGCAAAATGACGGCAAACACAGCAGTAAGGAATAACGCAAAAAGTTTTTTTGCAAACGTTAATCTTTTCATATACAAATCCCTTTTTATGTAGTTTGTTTGCGATCAATATTCACATTTTCAAAAAGGCGTCGTTGATCGAAAACTACTCTTCAAAATCCGAATAAAATCGGTAAAACAATGAAGAAGTGCAAGTATTATTATATATTTTTCTTTACGGAAATGCAATATTTTTTTATAAACAATGAGAGTTGTTCAATAAATTTATAACGCATCCTTTATTAATTGACCACGATAAATTACCCCGATTTGTGTTTTTAGTACAAATCGGGGAAAGCAAATTCATTCAGACGCGGCAAAGAACGTTCTTTTGTATCGTCAATTTAATCTCTCGGTCTGCCATTGAATATCAGCGTTATGATATATCCAAACACCACGGCGGCGGTAATGCCTCCCGCAGTACCGGTAAGCCCACCGGTAAACGCGCCAATAATGCCTTTTTCATCCACGGCATTTTTTACACCCTCGGCGAGCGAATATCCGAAGCCCGTAAGCGGCGTTGTCGCACCGCATCCCGCAAGTTCAACGAGCGGCTTATAAACGCCAACAGCCGTAAGCAATACGCCAAGCGTCACATACAAAACAAGTATTCTTGCGGGCGTTAGCTTCGTTTTATCAATTAATACCTGCGCCGCCGCACACAAAAGCCCGCCTATTAAAAACGACCATAAAAATTTCATCATTTTTTATGCCTCCAACCTGACAAGATGCGCTATTCCGGGAATAGATAGTCCTTGCTGTAAACTTGACGGACTCATAAGTGCTCCCGTTGCAATATATAAAATATCGTGAAGTGTTCCCTTCTCAAACCTTTTCATAATATTTCCGCACACGACTGACGCCGAACATCCGCACCCCGAACCGCCCGAATGCATATCCTGAGTTTTTCGATTGAATATCATAAGTCCGCAATCGCTGTAAACTGCGGCAATGTCAAGTCCGCGCTTTTGCAGATATTCAAGCGTTATGGAATGTCCCTCGGCACCGAGATCGCCTGTCAATATAAGGTCAAACTCCGTCGGACTTTTGCCGGATTCATTAAAATAACTTTCTATCGTGTCTATCGCCGCTGGAGCCATCGCCGCACCCATATTGTTTACGTCGTTTATTCCCTTGTCAACTACTCTTCCCGGCATAACCTCGGTAATTTTTACACCCGTGTTTCCGCCGCCTATCACCATAGCGCCGGCACCCGTCACCGTTCTTTGTGCTGTCGGCGCCCTTTGCCCGCCGTATTCGAGCGGAAAACGGTATTGCCTTTCCGCCGCGCAAAAATGAGACGAAGTCACCGCGCCGCAAATATCAAAATAACCCGCCGAAACAAAAAGCGCCGACAACATTATCGACTCGGCAAAAGTGGAACAAGCGCCGTATAAGCCGAAATATGGTGTGTGAAAGTTTTCGCTCGCATAAACCGAACCCACACATTGGTTTTGTAAGTCGCCAGCAAATATTGCGCCTAGCGCATCGGGGGAGAGCTTCGCTTTTGACAGAGCCAAATTCAACGCCATTCGCTGCATTTCGCTCTCGGCTTTCTCCCATGTGTCCATTCCGAATTTTTCACTTTTATCATGCACGTCAAAATCTGCCGAAAGCGGTCCCTCGTGCTCTCTTTTGCCTACGACTGACGCATAGCCGTTTATCCTCGGCGGATTTTCAAGTTTTATAAGCCTTCCCATTTAAATCACCCCGACAAACCAATATATCAGCCCATATATAACCGATGACAACACCCCGTAAACGATAACCGGTCCCGCAATAGTGAACATTTTCGCACCTACACCCATTATCATTCCCTCACTTTTGTCGTCGATGGCGGGTGAAACGACCGCATTTGCAAATCCCGTAATCGGAACAAGCGTTCCTGCACCGGCTATTTTTGCAAGGTCGTCATAAATTCCTATACCGGTCGTCAGCGCAGAAAGGAATATCAGTGTTATAGGCACCAGCGTTTTCACAATTTCTTTGGCTATTCCGATATATAAATAAAATTCAAACAAACCTTCCGCCGCCATGCAGATAAGTCCACCGAACAAAAACGCCATGAGTGTATCTTTGATCAGCGGCGAGTGTTTTGCGTGTTTTTTACAGTATTCTTTATATTCTTTTTCGTTTATATCCATTATAAAAATTCTCCGAACAATGTTTATAATGATATTTTTCTTGTTTTTCAGCTGTTTTATTGTAGGTATAATTTGGAGAAAAAAAGGCCGTCGATTTAACTCGACAGCCTTGTTTTTAATGTTTGATTTGATCAAAGTTTTTCGGCTTTTACGGCAACTTCAAGTGCAATTTTCATCATTTGAGTAAACGAATTTTGGCGTTCCTCCGCCGTTGTGTTTTCCTCGGGATATACGAACGAGTCGCTGACAGTGCAAATGCAAAGCGCTCTTTTTCCTGCTCTTGCCGCATTGCAGTAAAGCGCCGCGGATTCCATCTCAATGCCCAGCACGCCCATTTTCGTCCATTCCATACCGTTTGATCCGTCGTTATAGAATATATCGGATGAGAAAATGTTGCCCACTTTATATCTGACGCCCTCGTTTTTGCATTCGTCGGACGCCATACAAAGCAGGTTGAAGTCCGCTATCGGAGCAAACGTCCCCGGAAGATTGTATTGCGAAGCATAATTGCCGTTTGTGCAAGCTCCCTGTGCCAAAATGATGTCGCGCGCGTGAAGCTCGCTGTCAAACGCGCCGCAAGAACCTACGCGAATGATATTTTCAACGTCGAAGAAATTAAACAGCTCATACGAGTAAATTCCTATCGACGGTTGCCCCATTCCGCTTGCCATAACAGATACTTTGACGCCTTTATACGTTCCCGTATAGCCTTGAACTCCGCGGACGTTGTTTACGAGCACGGGATTAGTCAAAAAGTTTTCTGATATATATTTTGCTCTCAACGGATCGCCCGGCATAAGTACGGTCTTTCCGAAATCGCCTTTTTCAGCCGCTATGTGAGGTGTTGCCATTTTCGTTTTCCTCCGTTTATTTGTTTTCTTCGGCTTTTACAGCCTTAACTATTGCGCTTGTGCCGAGTCTTGACGCGCCGAGGTTAATGAAATCCTCAGCGTCGGCGAGTGATCTTATTCCGCCCGCTGCCTTGATCTTTACGTTTTTACCGACGTGTTCGGCAAAAATTTTAACATCCTCTCTCGTAGCGCCCGCGGTTGAAAAGCCCGTGCTGGTTTTGATAAACTCAGCGCCCGCTTCGGTTACAAGACGGCACATTGTAACCTTTTCTTCATCTGTAAGAAGACACGTTTCAATTATAACTTTGAGAAGTTTTCCGTGACAAGCGGCTTTTATAGCTTTTATTTCGTTTAAAACATATTCTTCGTTGCCCGCTTTGAGCATTCCTATGTTTATTACCATATCTATCTCGTCGGCGCCGTTATTTACCGCGTCCTCGGTTTCGGCGCATTTTACCGCCGTCGTGTTATACCCGTTCGGAAAGCCTATGACAGTGCATATCTTCAATTTTCCTTCGACATATTCCGAGGCTTGTTTTACATAGCACGGCGGAATACATACCGACGCCGTATGATATTTCATTCCGTCGTCGCAAATCGCTTTAATGTCGTCCCATGTCGCCGTTTGTTTAAGCAATGTGTGGTCTACCATTGATAAAATCGTTTTTACATCCATTGTTTTTACCCTTCCTTTCACTTGATAAAAGTGGTTTGTTCAAAAGTTTTTTCTTTGCGTAAATTAACTCACAAATTTATTGCTGGGGTTTATATCCGTCTTTCAAACTTACTATTCTGTTAAATCTGTTTTCGTGTTTTGAATCGAGCGTGAAATAGCCCGTTCTTACAAACTGGAATTTTTCACCTTGTTTTGCGTCAGCCAAACTCGGCTCGATTTTTGCGTTTTTAATTTCTTCAACCGACTCGGCATTGATATATTTATCATAATCCGCCGTTTCTATCTCATTCATGTTGTCGTGAGTAAAGAGTTTATCATAGAGCATTACGGTTGTGTCAAGCGCATATTTTGCAGAAAGCCAATGTATCGTGCCCTTAACTTTTCTTCCGTCAACGGGGTTTCCGTTGCCGCTTTCAAGGTCTGCGTTTACGTGAACGGCTGAAATCGTACCGTCCGCCGCTTTCTCTATTGACGCGAATTTAACGATATATGCGCCCATAAGACGAACTTCTCCGTCCGGTTTAAGGCGGAAAAACTTCGGAGGCGGAACCTCGGCAAAGTCGTCGGCATCGATGAAAAGTTCCTTTGTAAACGGTATTTCGCGCACACCCGCGCTTTCGTCATTGGGATTATTCGTCACCGTGAAATATTCCGTTTTCTCGTCCGGGTAATTATCAACAATGACTTTTACGGGATGAAGAATAGCTATTCTTCTTTGCGATTTTTCGTTGAGTTCTTCTCTTATACAATGTTCGAGCAACGCTATATCTACAAGATTGTCGTTCTTTGCCACTCCTGCACGAGCTACAAAATCAAATATCGATTCGGGGGTGTAGCCGCGTCGTCTGAGTCCGCATATCGTGGGCAAACGCGGGTCATCCCAGCCGTCTACGATGTCGTTTTCGACGAGATAGCGCAGATAACGCTTGCTCATCACGGTGTTCGTGACGTTAAGACGGGCAAATTCTCTCTGTTTCGGCTTCTTTTCAAAGCCGATATTGTCAACCACCCACTCATATAGCGGACGGTGATTTTCAAATTCAAGCGAACAGAGCGAATGAGTAATACCTTCGAGCGCGTCCTGAATCGGATGAGCATAGTCGTAAAGCGGATAAATGCACCATTTGTCGCCCTGTCTGTGATGCGAGGTGTGAACGATTCTGTAAATGGCGGGGTCGCGCATGTTTATATTCGGGCTTGCCATATCGATTTTCGCGCGGAGAGTTTTCGCTCCGTCCGGAAATTCGCCGTTTTTCATTCTCTCAAACAAATCAAGGTTTTCTTCAACACTTCTGTCGCGGTAAGGAGAATTTTTTCCGGGTTCCGTCAGCGTTCCTCTGTATTCTTTCAGCTCTTCCGCCGAAAGATCGCATACATACGCTTTGCCCTCTTTTATGAGTTTTACGGCATATTCATAACACTTGTCGAAATAATCCGATCCGTAGAACACTCCGCCGTTCGGCGTTGCGCCGAGCCATTCGATGTCTTTTCTAATGCTGTTGACAAACTCGTCGCCCTCTTTTGCGGGGTTTGTGTCGTCGTAACGAAGATTGAACTCTCCGCCGTATTTTTTTGCCGTTTCGTAATTTATCCATATAGCTTTCGCACTGCCGATGTGAAGATAACCGTTCGGTTCCGGCGGGAAACGCGTGTGAATTTTAAGCGTGGGGTCGTTTCTTAAATCTTCATCGATTATTTCGTGAATAAAATTTGTTTTGATTTCTTCCATTTTTCAAAGCCTTTCTTCCATTGCTTTAATTCTTTCGTTTACACGGTCGCGGCCGAGTATTTTCATTACCGAGTACATATCGGGCGAATTGAGTTTACCCGTTACCGCAAGACGCAAGAACATGCTTACGTCAGCCACGCTCCCTTTAAATGCGTCGGGGTTCGCTTTATACTCTTTCATATCCGCCGCATAACCGATAGACGACGCTATCGCTTTTATTTTGTCAAACCATACCTGCTGCTCGTCGCCGTCGTCATAGCTTTCAACAAATTTTTCAAGCACCGTCTTTATGCTGTCACGGTCAAACTTTTCGTCGTAATTACATTCAAGCGAAAAATACTTATCGAACATAAAGCCCATATATCCCTTTACTTCGCTCCAAAGTCCGAAGTCTTTTCTCGGCTTGTTGCCCCCCCTGCCTATTGCAAGCACCGCTTTTGAGAAATCAGGGTCGGCGGTAAATACGTCATAGAAGTCTTTATCAAACTCATTTGCCCATTCCGCCGTGTATTCATAAACCTGCTCCGCCGTCATTTTGGATATAACGTTTTTCGATATATCCATAAGTTTTCCGAGGTCGAACAATGAGCCCGCGGGGTTGAGTTTCTTGACGGAGAATTTAAATTCGTCAATGTCGGCGTCCGGATTAGCTCGACGCCAATCCTCGAAGTTGGAGTTGAGGACCGTCATGACGTATTCCCTGACTGAATCTCTCGGATAGCCCTGAGATTTATAGAACGCGAGTCCGAGCTCCGGATCTTTGCGCGTTGAGAGTTTGCGTTTCGAGCTGCCGTCCATCTTCATAAGCGCGCCTATATGCGCGTATTTCGGAGGTTTAAAGCCGAGCAGTTTATGCAGCTGCAAATGGAGCGGCAATGTGGCGAGCCACTCGTCGCCGCGCACGACGTGGGTCGTGTGCATGAGGTGGTCGTCTATCGGATGAGCGAAATGATAAGGTGGGATGCCGTCCGATTTTATGATAACGAAATCGACGTCGTTTTCTGTTACGTTGATCTCGCCTTTGATCAAGTCGTTATATTTGAATTTGTTTTCAATGCTCCCGGTCGAACGCAAGCGAAGCACCCAAGGCTTTCCCGCTTTTAACGCCGCCTCAATATCCTCAATCGGTCTGTCGCGCCAAACGGCCCACTTGCCGTAATAGCCGTAACTTACCTTTTCTTTTTCCTGCTCTTCTCTTATCGCTTCAAGTTCTTCCTTTGTGCAAAAGCACGGATATGCGTTTCCGTCCTCAACCATTTTCTTTGCGTAAACACGGTATATATCGCGGCGTTTGCTCTGCGTATACGGCCCGTATGCGCCCTTGTCGCCGTCAAGCGTGACGCCCTCGTCAAATTTGATACCGTAATACGCCAGCATATTTATAAGCGACTCTGTCGCACCCTTTACCTCGCGTTTTGAATCCGTATCTTCGATTCTGAGATACAGTATGCCGCCCGATTGATGGCAAAGACGTTCGGAAATCAAACTCTGAACGACGTTGCCCAAGTGTACAAATCCCGTGGGGCTTGGCGCATGACGCGAAACCGCAACGCCCTCCGCGAGATCTCTTTCGGGATACATCGCCTCGATCTCCTCCGGAGTTTTCGTTACGTCCGGAAAAAGCAACTGTGCCAAATACTTGTTGTCCATAAAAATCTATCTCCTGTAAAAATTTAAAAATCTCTTTCTTCCCCGTGTCCGGGATATATCCTTTTTCCTTTCACCTCGCGCAAAAGCGCCATAAGCGATTTGTATATCGCGCGGTGATCACCGCCGTAAAGGTCGGTTCGTCCGTAACCGTCGGCAAATAACGTGTCGCCCGTGAACACGACGTCACCGCAGAAAAAACAACTTGAGCCTTTCGTATGTCCGGGTGTATGTCGCACGGTGAGTTCTTCACATCCAAGCCGAAAAACGTCACCGTCTTTATACGTTTTCACCATCGAATAACAAACGGTGGGTGAATAATCGGGCGACGCGTTTTTTTGAGGATCACAAAGAAGCTCGCGGTCAAGTTCATGAATGTAAACGTCGGCGCCGCAAATGTCGCTGAGCTTGTCCGCACCGCCTATATGGTCATAATGGCCGTGTGTAAGCAGGATATATTTTATATTGCAGCCACAGGCTTTTGCCGCGTTAAAAAATTTTTCTCCGTCGAGCGCCGGATCTATCACCGCGCATTCGTCGCCTGATATTACAATATACCCGTTTGTCGGCATATCCCCGTCTTTAATACACTCAACACGCATCAAACGCACTCCTTGCAATAAAAATTCAATATATTATATCACATTCATTTTGTATTGTCTATTGATTTTTTGCAAAAAATAGAAAAAACAAGCGTTAAATCGTTGAAAAAAATAAATTTCTATGGTAATATTCAATTATAAAGGATCGGTGAATTGCATGAAAACCAACATAATGGGGCTTCAAACTGATAATATAACGATGGCGGAAGCCGTGAAAGCGACTGAAAGCGCGCTTTTGTCAGATGAAAAACAGCTTGTGGTATTTACACCGAATGCGGAAATAGCATACGCGTGTTTAAACGACGAAAAACTACTTGAAACCGTAAACTCGGCAGATCTTGTTCTTCCTGACGGCGTGGGAGTTTTGCGCGCGGCGGAAATACTCGGCACTCCGTTAAAAGAAAAGGTGGCGGGGGTGGAGTTCGGCGAAGAGCTTTGTCGGCTATGCGCAAAGCACGACAGCGGGCTTTATATACTCGGCGGAAAACCGGGTGTGGCTGAAGGGGCGGCGGAAAACCTGTGCAAAAAATATGCGGGGTTAAGAGTAGTCGGGGTTCACAACGGATATTTTGATAAGCACGGCGATGAAAACGATGAAGTCATCTCTGAAGTTACAAACTCCGGCGCCGAGGCGATTATGGTGTGTTTCGGATTTCCCGCACAGGAAAATTGGGCTGCGGAAAACAAGAATCGCTTGCCCGGCGTGAAAGTGACGGCATGCCTTGGCGGCAGTATTGACGTCTATTCCGGAAAAGCTAAACGCGCGCCGAAACTGTTTATAAAATTTAAACTCGAATGGCTTTACAGGTTGATAAAAGAACCGTCAAGGCTGAAAAGAATGAGTGTGATACCAAAATATTTAAAGATTGCAAAAAAATATAAAAAGCGAGGATTTGACAATGAAATGGACCGCCAAACAATACGTTGACCTGATGACGTTCAACAGCACTTCGCGTCCGATGTTCTCGGAGTTGTTCGGGCCGATAGTAGGACTTGACAAAGAATGGCGCGCACAGGGCGCGACGGAAGAGCAAATAGGTATGCGGGCTTTCGCGTTCGACTACGTTCCCTATTTCCAACTTGGCGATCTCGATTCAATCCACCGTCCCGCAGACAAAATAATCGAGGATAACGAAACGTATTACGTTGCGATTGATCATTACGGCAGAAGAGTCCGCATGGCAAAGGCAACATCTACCATACCTCTGCCGGAAACGTTTCCCGTCGAAACACGCGAGGATTGGGAAAAACTGAAACACATGTTTTTATGGGACGAATCCCGCGTGAAAGACGAGGATATTAAAAAAGCGATCGAGCTTCAAAAACAAGGCACGCTTATTAAAGCGGAAATACTCGGAGGCTTTGACATACTCCGCGAGCTTATGGGCGAGGTAAACTGCTGCATCGCGTTTTACGATGACCCTGAACTTATCGAGGATATTCTCTCGACAATATCCGACATGAACAAAAAAGCGCTTGAAAAGATCTCCTCGTACATAATTTTAGACCAACTCTCCATTCACGAGGACATGGCGGGAAAAACCGCTCCGCTCATCGGGCCGAACCTCGTGCATGAATTTTTACGTCCGTACTATCTCGATTCTTGGAATATCGTAAAAAACGCCGGGACAAAGCTGTTCTGTCAAGACAGCGACGGAAACTTAAATCTCCTCATCGACGAATTTATCGAGTGCGGCGTAAACATCTTCTACCCCTGCGAGCCTGCGGCTGACATGGACATTGTCAAGCTCCGCCAAAAATACGGTCACAAAATCGCGTTCAGGGGCGGCATAGACAAACATGTAATTAGGCGCACGAAAGAAGAAATAAAAGCCGAAATCGATTATAAAATGCAGGACTGTATGCTCGACGGCGGCATAGTTTTCGGGCTTGATCACAGAATACCGAACGGAACCCCGTTTGAAAACTATGTTTATTATGTAAATTACGCGCGGCAAAAACTCGGGTTGCCTCCATATGAAAACGACGAACCCGGCTGGGGCAGAATGGCGTTCTGATGTTTTGCTTTTAAACAACCTAAAAGCCCTCGGCTATGCCGACAATTATTATATAACGGTACTTTACAAACGCAAAAAAACGATGTATAATAAAACAGATTTGTAAAAAGGACGGTGTTCAAATTTTGAAAAGGAAATTACTTGTTTTGGGCGAAAGCTACATGAATCTCGAAATCATGACGTATCCCGTTGACAAAAAAGACAATGTTGTTCCCGGCGGAAAATACAGTTTTCATCCATATGGAAAAAGCTGCGCCGCGGCGATCACGGTTGCGAAAACAGGCGGCGTATGTGTGCTTTGCACAAAACTCGCCGACGACATGAACGGAAACCGTCTTAAAAAATATTATGAAGCGTGCGGAGTCGGCACCGGCGCCATTACATTGACAAACGAAGCGCAAACCGGTTTTTCCGTCACTACATACGACGGCACAGGCATATGCGAGCACGTAGTGTCTAAGGGCGCCAACGTTTTGATGACAAAAAAAGACGTTGACGAAGCGTTCGGAACGTTCCCCGATTTCTTTCTCGTTCCGCAAGAGGACTTGCTCAGCCCGGATTTCAGTTTCGAGAGTACGAGCGATGTAAAAGCCTCGGTCAAGCCGTCATCAACGGACGAAACAAGCGCAATACCGTCAAGCATCTCAGACGCCGAAGAGCAAACGGCTGCGTCAAACGTCACCGACCCGAGGGGAAGAAATAATCTTGCGCTTTATGCGTGCAACAAAGCTATGGAAAAGAAAGTAGACATGATAGTAGACTATGATTCCGCGGCGGCTTCACTTCCCTTGTCAAGTTTTTCCGGCATCAAGGCGCTTATTATTTCCGACGACGCGCTTTACAGAGTAACCGGCTTTTACCCGAACTCCGACGACCGCATAAAACGTTCGCTTGTATCACTGTCATCAAAAATACACGCAAAATATTATGTGGTACATCTTGCAAACAAAGCGGTATTCGTATATGACGGAAACGCGTTTGAAAGAATTGACGCTCCGAAGGAGCTTGAAGAACTCGTCAAAACCGATAGCTTCCCGAAAATGAAAGAAACGTTTGTCGGCGCTTTCATCACGGAATATATGGCAACGAAAAACGTCGTTCGCGCAAGCATTTACGCCATGATAACGAGCCTGCTTACAAAATCGAACGACGGCGTGCTTGAACACGTGCCCACAAAGGCGGAAGTCGATGAAATAATTAAAGAAAAAGGCATAAATACGTTGAAATGGTAAAGAAAATTTTAGGTATAGACTACGGCGACGCGCGAACCGGCCTTGCATATTCGGACGCGATGGGACTTACCGCCGTCGGTTGGTGCAACGTAAAAAGTTATAACCCCGAAAAAGCCGCGGCTGAAATAGCGGAAAAGGCAAAAGAAATCGGCGCGGAGCTATTGGTTATAGGAAAGCCACTGAACATGAACGGCACTGCCGGGCCGAGAGCCGAGGCGGCTTTGACGTTCGGCGAAACGCTGAAAAAATACACCGATATTCCGATAACGTTTTTTGACGAAAGGAGAACGACGGTTCAAGCGCATGAAATACTGACACAAACGGGCGTTTTCGGGAAAAAGCGCAAAGACACGGTGGACACATTGGCGGCTGAAATAATCCTTCAATCATACATGGACTATCAAAAAAATATAAAATAAAAGGACAGGCAAAATCACTATGGAACATTCAAAGAAAACAATGGACAAGATCGTCGCGCTCTGCAAAAACCGCGGATTTGTATATCCGGGCTCGGAAATTTACGGCGGACTTGCAAACGCGTGGGACTACGGCCCCCTCGGAGTTGAGCTCAACAACAACGTTAAACGCGCGTGGTGGAAAAAATTCGTTCAGGAAAGCAAATACAACGTCGGCCTTGACAGCTCGATTTTGATGAACCCTCAAACATGGGTGGCGTCAGGTCACGTCGGCGGATTTTCCGATCCTCTCATCGACTGCCGCGGATGCAAAATGCGTCACCGCGCCGACAAGCTCATCGAGGACTATAACGCCGAAAACGGAATCGAAATGTCAGTTGAAGCCATGACAAACGACGAAATGGTGGCTTATATAAAAGAAAAGCAGATACCCTGCCCCGGATGCGGAAAGTCGGATTTCACCGATATACGCAAATTCAACCTGATGTATAAAACGTATCAGGGTGTAACCGAGGACACCTCCTCCGAAATTTATCTCCGCCCCGAAACGGCACAGGGCATATTCGTTGACTTCAAAAACATTCAAAGAACGACAAGAAAGAAAATTCCTTTCGGTGTAGGACAGATCGGCAAATCGTTCAGAAACGAGATAACACCCGGAAACTTCCTTTTCAGGATAAGAGAGTTTGAACAAATGGAACTTGAATTTTTCTGCAAACCGGGCACAGACCTCGAATGGTTTGAATATTGGCGCGCTTATTGCAGAAAATGGCTGCTTGATCTCGGCATGAAGGAGGAAAATCTCCGCTTGCGCGACCATGAAAAAGAGGAACTCGCTTTTTATTCAAAAGCCACAACCGATTTTGAATATCTCTTCCCGTTCGGCTGGGGCGAGCTTTGGGGCATTGCCGACAGAACGGATTATGACCTTACACAGCATCAAACTCACAGCGGGCAGGATCTTTCATATTTCGATCCCGAAACGAACGAGAAATATATTCCTTACGTTATCGAGCCGTCGCTCGGCGCCGGCCGTGTTCTGCTTGCGTTCCTCATCGACGCTTACGACGAGGAAGTGATCGACGCCGAAAAGAACGATGTTCGCACGGTGCTTCATCTGCACCCGGCACTCGCGCCCGTAAAAGCCGCTGTTCTTCCGCTTTCAAAGAAACTCAGCGCAAAAGCGTGGGAAATTCACGACGAACTTGCAAAATATTTCAACGTCGAATACGACGAAGCGGGCAGCATCGGCAAACGCTATCGCCGTCAGGATGAAATAGGAACGCCTATTTGTATCACGGTTGACTTTGAAACCGTAGGCGACGAAAACACACCCGCCGACAACTGCGTGACCGTTCGCGATCGCGACACTATGACCCAGGAAAGAATACCGATAGACAAACTTAAAGAATATATCGAAAAGAAAATAGAATTTTGATAAAAACAAAAAGCAGACCGAATATTTCGGTCTGTTTTTTTATGGAATTTTATATTTTTACCGCAGTAAATGGCTCAAATTTCGGTTTAAAATAGTTCAATTTACTGTGTTTACGCATGTATAAAAGTGTTCGGACTATCTTACGATTTCCCATATATGCGGCCGTTTTTGCGGCGCCTTGTCCGATAACTCCACAGCCGAGAGATACTCGGATGTGAGCACGCCGTCAATTCCGGTTTTATTTGTGTGAATACGCGCGATAACGTCGCCTTTTTTTACTGAGTCACCGGTTTTTTTCAAAACCTCGATGCCTGCGGAAAAGTCGATTTTATCACCTTTTTTCTCGCGTCCCGCGCCGGCTACTACGCTTATCTCGCCGATTTTCGACGTGTTCATGTGATAAATGAATCCGTCGCTTTCGGCATAAACGGATATAATGTTTTTCGCGCGCGGGAATTTTGACGCGTCATCGATAAAGCTCGTATCTCCGCCCTGTGCCGCGACCATCTTCTTAAACCTGTCATAAGCCGTTCCGTCGTCAAGTGCTCTCTCGCATTTTTCGCGGCAAACGGATATTTCCTCGCCAAGAGCAAGTGATAGCATCTCGGCGCCTATCGTAACACAAACTTGGCGTAAATCTTGCGTACCTTTCCCTTTCAGAATTTCAACGGCTTCCCCCACTTCAAGAGAATTGCCGACGCACACACCGAGCGGTGCGTCCATATCGGTGATTACCGCGGCTATATTTCTTCCTGCCGCCTTGCCTATCTTCACCATTTTCTCAGCCAACTCTCTCGCCATATCAAATTCCGGCATGAAAGACCCGGAACCGACCGTTACGTCAAGCACTATCGAATGTGCGCCTGCGGCGAGCTTTTTGCTCATTATGCTTGAAGCAATAAGCGGCATTGCGGGCACGGTGGCTGTAACGTCGCGCAGAGCATACAGCTTTTTGTCGGCGGGGTCGAGATTTCCCGACTGACCGACGATGACGACTCCGTGCTTTTTTGCAATTTCAAAAAACTCGTCGGACGATATTTCCGTTTTAAATCCCGGTATTGATTCGAGCTTGTCTATCGTTCCGCCCGTATGCCCGAGACCTCTTCCCGACATTTTGGCGACCGTGGCGCCGAGAGATGCCACAAGAGGCGCCACAACAAGCGAAACTTTATCTCCCACGCCGCCCGTGCTGTGTTTATCGACTGTGTTTTTCAGGCACGATAGGTCAACCGTATCTCCGGACGTTGCCATTTCTTCCGTAAGCGCAACGGTCTCTTCGTCCGTCATGCCGCGAATACATATCGCCATAAGCAGCGCCGCAGCTTGATAATCCGGTATTTCACCGGATGTAAAACCCTTTATGAAAAACGCAATCTCTTCGCGCGAAAGTTTTTCTCCCTCACGCTTTTTTGTGATAATATCGTACATCCTCATATCATACACCGCCTACGATGATTTTTTAATAATTATATCATTGTATCGGTAATACTGTCAATTCCTTTTTGATGTGTAAAAGAAAATATTTGTTTTAGATAATCATTTTTGCATATGGTTTTGAGGTGAAAATGTTGTTGCATTATTTTTTTAAAAACAAAAAGCCGCTTTTGTCAAGCGGTTTAAGTGTGTCTTATGACATTTGCTCATTAAAAAATCCTCGTGAAAACGAGGATTTTCTGGCAGGGGTAGTAAGAATCGAACTCACGACACGCGGTTTTGGAGACCGCTGCTCTACCAGCTGAGCTATGCCCCTTGGTGGGCCTTTAGGGACTCGAACCCCAGACCGACCGGTTATGAGCCGGTTGCTCTAACCAACTGAGCTAAAGGCCCTTATGCGTTTAGCGCGAGTAATATTTTATCATTAAATGCCACGTTTGTCAACACTTTTTTAAAAATGTTTTTAATTTATTTTTCGACGGCGTCTTTTTTACAGAAAAATAACTATTTTATGATTTTTCTTTATCTTTTTCAAATATTATAACGCACGGTATTTTTCTTATATAATCAAAAAAATCGAAAGTTTCAGCCGACAGTTTTATCATCATTTAAAACATATGTATTCGATAAATGCATAAAATTGTTTACAAAAACACTTTCGGCTTAATTATTGACAAATTTCATATTAAAGGTTATTATTTAAATAAGAAAAAACACAAGGTGCATAATCTATGAAAAAATTTATTGCTTTAATACTTATCATCGGCGTATTTCTTTCAGTCGCCGTAGCTATATCGGTCAGTTCCGCGGCTTATTCAAACGTTTATTTTGCTTTCGGAGATTCAATCGCCGCGGGATATGGTTTGAGCAACCGTGGGAACGCTTACCCGTATTTGCTTGCAAACAAGCTCGGCATGAGCGTTACAAATCTCGCGCAGGACGGACTGACAAGCACGGGACTTGTGAACGTTATAAATTCGATTTCATCGGCAAATAAAACTCAACTTGCAAAAGCGTCGCTTATAACAATATCAATCGGCGGCAATGACCTTATAGGTGTAGACAATTTTTACAGCGTTGTATTGCCCGAATTGCAGACTTATTTTTCGTCTGACTATCAGATGTCGGCGGCAATGAAAGCGATATACACAAAATTTGAAAGCAATCTTTCAACCGCCTTTTCAAAACTGCACTCACTTGCACCGAACGCAAGAATTTGTATTCAAACGCTTTATAATCCGTATCTTGTCGGACTCGGCGCATTGACAGTCGGGCGACAGCTCGATTATTTTATCGATCAACTTAACAATTCCATGTATTCTGCTTCAAGGAAGCTTTCTTATGTGGATCTGATTGACGTTGCGTCTGAAATGAACGGCCACAGCAACTATTTTTACGGCGGTTCTTCCCTGTTTGATCTCGACTTTCACCCGACGCTTGCCGGGCATGTAAAAATTTCGGAAATTCTTTATGAAGCGTGCGACTATCTGCACACAACAAAGGCGACGACAACCCAAACCACAACCCAAACCACAAAACAAACCACAACCATAACCACCTCGCAGTTAATTACAAATACTTCCTCCTCTTCGATTTATCAACCTACCGCGTCAACGACTGTTGTGCCAATTCAAACGACAAAACAGACATCCCCTTCCTCAACGTCACGATCGATCTACGACCCTTATGCAACAAAAGAAACGGTTGAAACTTCAACGACTACTTTTATAACTATAAATACGGAAACGTCAACTACGACGGTTGAGTCAACCGTTCAAACCGAAGAAACGACAACGGAGATAATCGCTCTGACAACGGAAACTGCGCCGACGCTCGAAACGACAACGGAAGCAACATCCGCGACTTCATTTGAAACCACAATCATTCAAACGACGACAGAGACCTCGTCAGACAAAATATCAACAATAAACACAACGAATACAACGACAAGCCAAACCGACAAAGAAACAACGCAGACGCCTGCGACCGATAACAAAAAACGCGGATGCGGCGCCGCTGTCGGCGGGGGTATTATGTTTATGGTAATTTCATCATTTATCGGCGGCGCATTCATTTTAAGAAAACGCAAATCTGCATAATGATTTCACGATTTTCACCGTGATATTTCAAAAATTCTTTTTAAAAAATTGAAAAAACATCTTGACAAATTTCGCAAGTGTGATATACTAATATCCGCGATGCGGAATTGTGTAACGGTAGCACGACAGACTCTGACTCTGTTTGTTGGGGTTCGAATCCCTATTCCGCAGCCATAAGCGGTGCCAATAGGCGCCGCTTTTTATTCGGATTCGAACAAAGGCGGTAGTGAATGACAGTCCGGCGGACTGTCAGAGCCGCCGTTGACCGAGCGGCGTCGAGCCGCGAGAATCGAATCCCTATTCCGCAGCCATAAGCGGTGCCAACAGGCGCCGCTTTTTTTTATTTTTCGCGGGTTTTTTCTCCGGTTTTTTTATAAAATATTTAAACCCATATTGACATTTCGGTCTGTTTGTGTATAATTGTATACAATAATACATTTTCGCCGTAAATATTTGGAGGAATGAAATGCTTGAACTTTCCAAAAAAAGTAATTTGCTTGAAGACGAAACATACAAATATTCCCTTCAAGATATAAAAGATCCCAATCTTTACAGGGATATTTTTAATTATGAAGAAGTGCCGAAGGTCGCGTTCAACCACAGACGCGTGCCGATAGGCATGCCGAAAGAAATTTGGATTACAGATACGTCGTTCCGCGACGGGATGCAATCTGTCGAGCCGTATACGGTTGAGCAAATTGTTAAGTTGTATTCCCTGCTTTCAAAGCTCGGCGGGCCGTATGGAATAATACGTCAAACAGAGTTTTTCGTATACAGCGAAAAAGACCGCGAGGCGATACGCCGCTGTCAAGAGCTTGGTTTACGTTTTCCGGAAATTACGACGTGGATACGCGCAAATAAAGAAGATTTTAAACTCGTAAAAGACCTCGGTATAAGCGAAACAGGCATTCTTGTTTCGTGCAGTGACTATCATATTTTCAAAAAACTGAAAATGACGCGCCGGCAAGCTATGGATATGTATCTTGCGTCTGTCGCACAGGCGTTCGAGGCGGGTGTTATGCCCCGTTGTCATCTGGAAGACATTACGCGAGCCGACTTTTACGGTTTTGTCGTTCCGTTTGTAAACGAGCTTATGAAAATGTCGCGTGACGCGGGAATTCCGGTAAGGATTAGAGCATGTGACACGATGGGATACGGCGTGCCGTATACAGAGGCGGCGCTTCCGAGAAGCGTAGCCGGGATCGTTTACGGCTTGCAGGCATATTCTGACGTTCCGAGCGAGATGCTCGAATGGCACGGACACAACGATTTTTATATGGCTGTTGCAAACGCGTCTACCGCATGGCTTTACGGAGCGAGTGCCGTCAACTGTTCTTTGCTTGGAATAGGAGAGCGAACGGGCAACGTTCCGCTTGAAGCTATGGTTATGCAATATGCTTCCCTGCGCGGCTCTATGGACGGGATGAACCCGAACGTTATAACCGAGATAGCCGAGTTTTTTAAAAATGAAATAGGATACTCGATTCCGGCAATGACGCCGTTTGTCGGGCAAAATTTCAACACCACAAAGGCGGGCATTCACGCCGACGGAATGCTTAAAGACGAGGAAATATATAATATATTTGATACAAAGAAGATACTCAACAGATCGGCTGTCGTAACGGTTGGCAAAAATTCGGGCGCGGCAAGTATTGCATACTGGATAAACGCCCATTACAACCTTTCAGGCGATCAGGCAGTAGACAAAAAAAGCAAAATAGTAGAAGAGATACGCGCCGAGATAGACAAAGAGTATGAAAGCGGACGAGAAACGGCGTTGACAACGGAAGAACTTGAAAAAAAGATTAACAAGTTTTCCGGCGGTAAATTCCCCATGGAAAATACGTAAGCGAGGAAATTGCATATGGAACACAAAAATTTTTCACTTGCCGATCAGGTTTTTGAACGGCTTGAAAGCGATATTTTGACAGGTAAATACTCCCGCGGCGACGTTATGACCGAAATGAAACTGTGCAGTGAACTCGGCGTAAGCCGCACCCCGGTGCGAGAAGCGCTTACAAAACTCGAACAGGAACATCTGATAAAGGAAACCGGCAAAGGTATAGAAATTCTCGGAATAACGAGAGAGGACCTTGCCGATATTATGGAAATCAGGTTGAGAACAGAGGGCTTGGCAGCATACAGATGCGCCGAAAACATTACGGAAGAACAACTTGTAAAACTCAAAGAAACGATTGAACTTCAAGAATTTTATCTGGCAAAAAACGATTCGGACAAAATAAAAGCGATGGACAGCCAATTTCACAAATTGATATATCTTTATTCCGGCAGCAACGTACTTCTTGACACGCTTGAACCACTTCACAATAAGGTTCAGCGTTATCGCAAGGCGTCAATCGAAAACAGCGGGCGCGCGGAAAAATCAGTGTCGGAACATCGCGCGGTATATGAAGCGATCTCACGTCACAACGCACCGCTTGCCGAAAAGAAAATGACGGAACACGTAAACAACGCAAAAAATAAACTGCTGAAAGGTTGACGGATATGGGATATACAATAGCGGAAAAAATAATTAAAGCGCATCTTGTCGGCGGAAGCTCCGTAAGAGGCGAAGAAGTTGCGATAAAAATCGACCAGACGCTGACGCAAGACGCTACGGGGACGATGGCATATCTTGAATTTGAAAAAATGGGGATAGAACGCGTTAAAACAGAGTTGAGCGTCGCTTATGTGGACCACAACACTCTTCAATGCGGTTTTGAAAACGCCGACGACCACCGACTGATTCGTTCGGCGGCGGAAAAATTCGGGGTGTATTATTCAATGCCCGGGAACGGAATTTGCCATCAAGTACACCTTGAACGGTTCGGAAAACCCGGCAAAACCCTGCTCGGCTCCGACAGCCATACACCTACGTGCGGCGGGCTGGGCATGCTTGCTATCGGCGCCGGCGGAATGGACGTAGCCGCAGCCATGGGCGGAAGTCCTTATTATATCACAATGCCGAAAATGATGAAAATCGAGCTTACGGGTAAGTTGCAACCGTTTGTTACGGCAAAAGATATAGCGCTTGAAGCGTTACGGATACTTACAGTAAAGGGCGGCGTCGGATATATAGTCGAATGGGGCGGCGATGGTATCAGGCAGTTGTCCGTTCCGCAAAGAGCGACGATAACGAATATGGGCGCGGAGCTCGGAGCAACGTCGTCAATATTTCCGTCGGACGAGGTTACGCGGCGTTTTCTTTCAGCACAAGGACGCGAAGATGACTTCACTCCCCTTGAAAGTGACCCGGACGCAGTATATGACAATGTAATAAAAATCAACCTGTCAAAGCTCGAACCGCTTATAGCTTGCCCGCACCGTCCGGACAACGTGGTTAATGTGTCTTCCCTTTCGGATATTACGGTAGATCAGGTCTGTATAGGCTCATGCACAAACTCGTCGCTTGCAGATATGTTAATGGTCGCAGCCCTTCTCAAAGGAAAGCATATACCCCCGACAGTCAGCCTTTCGGTTTCGCCCGGTTCAAGGCAGGTATTGCAAATGCTTTCAGATACGGGGGCGCTCTCCGACATTCTTTCAAGCGGAGCAAGACTGCTTGAATGTGCTTGCGGCCCGTGTATAGGAATGGGTTTTTCGCCGAATTCAAAAGGGGTAAGCCTGAGGACTTTCAACCGAAACTTTGAAGGAAGAAGCGGTACAAAGGACGCAAACGTCTATCTTGTATCGCCGGAAACCGCCGTCGCGTCAGCTCTTTCGGGAAAAATTACGGACCCGAGAACGCTCGGCGAAATGCCCGAAATCATCCTTCCCGAAAAATTCAGCATAAACGATAATTCCGTAATTAAGCCCGCGGATAAAGAAACGGCAAAATCGCTTTGGCTTGTAAAAGGCCCGAATATCGGAGAGATCCCCGCTTCCCCGCAAGTTGAAAACGAGATAACTGCAACGATTACGCTTAAAGTAGGCGACCACATAACGACTGACCACATTATGCCTGCCGGTGCAAAAATACTTCCGTATAGGTCAAATATACCGCATTTGTCGCAGTATTGTTTTGAGATATGCGATCCGAGCTTTGCCGAGCGCGCAAAGAGTGCGGGAAAAAACGTTATTGTCGGCGGAGTAAACTACGGGCAAGGATCATCGAGAGAACACGCGGCACTTGTTCCGCTTTATCTCGGTGTTGAAGCCGTAATAGCAAAGAGTTTTGCAAGGATACACGCTGCAAATCTGATAAATGCGGGGATAATTCCGCTGACATTTGAAAATGCAGACGATTACGACAAGCTGACCGAGGGTGATGAGATAGTGCTTGAAAACGTTTTCGACGGAATAGAAAACGGAAAATTGACGCTTACCGACAAGACTTCCGGCAAAAATTATATACTGCTTTGCACGTTTACCGAACGTCAAAAGGAACTCATAAAAGCAGGAGGTCTTTTGGCGTATACGGCAAGTAAAGCGAAAGGAGCCGATAACAAATGAACGAGCAAACAAAGGCGGCTGTACAAGCATTTGAAAAACTGATTGAAGAACAGCTGGAACGCAAAAACCGAATTGAAAGCAACAGTGAAAAAAACGATTTTGCAAATAAAGACAAAATAACCGTCGGACTTTGTGACGGCGACGGCATTGGACCGACAATAATGGATTCGGTGCGCCGCGTGTTGAACGTGCTTATTGACGAGGAAACATCGTCGGGGAAAATCGTTTTGAAAGACATAAAGGGGCTGACAATAGATCGCCGTCTTCAAACGGGAAAACCGATACCGCTTGACACACTTGAAGAGTTAAAGATGTGCGACGTTATTTTGAAAGGCCCGACGACAACCCCTCACGGCGGAACGCTTGAAAGCGCGAACGTTACAATGCGACGCGAGCTTGACCTGTATGCAAACGTAAGACCCGTGAGAATACCCGAAAAAAACATCGACTGGACGTTTTTCCGCGAAAACAGCGAGGGAGAGTATGTTTTGGGAAGCAAGGGGCTTAAAATCACCGACGGGATGACGGTGGATTTTAAAATAACAACGGAAGCAGGCACAAGGCGCATCGCGCGCGCCGCATTCGATTACGCGCAAAAGAACGGCAAAACAAACGTTGCTATCGTAACGAAAGCGAACATAATGAAGAAAACCGACGGAATGTTCTCGGAAATAGCTCACGAAGTTGCAAAAGAATATCCGGAAATTACGGTTGACGACTGGTACATAGACATTATGACCGCCAACCTTATAAACGAAGATATAAGAGATAAATTCCAGGTGTTTTTGTTGCCGAACCTTTATGGCGATATACTGACAGACGAGGCGGCGCAAATACAAGGCGGCGTCGGAACGGCAGGCTCGGCGAATATCGGCGACAGATACGCCATGTTTGAGGCGATCCACGGCTCTGCACCGAGAATGATAGAACAGGGACTCGGAAAATATGCAAATCCTTCAAGCATTATTAAAGCCGCGGCGATGATGTTAAGACATATTCACCTTTTCGGCAAAGCCCAAAGGCTGGAAGAAGCACTTGAAAAATGTTCTGCGTCATGCGTTATGACAGGCGATGAACGTGGGAAAACCTGTATAGAGTTTACAGACGAGCTTATAAACTTATTATAAAGGAAAAAGCACCAACAGGTGCTTTTTTGTTTTTTTGTGGATATTTTTGACACGATGCTTGCAACAATTCTGCGTTTTTTGACAGATGTATTTTTTGAGATTTTATTTTTTTAAAATAATGTTTTCATTTTTTACGACAAAAATTTCATCTTTTTTGACAGAATCAGTCGAAAAAATATTAAAAAATTCGGATAAAATGCCAAAAATGTGCTTGACAATTAGAATTTTTATTGGTAAAATAACAGATAAGTAGAAGTATATTTGTAATTGTTTGTTTTATATGGAAAAGTTTTTGGAAGATGTAAAAAACGGTGTGCCGCTCTCGTTCGACGCGGTATATGAACTTTACACCCCTCTTATAAATTCAGTCACGGAAAAATACCGTGTTAAATATTCCCTATCATCCGACGATGCGGAAGAGATGCGTCAAGAAGCGTCTATCGCACTTTACGACGCGGCACTGTCATATAACCCCGACCGTGGCGTATCGTTTGGGCTTTATGCTAAAATATGCATAAAGAACAGATTGACTTCCCTTCTTTTCAGGCATGGGAAATCCATTAAAACGGAATATATCGACGACGAAAACGAACCGCCGGCGATTTTTGAGGAACCGACGCCGGAAGAGATCGTGATAAACCGCGAATCGTTTTCGGAAATTAAAAAAAGAATAGAGTTGTCGCTTACCGACCTTGAACGCTCGGTGTTCGACCTCTACCTTGCCGGAGCCTCATTTGAGGACATCTCGACCGCGATGAACATATCAAAAAAATCGGCGAACAACGCGATGCAAAGAATAAAAGCCAAGTTAAAAAAACTCTATCGGAGTTGATTTATATAAAACATATATGCCCGAATAGCTTAATGGCAGAGCGTTGTAATTTTTTCAAAGGTGTCGGTCAAAATCCGTCTTGGGGCAAAAAATATTTAACCACATAAACAAAAAGCGAGGAAAACAAAATGTATCAGGACAAAACATTGGTTTGCAAAGATTGCGGCGCTGAATTCGTATTTACGGCAGGCGAGCAGGAATTCTATGCAGAAAAAGGCTTCCAGAACGAGCCCCAGAGATGCAAGAACTGCCGCGACGCAAGAAAAAATGCAAGCAAGCCCCAGAGAGAGACTTTTACAGCGGTTTGCGCCAACTGCGGAAAAGAAGCAAAACTTCCCTTCAAACCCACAAGCGACAGACCCGTATATTGCAGCGAATGCTATGCTGCCATGAAAGAACAGAAATAATTCTGTCAAAAAAGTACTTAATCTGCAAAGCCGTCGGATAGGCCCGACGGCTTTTGTTGTATTCATAAAACCGCGCGATGGTCGAACGGCTCAGTGTATGATAACCTGTGAGGAAATATTCCACCGATTTATGATATTACTTATAACGACCTGCCCGTCTAAATAACGGATCGGATAATTTATCTATGGAAAAATACGCTCCCGGCAACAATACGTTGAGCATTCGCAAAACGGATTTTTAGGCATCATACAGTTTTTTAGAAGTTTTAAATTTTTTTCGGTTAACCGAGTGTTTACTCTGAACAATCACCGCTCTGTTGCTTTAATTGGATTGACATTTCATTAAATGTTTGATATAATAATAAATAATTATTTAAACGGAGATAACATAGGATGAATAAAATTAAAATAACGGCTTTGATATTTGCAATTATGTTCGTTTGCGCGGCGCTTGTTTCGTGCGGTAAAGATAAAGACGGAGTTCCCTCCGGCATGATCGAGGTCGGCGGCGAGCTTAATACGGAATACAGACTTTTCGTGCCGAACGATTGGACCGTCGACATAGCGACGGGATTTGTAAGCGCACACGCCCAGGACGGAAGCAACGTTTCGGTTCAAGTCGTTTCAACCGGCGGCGTATATACAAGCTCGGCGGATTATATTGTCAGAATTGACAATGAAACGTACAACGGTCTTACCGAGTATTTTGAAAAGGTATATCTCCCGACAATACAGACGACGTTTGCGTCGCTTACCCTCGACGAGCAGTATACGCAAGGGCAAAAGCTCGGCGATGAAGAACGCGCCTGCAAATATGTTTATTCGGTGACGTCCGGCGGAAAAGATTATAAAATAATGCAGATCCTCGCCGTTCACGGAAGTGAAATATATATTTTCACGTATACGGCAAGAGAGCCGAACTATGATAAACATCTCGAAGAAGTAAACGACAAAATATTACAAAACTTTATATTCAGATAAAAATGATCCATTATTTAGACAACAGCGCGACGACCCCGCTCTGCGACGCCGCGAAAGTTAAAATAAATAAAGTAATTGAAAATTACGGCAATCCTTCAAGCCTGCATGAACTCGGTGTTCGCGCGCAGACAGAGATTGAAAACGCAAGAAAAACATTGCTTTCGGTATTTTTACCGGCAGGTGCGAGAGGGTCAAGCGAACAGATAGTTTTTACCTCCGGAGGAACGGAGGCAAACAATATTGCGCTCGTCGGCACGGCGACATCCAAGCCGAGAAACAACGGGAAAAAGATAATCGTCGGCGAAACCGAACATTCATCGGTTTACGCTTCTGCCGAGCATCTTAGATCTCTCGGATATAACGTCGTATATATTCCCTCGCCTCGCGGCGTGTGGGATATGGACAAGTATATTAAAGAACTCACACCCGATACAATTCTCGTTTCCGCCATGCTCGTAAACAACGAAGTCGGTGCGGTAAACGACATAAGCGCCATAGCGCGCTCGGCAAAAGAGGTAAACCCCGACGTCACCGTTCACTGCGACGCGGTGCAAGGATTTATGAGGTTGCCGTCGAAACTGTTCAGCGAAGCGGATCTTGTAAGCGTAAGCGCTCACAAGATAGGCGCTCCGAAAGGAACGGGGGCACTTTATCTCAGTCCAAACGCAATAAAACGGCGCGCCGTGTCGCCCGTCGTATACGGCGGCGGCCAGGAACACGGGCTGCGGTCAGGAACGGAAAACGTAATCGGTATTGCGGCGTTCGGGGCGGCTGTTGAATATTATAAATCAAACTTTGCCGCGTTTTCAAAGAAATTTGACGAATTACACAGTTATGCAACAGAAAAATTCAGCGGACTTAAAACATTGGGGGTTGTTCTCAATATTCCGCAAAGCCGCATTCATGCAAACCATATTTTAAGCGTTACGGTGAACGGCATACGCAGTGAAACCCTGCTCCACTTTCTTTCATCCGAGGGTGTTTACGTTTCAAGCGGTTCAGCCTGCTCGTCAAATTCAAACGTCAAGAGCAGAACGCTTAAAAGTTTCGGTCTGAGCGACGATGAAGCGGACTCGACCGTGCGGTTCAGTTTCGGACCTCAGAACGAAAAAGACGATATTGACGCGGCGGCAGAAGCCGTTATTAAAGCCGCAAAGACGCTTTCTCGCAAGAGATAAGGGGAAAACAGATGATTGATGAAAAAATATGCCGTTCTGTAGATGAAACGGAAAACGTCGGATATGAATTTGCAAAACTGCTTTGTGCCGGAGATTTTGTCGCGATGCGCGGCGATCTCGGCGCAGGAAAAACAGCGTTTGTGCGCGGAGTTGCAAAATTTCTTTGTCCCCAAGCACGCGTGTGCAGCCCGACGTATGCGATTGTCAACACTTACCGCGGAAATATAACGATATATCATTTTGACATGTATCGCATTGAAAGCGAAGAATCGCTTTACAGTACGGGATTTTTCGACTATCTCGACGATGACGCCGTATGTATTGCCGAATGGAGCGAAAAAATAGAAGATTTCATTCCGGTCGGCGCATATTTTGTTTCGATCGACAAGCTAAGCGAAAACGAACGCAAAGTTACAATTTCAAAGGAATAAAAACAAAATGAAAATTCTGGCAATAGACACGACCGCAAAAACTGCGGCGGGAGCAATTTGCAAAGACGGAAAAACGCTGTCTTCGTTTCAGATAACGGGCGGATTTACGCACAGCGAAACGATGATGCCGCAGATAGACATATTGTTTAAAAAAACGGGGCTTACCGCCGACGACATCGACATGTTTGCCATATCGGAAGGTCCGGGATCGTTTACGGGAGTAAGGATAGGCGCGGCGCTTATAAAAGGGCTGGCATTCGGGAAAAACAAGCCATGCGTCGGAGTGTCGAGTCTTGAAGCGCTATGCGAAAACTCGACGGTTTTAAGCGGTGACTTTATTGTGTGCGCCGTCATGGACGCGCGCCGTTCACAGCTGTATAACGCAATTTTTTCCGTTAAAAACGGCAAAACCGAGCGGCTTTGCGACGACAGACTTATTTCAGCCGAAGCACTCGCGGATGCGCTGAAAGAATTTGATAAACCGATTTACTTTTTCGGCGACGGATATTCGATTGCAAAAGCCGCTTTTCCTTCCGCCGTCGAAACACCGGCCGACGCGATTCTTCAAAACGCGTCAAGCGTCGCCGCGGCAGCGCTTAAAAAATATAATCATACGCAAGACAAAAGCATTTTTACCGATATTACGCTCTCCCCCGCATATTTGCGCGCCTCGCAGGCAGAGCGTGAATACAACGAAAAGGAAAAGAACAAATGAAACATATTCTTTTTGCAGCAGACCATGCAGGTTGGGAAATGAAAAACGAGCTGATCTCTTATCTTTCAAAGGAAGGATATGAATGCACCGACCTCGGAACAAATTCTCCGGATTCCGTCCACTACCCTGAATATGCAGACGCGCTGTGCGAAAAACTAATCGGCGGCGGATATGACGCGGGGATACTTGTGTGCGGAACGGGGATAGGAATGAGCATCGCCGCAAACAGACACAAAGGTGTTCGGGCGGCGCTCTGCACCGACGAGCAGTATGCTACCCTAGCCCGCGAGCATAACGACGCAAACGTGTTGTGTCTCGGCGCAAGATTTATAACGTTTGAAAAAGCGGCAAAGCTATGCGATGTGTTTTTGACCACCGACTTTCTCGGCGGAAGGCACAAGATAAGAACGGATATGCTCGACAAATAAAGACAATTTATCTTTTTTTCGTCATTTTGTCATAATTCACAGTTATTTTACAGTATTTTTTCACATTTATCATATACATCATCATATAAAATCTTGACTTTTTATATAAATCGGTGATATAATAAATGTGTGGAAATATAGCTTCCGTTGACAATACGGGGCAACCGCAAAAACAAATCAATTATTTTGAAAGGAATTTATCGGCATGAAAAAAATCATTGCAATCATGATGGTAGCGCTTTTGGCCGTTGAGGCTATGTGTTTGACCGTTACGGCAGGCAGTATCGTTGAAGATACGGTTGCCAACGGCAAAACAGTTGCCTGCGTTGAATTTCTTGATTTTAAAGAGGAAAACAACATATGGGCAAAACAGAACGCAGACGGCTCATGGGATAGAGAAGACATAACCATGACTCCGGCTGACGACAACGATATGGCATGCGCCGCATATCTCGACCCCAAATATTACAAGTCATACACAACCAGCAGAAATCTCGTCTGGGCACTTGAAAATAACGGCGAGGTTCTTCATGTAAAGGCTGACGGCACAAGCAACGCTCCCGGTCTTCCCTTTATGATGGACTCATATGCTATTGACATTACCGCCGGAAAAGAAACAAGCGACAACCCCGGCATGGAATATTGCAAGATCCGTATCAAAAACCCCAGCACGGCTGATCAATTCACAATGGGCTTCGTCAACTCCAATACAAACGGCGGAAGCGCGTTCATGGAATATACCATAACGGACATTGAGGTTGAATCAAACACCAGCGAATGGAAAACATATATATTCAGTATGTCCGTTGCAAACGCAAACACAAACTATAAGGACGCTTTGCAGAAAGACGAAAACGGCAACGCTCAACCCAGATGGGGCGCCAGACTTAAAGATATTTTCGTTTTCCCCTTCGGATATGGCGTAACAGACGGAACAGGCTCTTACAAGGGCGCTGAAATGTACATCGACTACATCGTTTTCGGCTCCGAAAAATATGTAACCGAATATAAGAGCGAGCTCGAACTTAAAGAGGACAGCGTAACGGCGCTCAGCCTCAACAAAGCTCCCGACAAGACTTCCTACTATGTAGGCGACAAAGTTGATCTCAGCGGTATGCAACTCGTTGCAACATACGCCGACGGAACAAAAGAAGAACTCGACGCAGCTGCACCGGACGTAATCTACAACTTCAACGAAGAAACAGCTTCCTCAACCGTAACAATTAAATACGGCGCACATTCTCAGACATTCAACGTTAAAGTTACAGGTATTAAAGAAGTTAAAGTTTCCACAGCGCCCACAACAACGACGTATGATGTAAAGACCGTTAAAAGCGGATTCAGCCCCACAGGCCTTGAAATCACCGTAACGTACAACGACGGTCACGAAGCTACATTCGGTCTCGGCGCGTTCGTTCTCGGCGACGTCAACATCGAATCTCTCGGCGAACAGTCAATCGACGTAAACTTCTACGGCGCTCACACAAGTTTCGTTATCACGCTTATAAACGTTACATCGATCAAAGTCGACGCACTTGAAAATGCGGTTCGTTTCGGAGATAAAATCTCCGCCGATAACCTCACTATCACTTGCGTTTACAGCGACGGTTCGGAAAAATCCCTCTCAGATTCCGGTCTCAGCACAAACGACGTAACTGTTGAAAGCGACACAAAAACCCCCGGAACCACAACGGTTTCCGTTAAACTTACAAATGCAACATACGCTATCGACTGCTCTGCCGAAACCACAGCAACAGTTGAAACTCCGAAATCGCTTCTCGTTGAAACGATAGACGGCGCTAAGACAACTTACAACGTCGGCGAAAACCTCGACACAAGCGGTTACAAGGTTTCCTACGTTTATGACGACGGATCAACAGTTGTTATCAAAACAGAAGATTATAAGACGCGTTATGACTTCGGCGAACCCGGAGATAAGACAGTTGTATTTACAGACAACTATGCAAACCTTTCTGCAAACTACACCGTAAAAGTTGAAGGCTCTGCTATAATCTCCACACCCAAAGCAACAACAAAGCCCGCTTCGTCGTCAGGCGGCTGCGGCTCCGTTATAGGTGCCGGCGCTATCGTTGCGGCAGTAGCTGTAATCGGTTCAGGTATCGTTATTGTTAAAAAGAAAGAAAACTGATTTTTAACTCAAACAGTAAATAATTACGGGCGAATGCTTGTATCGGGCGAGTCCCGATACAAGCATTCTTTTTTAAGGAGAAAATATGTATCCGTATAAGATTTTAGGCGATATAGACCTGTATGACATATGCCTGACGCTTGGAATAATAGCGGCACTTGTTGTTTACAGAATAATTTCCGACAAAGCACAAATTGGCGCAAAACTGTTTAATTTTACGCTCGTCTGCGCTTTGTTTTCCGTCGTTTTCGGATACGCTTCCGCGGTCGGTGTTCAGGCGGTATATAATATTCCCTTACGAGGAGCGTTTATAGTAGATGAAGATACCGGCGCAACATTTGCCGGCGGACTTTTAGGCGGCGTTCTTGTATTTTTGTTTATTTTCTTTGTTTTCGGAAGAAAATATGACGCAAAAAGCCATGCTTTCACCATAATAGACTGCGTTGCGTGCGCTGTGCCGACAGCTCATGCGATTGGCCGCGTGGGATGTCTTATGGCGGGCTGTTGCTATGGCAAAGAAACCGACGCATGGTATGGCATACACATGGTTGAAATTGACAAAACCGTTATTCCAACTCAGCTTATTGAGGCGATTTTCCTTGCTATTCTCGCAACAGTTCTTATTATCCTCATAACAAAAGGCAAGCGCCACCAAATTGAAATTTATTTGCTCTCATATGGTGTTTTTCGATTTTTAATCGAATTTATCCGCGGAGATTATCGCGGGACGTTCCTCACAACGCTCCTTTCTCCTTCGCAGATCATTTCGATCGCCATGATTTTCTGCGCTGTCATCCTATTCTTACTCCGCCGTCGTCAGGAGGTTAAAAAGCATGAAAATAACTAAAAAACTTTGTCTTGCGGCGATAATAATATCTATTGCCGTGTTTGTCGCGCTGTTTTTATTTCCCTTCACTCCTACTGATAATCCTATCTACAACTCGCTTATATCGAATATGATCTCGCGTCTGGCGGGATCTGTCGTATTCATATTGACGATCAACTATTTAGGCATAAATATTTTTAAAGGAAAAATTATTAACGCCGTTTTCATAATTCCCTGCGCCGCCGTCGCTTTGAACAATTTTCCGTTTATTCCCGTTATAGGCGGAAATGCAACGGTTGAGGACGCTGACTCTTTTTGGATAATTGTGCTTATTATCGAATGCGTGCTTGTCGCCGTGTTTGAAGAAACGGCGTTCCGCGGAACGCTGACGGTTTTAATGTGCAAAAACTGCAAAAGCACAGGTAAACTAATACTCAAAATTTTTATAGCGTCTGCCATTTTCGGACTTTTGCATTTTGTAAATCTGCTCGAAGGGGCAGACATCGGGAGTGTACTGGTGCAGATTGGCTACTCGACTCTTATAGGAGCGATGTGTTCCGCTTTGCTTTTCGTGTGCGGAAATATAATTCCCTGCATCATCGTTCACACAGTTTATAATTTTTGCGGGCAGCTCGGCGGAGAAATCGCTTGGGACAACGCAACGGTTATCATCACGGTTTTTGTCTCAGTAATCGCCGCGGCAGCACTTGTTTACGGCGTGATAAAGCACGGGTTTGATAATTTTCAAAAAATATACTCCAAAACAAGCCATGATTTCAAAAAAAACGACTAAAATACGCCTTTTTTTAGCTTATGCAACCGAAAGTTGCCCTTTTATGTAAAGCAAAATCGGTAGATATGTCATAGCTTTTATGTTAGAATTCAGGCACAGACAAAAGGAGGAACAACACATGAACATAAAAACAGCAGACAGATTGACTGAGCTTAGAAAAGTCAAAGGGCTTTCTCAGGAAGAACTTGCGGAAAAACTCGGTGTATCGCGTCAAGCGGTATCGAAATGGGAAAGAGCCGAATCGTCGCCCGATACCGACAATTTAATTGAACTTGCCAAAATATACGGCGTAACGCTTGATGAATTGATTTACGGAAATGAAACCGAAACAGTACAAAATTCCGGCGGCTCAACACAAACCGAAGAGACACATTTCGCACAGCAAACAAAAGCATTTTTCTCAGAAGATGATGTTACAGTTACCGTTGATGACGGCAAAACATATGTAAAAGTCAAAAGAAAAGCGCGCGTAGCCGAAATATTGTATCCACTCGGCGCTTTGATTCTGACAATAGCATATTTACTCATCGGGTTTATTCTTCCAAACGGTCAAGGCTGGGCAAATTATTGGTTTTTGTTTATTTTGATACCGGTCGTCGGCTCTGTCGGCGATGCTATAATTTCAAAAAGTATTGCCCGCTTTAATTACCCGTGTTTTGTTACGGCAATTTACTGCGCTGTTGGTATGATAGCGGGTATTTGGCATCCGACATGGGCGGTGTTCGTCACAATTCCGGTTTTCTACATTTTAACAAGTGCATTCGGCAAATATGAAAAATTAAGTTCCGACAACAACGAGTGACGTAATTTTTTCTGCTCGATTGCATAAAGAAAAAGCCCGCGTTTGCGGGCTTTTTGATATTTCGGAGTATTTTTATCTGATGTTTTTGTACATCGGGCCGTATGCCGCGCAAGCGCGATAATCCTGACCTTCTTTGTCCATACCGAAAGCATTCCATGCCGCCGGGCGGAAGATCTTTTCTACCGGAACGTTGTGCATGCTGACAGGTATGCGGAGCATAGAGCACATCGTGATAAGATCTGCGCCGATATGACCGTAAGAGATAGCGCCGTGGTTTGCGCCCCAGTTGTTCATTACGTCATATGCTGTCTTGAACGGGCTACCCTCTTTGCCGTCGGTGCGAGGAGCAAACCATGTGCAAGGCCATGTGGGGTTTGTGCGTTCCATAAGCGTGTCTGATACTTCGTCCGGGAGATTTACCGTCCAGCCTTCTGCAATCTGAAGAACCGGGCCGAGACCTTTTACAAGGTTAAGTCTTATCATTGTAACTGGCATTTCGGCTCTTGTAGTATAGTGAGATGAGAAGCCGCCGCCGCGGAAGTTATCAAATCCGGCTTCGCACCAAACGGTAGCGTCGGTCATCTTCTTTATATCTTCCTCGGTTACGTCCCACCACTGTTTCATTACGTGGTTGCCGTTCTCGTCGGTGCATTCGCCGCAACCGTCAAGACAAGCCGCGCCGGAATTGAGCAGGTGAATTATGCCCTGCGCGTCTTTTGCGTGACCTTCAAATTCATATCCCGTAACTCTTCTGGTTGCTTCCGGCGACCAATATGTACGAACGTCAGCGAAAATCTGCGCTCTTCCGGTGAGAAGTCTCATAAACAGCATTCCAAGACCGTTTAACGTATCGTTTTCGGTTGCAAGGACGATCGGCTCTTTCTTACCGGTGAAGTCGAACGACGAGTTGAGCACCGCTTCCGGATAGTCGCAGTTCGGCCAGTGGTCTGTCCACTGTCTTTGACCTTGGAATCCGGCGCAAATAGCGTTGTGGCCTGCTTTTTCTTCCTCGAATTTATCGGGAAGATTCTTATTGCCGAGAATAAGATCCTTTATGATGCAGTACATCTTAATGGTAAATTCCCACTGCTCTTCTTTTTGTTCGGGTGTGAATTTAACGAAATCGGGGTTGTCGTCTCTTCCCTCTTTGCAGTGTTCTTTCGTCCACGCAAGCGCTTTTGCAACCGCTTCTTTATCATATATTCCTTCTTCCATACGGCGAAGAATCTCTACCTCGTCAACAGATTCAACTCTGAGTCCGAGATATTCTTCCATAAAAGCTTGATCTATGATAGATCCGCCGATACCCATACACATGGAACCGATCTGCAAGTAAGACTTGCCGCGCATTGTAGCGACAGCAACAGCCGCGCGACCGAATCTGAGAAGTTTTTCAGCTACGTCGTCGGGAATTTTGTCAACGTCGCCTACATCCTGAACTTCGTGACCGTAAATGCCAAATGCGGGAAGCCCCTTCTGTGCGTGAGTAGCAAGAACGGAAGCAAGATAAACCGCGCCCGGGCGTTCGGTGCCGTTAAAGCCCCATACACCTTTTATTGTCATCGGGTCCATATCCATCGTTTCAGCGCCATAGCACCAGCAAGGCGTTACGGTAAGCGTGACATCAACGCCCTCTTTGCGGAATTTCTCGGCGCAAGCGGCAGCTTCGGGAACACGACCGATCGTCGTGTCTGCTATAACTACCTTTACAGGTGTTCCGTCGGAATAACGAAGATTGTCTTCAAAAAGTTTTTTTGCGGCGTTAGCAAGCGCCATTGTTTGATCTTCGAGGCTTTCGCGGAGCTTCATCGGGCCGCGGCGGCCGTCGATCGTGGGTCGGATACCTATTACGGGATATGCCATAATTTTTATTCCTCCAAAATCATTTTCTAAAACCGAATTTTGACTTTCGGCTTATCTTAATTAAAATTATATCACAAATATTATAATAAATCAATCATTATTTAATTGTTTTTTTATCACGCTTGCACAATTATTTTTTTCGGTTTATAAATTTAATATCCCACGAAGTTATACTTTTTAATTGATAATATTTTTAACTTTTATTGACAAATACAAGTTTTTTATTATATAATTTCTGTTGTAAACAATAAATAAAACTTTAATCTGAAAAAGGGGGCTCTATGAAAAAAACGGTAGCATTGGTGCTTGCAATTATTATTATTTCGGCAATGTTTTCATGCGGAATATCCAACGTGGATGAGATAACAAATAATTCTTCGCAAAACATCGCGGAAACGGATATTATTACTCTTGATTCGTCGAGCACCGAGTCACCGGTCTCCGTTGCACGCACAACGCCATATACGGACAAAGACGTAGACATCGATTTCAGCTCGATGAATTCCATAATTCTATCATCATGTATGTATGACGTCGAGCAAAAAACAGCCGACTACATTGGGCAGGTTTTTAAACTCGACGGAATGTATTTTTCATATTACGACTATGTGCTAAACGAATATTTCCCGGCCATATCAATTACAAAAGCCGCATCGTGCTGTGCGGCGGGCGCTGAGTTTATTTTGGTGTTGAGGGATGAATCGGATTCGGCACTTTTCCCGGAACCATATGAAGATTTTACGGTGATAGGACGGTTCGACACTTTTTTTGACGGCGAGTTCGTTTGTTTTCGGCTTTCCGACGTTGAGATAGTAAAATAGTGAAAATCCTTATTCCCGATTTGAAGTGCCCCAAATTGTACGGACAGCACAAAAAAGCCCCTATGATACAAGAATAAAAGATTAAGCAACAAACTGGCTTCGGTATTCCATCGGAGTCAGTTTTGTTTTAAGCTGAATGCGTTGGTAGTTGTAGAAATAGAT
>JAFSRI010000020.1 GCA_017446155.1 Clostridia bacterium | reverse complement strand
TAGAGGGATTTTCTCACCTATGACTGATTTTTGATTTTTCAGAGTCGCACACAGGGCATTGGTCTCCGACAGTCCGCCCACCGCGGCTCGGCGGAAATGAACGGGTTGGTGTATTTGCCAGCAGATCGCCTTTCAGACCAAATCCGATAGGACTTTCTGTTGTTAAACTTGAACGAATTGAACATACTGAAAAATACGGCGATACGATTGTTGTTTCAGGCGTTGATCTGCTCGACGGCACCCCCATTTTAGATATTAAGCCGTATTTGTTGACAGACATTATGAACGGTGTTCGCGGCGGATACGCAGAGGAGGTGTCAATGCATAAACTTGACGTTGTTTTTCCCGGGGATTTGATTAAAAAAATCCCCGAAAATAAACGTTTGGCGCTTATAAACTGCATAGCGGAAGATCCCCGTCCGGCATATCAAAACGACGATGAAAGAGTGTACGGCATGAGTTTTGCCGGGTTTGAAATCAAATTCAAAGTTTCGGGGAATAAGGCGATTGTTCATGACGTTTACAAATCCGCCGATATAATTTGATATATTTTATTTGACATAATAAAATAAATTTGTTATAATATTTATAATAATTTGTTTGAGGTGTTATTATGATGAAACTGATAATTGCCATAGTAAACAATGACGACGCGCATTTTGTAAATACGGCGCTGACGGCAGAGGGGTTCAACATAACAAAAATATCGTCGACAGGCGGATTTTTGATGAATGGAAACTCGACGTTTCTTATTGGCGTCGAGGATGAACAGATAGACCGCGCGCTTGAAGTTATTAAAACTCACAGCAAAAAGCGTGAAATGAACGTGCCGATGAATTTGCCCGGTAACAATGGCGTTTTCGGCGCGAGCGGGGCCTCTGTTTCTGTCGGAGGAGCGACGGTTTTCATCGTAGACGTTGAAAAATATGTCAGATTCTGATAGATTTCTTTACGGTGCGCAGGAACTGAAAGATTCGGTGAAAACTCTTGTGTCCGACGGAAAACTTCACCATGCGTATCTGCTCGAAGGCGGAGAGGGCACGGGAAAAAAATCGTTTGCAAAATATACGGCATATCTTTTGTGCGGCGGCGAAAAGGCTGAGAGGAATATCGTTAAAAGAATATCCGAATGGGCTTGCCCCGACGTTCGCCTTATCACAAGGGAAGAAGGCAAAAAAAATATTAGCATAAATACTGTAAGAGATATGATCGACGACACGCCTCTGACGCCGACAGAGCTTGATTTTAAAATGTATGTTTACGATCACGCAGAATGTTTATCTCCGCAGGCACAGAATGCACTTTTAAAAGTTATTGAAGAGCCGCCGGCAAACGTTTATATCTTTCTGCTGTGCGAAAATTCTTCGCAGTTGCTCCAAACAATACGTTCGCGTGTTCAAAAGCTCACCATGCCGCTGTTTTCACGAAATGAAACAAAAATCTTTTTGCATGAGCGTTTCTCAATCGAAGAACTTGGCAGCGGAAGGGAAGATATTGCGATAAATCTGTCAAACGGCTCGCTCGGGTATGGCATAGAACTTTTA
>JAFSRI010000003.1 GCA_017446155.1 Clostridia bacterium | reverse complement strand
TCTCACGGCTCGTCGCCGTTCGGTCATCGCGGTCGAAACAGTCCACCGGACTGTTTCTCTGCACCGCTCTCTTCTCGCCCCGCTTTTAAACAAAAAAGCAACGCTTGCGCATTGCTTTTGTTGGTAGCGGAAGTGGGTCTCGATTCTCACGGCTCGTCGCCGTTCGGTCATCGCGGTCGAAACAGTCCACCGGACTGTTTCTCTGCACCGCTCTCTTCTCGCCCCGCTTTTAAACAAAAAAGCAACGCTTGCGCATTGCTTTTTTATTGGTAGCGGAAGTGGGTCTCGAACCCACACGGTGTTGCCACCACCAGATTTTGAGTCTGGCAAGTCTGCCAATTCCATCATTCCGCCTAAGGCGTATATTATTATATCATAAATTTTCAAAAAATCAAGAGAAATTTTATTCATTCATAATTTATTCCGTTTTTTCACGTTTTTTCTTTTAAAAACCGTTATCACGACGTTTTCGTTCAATCGTTTTCCAACGTTTCAAATCGCTTCAACGCCTGCCTTATTTTTTGCATTGAACACACCGCTTAACTTTGTTAGAATGATGACGGAAAGGATGTGATGAACATGAAAAAGATAATTTCAACCGTACTTGCGGCGATGCTGCTGCTTACTGTGTTTGCTATGCCATCGATTGCGGCAGACAGACTTGTTGAGGTGAGAATAGACGGCGAACGGCTCAACTTTTCACCCACCACACGCCTCATCGGCGACACTACATACGTTCCGATATATAAATTCTGCACGATGATGGGCGTAACCGAAAAGAGTTTTGACGACGCAACAAAAACCGCAACGATAAAATGTCGCGGGATTGAGATCGTCGCGCAAAAAGGCGAAAAATATGTCATTCTCAACGGCAGATATATCTACACTGGGCTTGAAAACGTTATTATTGATTCGACTATGTTCGTGCCCGTTCGACCGCTGGCGAGAGCTTTCGGCGCGGAGGTCATTTGGCATGCGGAAGATTACTCGGTTGACGTTTATGACAACGGAGAGATGATAGAGTCCGGCGAAACATTTTACAATGCCGACGATCTTTTATGGCTTGCGCGCATAATCTATGCTGAAAGCAATACCGAACCGCTCGAAGGCAAGATCGCCGTCGGCAACGTTGTTCTCAACCGCGTGGCGTCGGACGAATTTCCGAACAATATTCACGACGTTATTTTCGACAAAAAATACGGCACGCAGTTCACGCCCGTCGACAACGGCACGATTTACAATGATCCGAATGAAGAATGTATCATGGCGGCAAAGATTTGCCTTGAAGGATACACGCTTTCAAATGAGATAATTTATTTTATCGACGCAGTGCACGCGAGCAATATGTGGGTGGTAAACAACCGCGAATTTGAGTTTAAAATAAACAATCATGACTTTTATCGCTGAAATACCGCTTAACGATTGATGATTTTTTTCGATCAGAATTAAAACCGATCGCACGCTTGTGAGTTTTATCCGAAAAAAGTTTCAAAAGACGCGCGCAATTCATCCCGTCGGTTCCGGCGGCGCGTGAATAAAGCTTTAATCACAAAAAAAGACCGCACGCTGCGGTCTTTTTTTGTGTTATATGATTCCGTGCTTTGTCAATGCTTCTTTGAGCGCCGCGGTGAAGGCGTTCGCCATGAACAAAAAGCCAACGTCGTTCGGGTGACAGCCGTCAGCCGAGCAAGCCTCTCTCAGCTCTTCTGGATACATCTTCGAGCCGTCAACGAACCATACGTTTCCGTCTCCCTCGGCTTTTGCCCTTTCGAAAGTCTCGATTATAATACGACGGCGTTTTTCGTTTGTTTCAACGTTTGCGAAATGATAGTCGGGCTTCGACGCCATAATGATCGGCAGATCCGGATTTTTCTCTCTTATGATCTTGTACCCGTTGTAGTGAGTTTCTTTCAAATATTCGGGCGTCGGGGCGTTGTGGTCGTAGTCGTATACGAAAGCGCACATATCAAGTCCCGCCATGTATTCCATTATCGGTTTTTCTGCCTTTGCCGAACCGCCGAATCCGAGGTTTATGACGTCTGCGTCAAATCGGCGCGATAGTTCCGCCGAATAAAGCGTGCCCGGTCTTCCTGCGCCGATTCCCTGAACGATCGAAGAACCGTAAACGACGATTGGCTTTGGCAGTTTATATTTGCTCGGAGAGTCGATTTCGCATCCTTCGCGCAACGCGACGTACATCTCTTTTATCTCCGAAACTATCGGGAAATCGATCACGACGTCTTTTTCGTCAAAGTTTTCAAACCGAATGCGCCCCTCGACGTAACTCTTACCCTCGCCCTGCGAGTTCCAGAAAGAGCCCTTGAAAACGTAATTGCCTTTGTCATAAAAATAAACGTCAAAGCACGTCGTTGCAATCGTCGTCATCGTCGGTATGTTTTCGTGAATACCGAGCTCAGCGTGAACGACGATATAGTCGGAGTTCGTTTTGAATCTCAATCTGCATCCGGGCGAATATCTCGATATTCTCTCAACGTCAACACTCGTCGCCTCGGCTACGTCGTCCGGCAGACGGCGAAAGTTTTTCGCAAAGCCGTAAAGTTCAAACGGTTTCTTTGTTACGTCAAGGAAAATCGGCTCGCCCGCCGTTATTGTGGTATCGGGAAGGATAACTCCCATTTCTTTCGTTATTTTCATTTTTTCATGCCTTTCGCATTTGTTTTTCGGGGCGTGGTTTCCCCCTCTCTGCCTTAATTTTATCACACGTCACATGTCGTGTCAACATCAAATATGCCGATAAAAGTGTTTTTAATTTCGCATTTTTATTATAAAAAAATATCCGCCGCAAAAAGCGACGGATAACTTTTTTCAGTTGTCTATCGACGGGTTGAAAGCGTAGAAATTGCGCGAGTCGAGATTATCCTGAACGATTCTGAGTGCGTCGCCGAAACGCTGATAGTGAACTATCTCGCGCTGGCGCAGATATTTTATCGGGTCGCGCACGTCGGGATCGTCAACAAGGCGAAGGATGTTGTCGTATGTTACTCTCGCCTTTTGCTCCGCCGCCAAGTCTTCGTTCAAATCCGCTATCGGATCGCCCTTTATGCCGACGTATTTCATATCGAACGGTACGCCGGCGGCTGACGCGGGATAAAGCCCTAGTGTATGGTCAACGAACGTTGTGTCGTAGCCCGAGCGTTTTATCTCGTCTATCGAAAGGCCCTTTGTGAGCTGATAAAGGATCGCCGCTATGATTTCAAGATGAGCAAGCTCCTCCGTGCCTATGTCGGTAAGCGTTCCAACCACCTGCCCGTAAGGCATGGAATAGCGCTGATGGAGGTAACGCATGGAGGCGGCAAGCTCGCCGTCCGGTCCGCCGAGCTGACTTATGATTATCTTAGCATAAGTCGCGTTCGGATTTTTAATCTTTACCGGATATTGAAGTTTTTTATCGTATATCCACATTCAGCAATTTCCCTCTCTTTCCCACGGGAACGGTTCGTTTATCCAGCTCCACGAGCCGTTTCCTTCAACGTCATATATCGTCAGCGGTCCGAACTTGCGCGAATATTCCTCGCGAAGCTGAACCACGTTATCTCTGTGTTCCGTATAATAGCCGAGTGCGTCCGCATCGCCCGGGTGAGTGTCGAGATACAGCACGGCCTCGTATACGGCAAAATCCTCCGCCATTATTTTGTTTAACAGTCTGTTTCTTTCGTTCATATTCCGCACCTTCCGTTTCCGACAAGTGGTTTATCAAGTGCTTTGAATATCGTTCCGCGCGAAAGTCCTTCCGCCGCGTCATAGATGTCCTCGAATTGTTGAAACGGCGAGTATACCATAGCCAGCGAGCATCCCCTCAGCTCTCCACAGGTGTTGGGCCGTCTGTCGCCGCCCTGACCGTTTGCTCGGCGACTCCCGTCAAAACCGCAACTCATACCGTTCATGCCGCCGTAACGACCGCCTTGATTCTGACGGCCGCCGTCAAACCGACGGCGCATATTGTTTCTTTGATTATCCACGGGATTTAATCTCCTTAGTTTATAATTTCGGAACGGCATATCACCGTCCTGTTGCCATTATATGTTCTTCACCATAAAATGACAAAAACCGCACCGGCAACGGTGCGGTCGATCTCCGTTTATTCCTGCTTATAATATCTTAAATCATATGTTCAAATCAATAAAACCAATACAAATAAACATCGAATTCCATTACGTTTTTTCCTCGCTTTTTGTTGCAGATGGCGCATTTATTCTGAACGCTGAGGAAATTTTTATCCGTTTTTTCACGTATAAAAACAAAAAAAGGTGTATTTTTATTCAAAACCACTTGCAATACAAAAAATGAGTTGATATAATAAAAATAACAAATCATCGGGTGGGAAAATCCCGATGGAATTATGGAGGACTTAACATGAGTATTTTTGACAAGATCAGAAACAACAATCAAACCCAGCAAGCCCCCGCGCAATCAACATTTGATAAATCTCAAAAAAACGTAACGATAACGTTTGCCGCACTTCCCGAAAGTTTGGCTCAACTTCAATCGCTCCCGGAAGCGTCGCTTGACACGCCCTTTAAGGCTGCGGCGCTCACGCTTTGCGCGCTTTGCGCTTATGCGGCAGAACCTACGATCGGCGTTGAGATGCTCAATTATCTTCGCGGTCCCGCGGGACCGATGAGCAATTACGATCTCTCGTTCCTGAAAGATCGATTCATGGACGCGGGCGTATATATTCCGTTCTCATATTTCGACGGAGCTAAACCCGAAAACGATTACACCCCCGCCGAACCGTTCACGGTTACGATCTCCGCAGGTCCGTATGCTTACCAGAACGACGGCTATGCTACGCTCGATATCCGTTCAGGCGGCGCCGACAGCCCCAGACAAATCACGCTTCGCCAAAAAGGCAACCAATGGTTCCTTTGGGAGCAGAGAGTTATGGTAGGCGTCCGCAAGCCGAAATCTCTCGATCCTTGGGCATAACAAAAACATATCATATCCCCGCTTTCCGCGGGGATTTTTTTGTGTGGGTGCGTCTGTTCGTTTTTGGGATATTTTTAACAGCTTTTATCTGTATTTATATGCTCACATGAGTTTTTGTCTGCGTCTGTATGCTATTTAGACTTTTCCGATATTTGTTGTTTTAACTGCGTCTGTTTGATTTTGCGGTTATTTTGCAAAATGCTTTTATCTTCATTCATATGCTCTCATGAGTTTTTATCTGCGACTGTTTGCTTTTGAGATTTTTCGGCTGTGTCTGCTTTCGGGATTTACCTGTTTTCTTAAATATTTATGTTTTATCACTGCATATTTAAAGAATATTGCAAACCGGGTTTTTTATCCTACATATCGGCAAAGCATTAGCAACCCCGTCGCTTTATCGCTTTTTCAGCGCCGTTGCTTTATCTTTAAAACGCGTTCCCACCGGCATAAGCGCGACGAAAAAGCGCGGCTGTCGCCGCGCTTTTCTTTGTATATTTAATTATACGTTTCAAATATTTCCCCGTCGTATTTTTCCGCTTTTATATGAGCTTGCTCATCTCGAACCGTCCACATATAGCACGGGACGCCGAGCGCACGCACAAGCCTGAACATAACGTTTTTATCGTTATTTATATTATACGCAACAAAATCCGGGCGGGAGATAAAATTAAACAGCAGGTTTGAAAGTAAAAATCCGAGAATCGCCCCGGCCACACCGTGAGACGCGTTCTTAATTCCCCCGGAAAGTTGCCCGTAACTTACGTCAGGCAACAGCTTTCGCATGGTGCTGAGTATCATCGGGTTGAAACTTTCAATGACGTATTTCCCGTTATATTGCTTTAACACCTCTGCCACCGCGCGGCACGTTTCAGCGTTCCTGCCTGCTTTCGACTGCTTTATTTCAAGCAGTATCGGAACCTTTCCGCCGATAACGTCAAGCACCTCTTCAAACGTCGGAATTTTCTCCTCTGTTCCGGCGAGCCTCAACGCCGAGAGCTCGTCATATGTGCATTTGTCGGTGAGTTTATCAACCCCGCACATGCGTTTCAGGTCGTCGTCGTGAAAGACGATGAGCTTATCGTCCTGCGTCAGATGCACGTCGAACTCGACGGCGATCTTATTTTCGACGGCTCGCTTAAATGCCGACAGGCTGTTCTCGGGAATTTCTCCGCCGAAAAGTCCGCGATGGGCAAAACGCATTTTTTCATCGAACGGTACGCCGTGCCTGCCCGGGAACACCAAAAACAGAATGATAAGGCAAACAAGCGCAACGGCGCCAAGCGAGATAAAGACGTAAATCATTTCTCGTAGCTCTCCACAACTTCCCTGACCTCGGGCTTGGAATCACCGTGTTTTACGAAAAGCATAGTGATTATTGCTATCACCGAGAAAACCGCCGCATATGGGAAAAGTATCCTGTAACTGCCCGTGATGTCGAACAGCGCGCCCGATATTATGGGCGTAAGTATCTGCGCCGACATAGAGCAGGCATAATAAATTCCCGTGTATTTTCCGATGTCGCTTCCTCGGCTCATCTCCACTACCATAGGATAAGAGTTTACGTTGATCGACGCCCAGCCGATGCCGACAAGCGCAAATATAACGAACGCAACAGGCGTAACAGATGTAAACAGGAACGCCACCGCATAAGAAACCGCCATAAGAATTACTCCGCCGATTATAACTTTCTTCCTGCCGAGCTTGCTTGAAATTATGCCTATCGGGAAATAAGAAAGTGTTGCGGCGACCGTCGCCACCATAAGATATGTTGAGTATGAATCAGTCGTGTCGCCCCATACTTCACGCGTGTAGCGCGAGAATGCGCTTGTCACCGCATTATATGCAAAGAACCACATAACGATCGATATAAGTATAAACACAAGCGAGCGTTTAACTTCCGGCGGGAGTTTTTCACCTTTACCGGTTTCTTGTGGCGTTTCATCAACGTCGTAAACGGCAACCTCTTTTGCCATCTTGTTTTCTTTTATCGTTATGAACAGTATCGCAACGGATACAACCATTATAGCCGCCACCGATATATAAAGCGGGAAATAATTTCCTGTGCCGGATGGTTTGAGTATCTTTATAAGCACCAAAACGACAAGACCGCCCGCCGTGCCCATAAGATTTATCATAGCGTTCGCTTTAGAGCGAAGGGGTTTGGGGGTAAGATCGGGCATAAGCGCCACCGCGGGGCTGCGATATGTGCTCATGGCGACAAGCGCTCCGCCGAGCACCACCATAAAGAACACGGCAGAGCCCGTTCCGTTTGCCACCGGTATAAGCAACGTAAACACAACGGCAAGCGCCGTACCGCCGAGAATATACGGCATTCTTCGACCAAGGCGAGTGTGCGTTTTGTCGGAAAGCGTTCCGAAGAACGGCAGCATGAACAGCGCCAGGATGTTATCGAGCGCCATTACCACGCCTATCACCGTGTCTGAAAAGCCGAACGTGTCTTTTAACATCAACTGTATCGTCGGGTCATACATCTGCCAGAATGCACAGATTGAGAAAAACGCAAAACCTATAAGTATTGTTCGCTTATAATTCAGTTTCATTATTGTCCTCCGTTGTTTAATTTTTTTCATTATATCACATAAAAAGAGGATTTGTAAATACCTATCTTGTTTTCTTTTTTCACTCTTCTCAATACGCCGTTTTACCTTTTGTCTTTCAAGTTTTACACCTCACCCGTTCAACCGCCTTCCGCGTCGTTTGAAAACCGATTCGGGAAAGCCATACAAAAACCGTAAAATATGAGGAAACATTATATGTTTTCACCGATTAATTTTTCCCGCAGGATCATGCCTCAATAAATAAAAACGCGCAAAACGGGAAAAATATTATAAAAACCTCTTGACAAGACGAATTAAATTTGATACAATTTATTTGCACACAATTCAAAGGAGGTAATAGCATGGCTATTTACGATTTTAAAGTTAAAACAAGAAAAGGCGAGGAGTTCGATTTAAATGAACTTCAAGGCAAAGTGGTGTTGATAGTGAACACCGCGACCGGTTGCGGATTCACCCCTCAGTATGAAGGACTTGAAAGACTTTATGAGCAATATCACGAGCAGGGTTTGGAAATACTCGACTTCCCCTGCAATCAATTCGGAAATCAAGCCCCCGGCAGTGACGACGAGATCCACGAATTCTGCACGATGAAGTATAAAACTCAGTTCGAGCAGATGGCAAAAATCGACGTCAACGGCGAAAATGAAGCTCCGCTTTATACTTTCATAAAAGAGCAGGCGCCGGAAGACGAAGTTAAAGGATTTGCAAACAAAATGACGATGAAAGCGATAGGCAAAATAAGCAAATCGACAAAAAAGGAAAATGATATTAAATGGAATTTCACGAAATTCCTCGTTGACAGGGCGGGCAACGTAGTCAAAAGATACAGCCCCACCTGCAATCCCGACGACATTGAAAACGACATAAAAAATTTACTTTGACAAACAGGAGATATTACCATGGCAGTTATAAAAGTAACAGGCGAAACATTTGAAAACGAAGTTGTAAAATCCACCGTTCCCGTTCTTATAGACTTCTATGCGGATTGGTGCGGCCCGTGCAAAATGCTCAGACATACCGTTGACGCGATAGCGGAAGAAAGAAGCGACATCAAAGTAGTGTCAATCAACGTTGACGACGAAAGCGATCTTGCGGAGCAGTTCGAGATATTCTCCATTCCCTGCCTTGTCATAATGAAAGACGGCAAAGAAGCAAACAGAACAGTCGGCCTTCAAAGCAAGGATTCCATTCTTTCTCTTCTTTAAGCGCAAATGACGTACGATATTATTATAGTCGGCGCCGGCCCTGCCGGACTTACCGCCGCAATATATGCGCGACGCGCGTCAAAAAGCGTGCTCGTGCTTGAAGCTAAGGCATACGGCGGGCAGATAATAAACACGCCGGATATTGAAAACTACCCCGTTGAAGCGCATATTTCGGGGTTTGAGTTCGCAACAAAGCTGTATGAACAGACGGTTGCGCTCGGCGCTGAGATAAAGCTTGAAAAGGTGACCGAGGTAAAAGACGGCGAAGCCGCAAAAACCGTTGTCACGACAAAAGGCGAATATACTTGCCGCGCGGTTATACTTGCGACAGGTTCCGAGAACAGAAAACTCGGCGTTGACGGCGAAGACGCACTCGTCGGGCGAGGCATCTCTTACTGCGCGACGTGCGACGGTGCGTTTTACAGAAAAAAGACGGTCGCCGTCGTCGGCGGCGGAAATACCGCGCTTGAAGACGCGCTGTATCTGGCAGATCTGGCGGAGAAAGTTTATCTTATCCACCGCAGAGACAGCTTCCGCGGAGAAGACGCGACGGTTGAACGCCTTAAAGCAAAAGGCAATGTAGAATTTGTTTTAAACAGCAACGTAACAAAGCTAAACGCGGGAAAACGCCTTGAAAGCGTCGAGGTGACCGACAAAGCGGGCGATGTGAAAACACTCGTGGTAAACGGACTTTTTGTCGCAGTGGGAAGAATTCCCGAAAACCAAAACTTTGCGCAACTCATCGACCTTGACGGCGCGGGATATGCCGTGTCGGGCGAAGATTGTATAACAAAGCTGCCGTGGATATTCGTCGCGGGCGATAACCGAACAAAAAACGTGCGCCAGCTCGTGACCGCCACCGCCGACGGTGCCGTGGCTGCCACCGCCGCCGTGAAATATTTAAACGAACAAGCATAAAAAACGAAAAAAATCAGCGCCCGTCGGCGCTGATTTTTTATTCACAAATTATAGGTATTAAATGATAATGTCAGATTGTCCGAAAAGTATAACGGATAATAACTTAATTCGGTAACATGGAAACAGGCATTCTGTTTACGTCATATCTTCCGGACCAACTATGAATCTCAAACAGAAACTTCCTTATATATGCACATGTGTATCCCCAGTCTTTAGCTAACGTTGATTTAGTAAGGTGCGCTGCCGTTTGCTTATCTATATCGCCGCCAAAGCGATCATTACCTTTTCTATCGAAGAATTCAATAGCAAGGATGTTATCTTCTACTATTTCTTCGATGTAGTCTAACGCCGTTTTCAAATCATTGAAATGTCTGTGCTGAGTTGAAAACTGCACAGTATATTCATATTCAAATTTATTAGACTCTTCGTACTCTATTATATCTTCATAAAGATTGAGATAGTTTCCATTGTTTTTGTTCTCAATTCGAACATATCCTTCGTTTTCCTGAATGGAAACTTCATATTTTGAATTCAGTTGATCAAAAAAAGATTGAACATTCATTTTATACTCCTATATATTGCATTATCTCACCAAAACTCAATTTACCGTTTTTTTATTATATAGCAAATAAGAAGAATTGTCAACGAAAAGGCATCATAAGAACAAACAACGCAATTTTCCTTGGTAGACAAATTGCGCTTCTCGTCTCTCGTCATCATTCTCCCAAACTCCGCTCTGACAGTCCACCGGACTGTCATTCACTACCGAGTTGCTCGACTCCGTATAATATATATGAAAAAATGGCTAAGATTACTAATTTTAATACAAGTGAAACCACCTGACTAAAATTTGAAACCCCTAAGAATTATAACTATTAATTACTTAAAACTATACTACTTAATATTTTCCCAACTTCGACTTCGGAATTCTTTATTATTTTTTCATCGTGAATGGAAATATAGTAATAATAATCGTTATAATCTTTTAATGTAATTAGCCAAGTATTGTCATCCATTAATAATGCAAAACCATAAATTCTCATTTTTGATTTATCTTGTGTCAAACCACCATCAATCTCATAATACTTCGCATCGTTTCCCGCACACAAATATTGCCTTAAAATTTTTGCACCGCCAACAATGTATATCTCATCTTCTTTCGAAAAAATAGATGCATTTTCCAAAGAAACGTACATGGCTCTTCTTGCCATATCAATGTATGTTGAATAACCTGCTTCTTCATAATATTGAAAGTAATCTGTTCCACTCAATGGATTGATAACATTTGAATCATAATCGGAATTAAATCTGATAAAATTACCATCTTCATCAGCGTATATTCCATCAGAGACTTTACTGAATTGTGTTGGCAAAGAACATATTATAGAAGGTTTGTTATCCTCTTCAAAAACTAAATCACTTCCATAATTTTCATTTATATAGATATTACCCATCCTACTAATACTGTTTGACTTACAATATTGAGGATTTAAGACATCGTTCATTTTAGACAAATGAATTACCTCAAAAACTATAAATGAACAAACTGCTAAAATAGAAAAAATAATCAAACAAGTAATTATTATTTTTTTCATTTTAGTTTTATCATTTAATGTTGCACGATTTGATGGAGGCAAAATAAATTCATCGATTGAAATATTGTATTTTTCTTTCATCAATTTTAGAGTTTCTATTGAGGGTGTTGATTTATCATGTTCCCATGAATAAACAGCTTGTCTGGATACAAATAATTGCTTTGCCATTTCAGCCTGCGTAAGATTATGTTCTTTTCTTATTTTTAATACCATTTCACTTATTTTCATAACGAAACCTATAATTATTTTTTATACTTCAATTATAATCTAAAATAACCCAAAAGACAAGTAAATGGATATTATTTATTATTTGCAATTGTCAAGTAACACTTTACATAAGAAAAAAGGACTGATTTTATTGTATCAATCCTTATAATCTTAAATGGTGGACCCGAGGGGAGTTGAACCCCTGTCCGAAAATCTATCCGTACGGTTTTCTCCGAGCGCATTACGTCTTTAAGTATTCCCCTTACGGTGTGCCGACGCACAGGCAACCGATCCGGTAGCTTTTTTATGCGTGATGACTTCAAAAGCTAAACGGTCATTCACGTTCATCGCTGTGTCATGCCCAAACCGAAGCCGCGATACTCATCGGCAGGACATCGCCGCACGTTAGGCAGCGAGAGCTAATTTATTATTGTTAGCGTTTATTTTTAAGTTTGGAGCTTTTAAGGATGTTCTCCGCCATCCGCTCGCTTACCGTATTTCAAAATCCCCGTCGAAACCTTTACGGGCCCATATTTACGCGGGAAAAATATTACCTCATTTTTCCCTTTTCATAGCGTTCAATATCACGCGCTTCCTGTTTTTTCTGTTCGGTCTCGCGCTTGTCATACAGCTTTTTGCCTTTGCAAACGCCAACCTCGACCTTAACGTTTTTTCCGTTGAAATAAAGCGACAGCGGCACAAGAGTTAGCCCTTCCTGCCCTACTCTCGCGCCGAGCTTCATTATTTCGCGCTTGTGCATAAGCAATTTGCGTTCTCTTAGAGGATCGCGGTTGAAAATGTTGCCTTTTTCATACGGACTTATATGCACGCCCGTCATCCACAGTTCGCCTCGCTCGACATAGCAATATGAATCTTTTAGGTTCACCGCGCCCTGTCTTAAACTTTTCACTTCCGTGCCGAAAAGCGCAATTCCCGCCTCATACGTATCAAGGACGAAATAATCGTGCCTTGCTTTTTTGTTTTGTGCTATCGTTTTGTGTTCATAGTCTTTTCCCTGCGGCATCGCTTATTCCCTCCTTTCAGCGTTTTCGGGCGATTATTTTATCACACACCATTTGCATTGTCAAGCAAAAAAGGTCGAATGAAACAAAATTGTTATAATAAATAAGCAAATCGGCATTTTAGGGAAACTTCGCGTTGCCTTACAGAATCCGACAGAGAATATTCAAACCGTCCTTGCTTTTACAAAAAATGTTTTAAATCTGAAATGTTTGCAAATCGCCCACCGACGTTTACAAGTTTATTTCAATACCGAATTGCCCATAGCGTCAATTCCCACGATAAGCGGGAAATCTTTAAACGTCATGCGGCGCACCGCCTCGCATCCGAGTTCTTCAAATGCGATAACTTCACTTTTTATAATACATTTTGACGCAAGCGCACCGGCGCCTCCGACAGCGCAAAAATACGGCGCGCCGTGGCGCAGCATAGCTTCAAGCACCTCGTCCGAGCGTTTGCCCTTGCCGACGGTAGCGCAAACGCCGAGGTCGAGCATACGAGGGGTGAAAGCGTCCATTCTTGCAGACGTTGTAGGCCCGCATGAACCTATCACCGCGCCCGGTCTGGCGGGTGTCGGGCCGGCATAATAGATAACCGCGCCATTCGGATCGAACGGCAATTCTTTTCCCGCGTCGAGAAGTTCGAAAAAACGTTTGTGCGCGGCGTCACGCGCGCAAATTATCTCCCCCGAAAGGAGAACTGCGTCACCCGCTTTTAATTCTTTTGCCTTGGCGGGAATATCGGCAACGTTGAGTTTTATCATTTTCTGTCCTTCAATCCGTTTATTTTGTTTATTGCGTTTTTGAAAAAGTTTTCTATTTTCTCATCGATCAAGCTAAGCGAAATGGTTGTTTTGGCTGTCTTTTCATCAGCCGGGCTATTCTCGGTCAACTTCGCCTTTTCGACTGAGCCGTCAATTATTATTCCCTGTTCTCTCGCGGCGTTTTCACTTTCCAGCCGCATATAGTCTATGCGTCCTTCAAGTTCCTCGCCCTTTACTTGTATGCTGTGAAGCAACGCCGCCACCGCCGTTCTTATATCCTGCGAAAAACTGAGCACTTCCTCATAATATTCGCTTGCCGCGTCTTTATAAATGTTCTTTAATTTCTCGCGTGACGCCATCGCCTCATTCTCAGCTTCTGCTCTTATTCTGTCCGCCTCTTGCTGCGCTTCGGCAAGCATCGCCGCACATTTTTGATCTGCCGCGCTTATCATTTCGTCTATTTTTTCGTTTATCTTTTTAAGCAGCTCATCCGGCATTCCTTCGTTTTGCTCGGAGATTCGCTCATATTCGGCGATCCTTGCGCAAAGCCCGGTGACAGCCTCTTTCAGTTTCGCTTCCCTCTCCTGCGCGGAATATGCTTCAAATGTCATCTCGTCAAGCATTTTTTCAGCCGATATACGCGCCGTCTTTTCTCCTTCAAGCGATGCCTGCGCCGTATATGCTTCTATCGCCATTTCGTCAAGTCTGGCGCTCAGGTCCGCGTTCTTCTCCTTTTCAGCGTTCAGCTCCCTTTCAAGGCGAGAATACCGTTCTTCAAACCCGCGCGACTGTTCCTCGAAATCACGGGTTATTTTCTCGATATATTCGTTTACGTCTTTTTTGTGGTATCCGTTTATCGATCCGCGGAATTTTACCATTCTTTCTTTTTCGCCCATTGTCTGCCTCCGAAATTTTTTTACATATACATTATATCACCCATACCCCGATTTTGTAAACATTATTTTGATAAAACTGTTTACTTTTTGACATAAATGAATTATAATTTTACCGTAAAAAACGTTTTGCCGCGATTTTTGACTTTGCGTTTTAAAATAAACTTGACGCGGGATACATTGCTCAAAAAAAGCATATGTTTTTTAAAGTTTTTTATCACGGCGAAAAACACAAAAATCATTCGATTATCGGAGGAAATAACAATGGAAAAAAAGACGGTAAGATTGATGTTCACAGGCGATAGTGTGACCGATTGCAGCAGAGCGCGCCCTATCGGCGACGGTGCCGGTTCTGTCGGCGACAGCTATGTTGCGACACTATTTACACGCACATGGGCGGAACACCCCGGACATAAAATAAGATTTTTAAACACAGCGACGAGCGGCGACACAACGGAAGCGCTTTTGAAACGTTTTGACTCGGAAGTGCTGGAATACTCCCCCGACTGCCTGTTTATTATGATAGGTATAAACGACTGTTGGAGATATTTTGACGACAACATGCTTAAAGCCGAATATCACATCCCCGCCGACAAATCGGCTGAAAACGTTGAAGAAATGATAAAGAAAACCAAGGCGTCGGGAGCATCGGTAGTGCTTATTTCACCGCTTTTCTTCGATACTAACAAAGACGACCCAATGCGTCAAATGCGCGACGTTCTCGACGAAAAGTTTAAAGCGATAGCCGAAAAATATTCAGTCGAATATATCGACGTTCAGCAAAATGTGGACGAATATCTCAAAGTTTCAAGCTCATACGTTCTCTCCGGCGACAGAGTTCACCCGAAAGCTATCGGCAAAGCACTGATCGCAGGCGTGATATACGATCACCCCGCTTTTAAGGCGCTTTTAAAATGATAACGGGCAAAGTTTTCGGCGTTGACGAGCTTTGGCAGGTGCTGAAAAACCGCGATAAAATTCTGATGTACGGAACCGGCAACGGCGCGGATAAAATCTTGCGCGAAACCGAACGTCGCCAAATCAATATCGACGGATTTTTCGCGTCTGACGGATTTGTTCGCGACAGATTTTTTCACGGCAAGCGGGTAATGTCGCTTGAAGAAGCGGAAAACGTTTTCGGAGATTTCACGGTTCTTATGGCGTTCGGTTCGGCGCGGGATGAAGTGATTGAGAACGTAAAGCGAATTATGGCTCGCCATGAATTTTTCGCGCCCGACGTTCCGGTAGCCGACGGTGATATTTTTGACGGTGATTTTTATCTCAGGCACGAAAATGAGATAAACAAAACGCGTGCGCTTTTCTCAGATGAGGCGTCGGTTAAAACATATGACGGCGTAATAAAATACAAGCTCTCGGGCGACGTCGGGTATTTGTTTGACGTTGAAGTGAGCGAACAAGACGCGACGGAATTGCTCAGCGGAGGATACACAACGTATATAGACTTGGGAGCGTACAACGGCGACACAATTTCAAAAGCGACCGATTTATACAGCAGTATAAAACATGTTTTTGCATTTGAGCCGGCAAAAAAGCCGTTTGAAAAGCTGTCAAAGCGCTGTTCGGAGCTTAAAAACGTTGATTTTTCACTTTTTAATGCAAGTGCGTCGGAAAAAGACGGCACATGCCTTATTTCCGACGGCGGAGGGCGCGGCTCACAACTCAATGCCAACCTGTCGCTGTCAGGCGCGAAAACCCGCGAGGTCGGATGTATGAAGGTCGATTCCGTTACAGATTTCAAAAATGAAAAACTCTTGATAAAATACGACGTCGAGGGCGAGGAGCTGAACGCATTGAATGGTTCGGTGAACACCGCAAAGAACAACGACACGGATATGATCGTATCGCTGTATCACAGAAGCGAGGATATTTTCATGCTTCCACAGGTGATTCGCGGTATTTTACCGAACAGCAAACTTTATTTAAGAAAACTCCACGGACTTCCCGCATGGGATATAAATTTATATGTTTGCAGATAGCGCTTTAAATAACAAAACACGGGCTGATCATCACGATCAGCCCGTTTTTATACTTTTGTATATAATCAAAATTATATAGATGACACAATGATTTTTGCGTTATCCGCTTCAAGTGTTATTTCGCCGGTTCCAGCTGATATGAAAATACTTCCGCCTTTCTTTATTTTAAGCTCTTCTCCGCCGCCGACGACATTTGCTTCTCCTTCTACGCAAAGCAAATGCGCAAAGCTCTTGTTTGTCACCGCCAGCTTCGCGCGTCCGCGCAAATCGAGTGCCCGCACCGTAAAAAATTCACATGCGGCTATTATATCTCCTTCTCGCCTCACCTCCATCGCCTCCGGATCCGTGCGCTCGATAACGTCGAGCGCCTGCTCGACGTGAAGCTGGCGGAGAGTACCGTCGGGCTGGCGGCGGTTGTAGTCATATACGCGATAAGTTATGTTTGAATTCTGCTGAATTTCCGCAATAAGTATACCGGCTCCGATCGCGTGAACAAGCCCGGAAGGGATAAAATATACGTCGCCTTTTTTTACGTTTACATAATTCATCAAATCTTCAAGCGTGCCGTGCTCTATCGCATCTTTTATTTGCTTTCGGCTGTATTTTTCTTTCATACCATAAACGAGCTTAGCGCCCGGCTCGGCGTCAACGATATACCACATCTCGGTTTTCCCCATATCGTCGGTGTGCTCAAACGCATATTTGTCGTCAGGATGAACCTGTATCGATAGGTCGGCTTTTGCGTCGATGAGTTTTATAAGCAATGGAAAACGCCCGCCGTCAAAATCAGCTCCGACAGCCGTCGGATTTTCTTTTATATATTCCGAAAAAAATTTGCCCGCATACTTGCCGTCGGCTATCATGTTGTCGCCGTCTTGTCTGCAAGTAAGCTCCCACGCCTCGGCTATTTTTTCACCGGCGTCGCCTATACCGAAATCACGTGAAAGTCTTTCCCCGCCCCAAATTATTTTCTTTGTCACGGGTTGTAATGTAAACATCGCCATTGTTAAATTCCTCCGCAAAACTTTTTACACAAGCGTATTATACACCGTTTTGCTTTATTTTGCAAGGCTTTTCAGGTGGTTATTGAAATTTATGACATCTTTTCTTGCATATCCATTCACAGCCCGCTCTTTTTTATATAATCAACTATGACATTTGCATTCTCACGACATATTAAATATACATATCTGCCGCGGCAAATGACAAGTGAGTTTTCCTGTCTTTTCGCCCGACGCGAAAACATTGAAGTAATCTCCTCAGTGCGCGAAACGTCCATCATCTCGAACACTATAATTTCCCCGCCGGAAAAGCTCTTATCAAAATATGCCGCGCGCGATTTTACATGTCCGAACGCTGTAACGTTTCCCCCCAGCGCAAACATTGACGAAAGCATTTCATCTGAAAGGCAGTGCATGGCGTCGGCGTTGTCAGTATACACCGTGCCTATATCGTCAAGCGCAAATTCAAGTATGATTTTTTCGAGTTTTTCGGCGGCTGATAAATCACTTTCACTTATGCACGCCGAAAGCAATATCGCAAAAGCGATCACCGCGGCAAGAAAAGCTGTCTTTATAACTCTTTTTTTCATAATTATTTTCAATCCTCCGAAAAATATATATTTATATTTCGGAAGAAAAATAACCCGACGGAATATGAAAAAGAAAAATAAAGGCTGTTGAGCGCTCGGCGGCGGAAAAACTTATGCGAAAAAACAGCGCCCGCTGAGTGCGGGCGCCGTTTGATTTTTGTTATTTATCAGCCGTTTATGATAGCTGCCTGAGCTGCCGCAAGGCGTGCGATCGGCACACGGAACGGTGAGCAGGAAACATAGGTGAGGCCTATCTTGTGGCAGAATTCAACGGAGGACGGATCGCCGCCGTGTTCGCCGCAAATACCTACTTCGAGGTCGGGTCTTGTCGTTCTGCCGAGCTTAACTGCCATTTCCATGAGTTTGCCTACGCCGACCTGATCGAGTTTAGCGAACGGATCGTTTTCATAGATCTTAGCGTCGTAGTAAGCGCCGAGGAACTTGCCTGCATCGTCGCGTGAGAATCCGAACGTCATCTGCGTAAGGTCGTTTGTACCGAAGCAGAAGAATTCAGCTTCTTTTGCGATTTCGTCAGCAGTGAGGGCCGCACGCGGGATCTCAATCATCGTACCAACCTGATACTTCATGTCGGAACCTGCCGCCGCGATCTCAGCGTCAGCGGTCTTAACAACTACGTCTTTAACGTATTTAAGCTCTTTAACTTCGCCTACGAGCGGAATCATGATTTCGGGAACGATGTTCCAATCCGGATGAGCTTTCTTTACGTTGATAGCCGCACGGATAACAGCCTTTGTCTGCATTACCGCGATTTCGGGATACGTTACGGTAAGACGGCAACCTCTGTGACCCATCATCGGGTTGAACTCGTGGAGAGATGTGATGATGTTCTTGATCTTTTCAACGGGCTTGCCCTGTGCTTTTGCAAGAAGTTCGATTTCTTCTTCCGTTGTGGGAACGAACTCGTGAAGCGGCGGATCGAGGAATCTGATAACTACCGGGTAGCCTTCGAGCGCTTCATAGAGTTTTTCAAAGTCGCCCTGCTGATAAGGCATGATCTTATCAAGCGCAGCTTCTCTTTCGGCAACTGTGTCAGAGCAGATCATTTCTCTGAAAGCGGCGATTCTGTCAGCTTCAAAGAACATATGCTCCGTACGGCAAAGACCGATGCCCTCTGCGCCGAGCTCGCGAGCTTTCTTCGCGTCTCTCGGTGTGTCGGCGTTCGTGCGGACTTTGAGCTTACGATATTTGTCAGCCCAAGCCATGATTCTGCCGAAGTCCCCGCCGATAACAGCGTCAACGGTAGCGATAGCTTCGCCGTAGATGTTACCTGTGGAACCGTCGATGGAGATAACGTCGCCCTCGTGGAACGTTCTTCCGGCGAGAGTAAACTGTTTGTTTTCTTCGTCCATTATGATGTCGCCGCAACCGGAAACGCAGCATGTTCCCATTCCGCGCGCAACAACGGCTGCGTGGCTCGTCATACCGCCTCTGACGGTAAGAATACCCTGAGCGGCTTTCATGCCCGTAATATCTTCGGGGGATGTTTCAAGACGAACAAGAACGACTTTCTTGCCGGCTGCTTTCCACTTTTCAGCGTCCTCAGCCGTAAATACTACCTGACCGCAAGCCGCGCCGGGAGAAGCGCCGAGACCTCTGCCGAGAGGTTTAGCCGCTTTGAGCGCCTTTGCGTCGAACTGCGGATGAAGGAGTGTGTCGAGGTTTCTCGGGTCGATCATAAGAACCGCTTCTTTTTCGGTCTTCATGCCTTCGTCAACGAGGTCGCACGCGATTTTCAGCGCCGCCTGAGCCGTTCTCTTGCCGTTACGGCATTGAAGCATATAGAGTTTGCCGTTTTCAACGGTAAATTCCATATCCTGCATGTCGTGATAGTGTTTTTCGAGAAGGTCGCATACTTCGACGAACTGTTTGTATGCTTCGGGGAATTTTTCAGCCATCTGAGCGATGGGCATAGGAGTACGAACGCCTGCAACAACGTCCTCGCCCTGAGCGTTTGTAAGGAACTCGCCCATGAGTTTCTTTTCGCCCGTTGCGGGGTCGCGCGTGAATGCAACGCCAGTACCGGAGTTGTCGTTAAGGTTACCGAATACCATCGGCATTACGTTAACAGCCGTACCCCAGCTGTAAGGGATATCGTTATCGCGGCGGTAAACGTTGGCACGGGGGTTATCCCAGCTGCGGAATACGGCGCGGATAGCTTCGTAAAGCTGAACCTTCGGGTCGGAGGGGAAATCTTCTCCGAGCTGTTTTTTGTATTCAGCCTTGAACTGTTCAGCGAGCTTTTTGAGGTCAGCCGCGTTAAGTTCAACGTCGAACTTAACGCCTTTTTCTTCTTTCATCTTGTCGATGAGCTGCTCGAAATATTTCTTGCCGACTTCCATTACGACGTCGGAGAACATCTGGATAAATCTTCTGTAAGAGTCGTAAACGAATCTCTCGAATTTGGGGTCGGGGTTGCCCTTTATCATTGCGGCTACAACATCGTCGTTAAGACCGAGGTTAAGGATAGTATCCATCATGCCGGGCATGGAAGCTCTCGCGCCCGAACGAACGGAAACGAGAAGGGGGTTGTTGAGATCGCCGAATTTTTTGCCGTTGATCTGTTCCATTTTTTCGACGTTAGCCATGATCTCAGCCATGATCTCGTCGTTTATCGTTCTGCCGTCCTCATAATACTGTGTGCAGGCTTCAGTTGTAATTGTGAAGCCCTGCGGAACGGGAAGACCGATGTTTGTCATTTCTGCAAGGTTTGCGCCTTTTCCTCCGAGGAGCTCACGCATTTTAGCGTTGCCTTCGGTAAAGAGGTAAACGTATTTCTTTGCCATTAAAAAATCCTCCGAATGTTTTATTTTGCAAGTTCATCCTATTGTTTTGATAAACTTTTCCAATTCATTATTATATCATAAATAAGAAATAATATCTACCCTTTTTTCGGATTTTTTCCGAAAAAAATTAAAAAAATCAGAAAAATTACGTTTTCTATTGATTTTACAGCGGTTTTAATGTAAAATACATTTGTATTATTTCACTTTCGGAGGCAAAAAATGGCTCTATTCGGATTTTTGCGCCCGATGACGGGCGGAGTAGAATATATAATAGCCGGGCTCGGCAATCCCGGGCGAGAGTATGATAACTCGCGCCACAACGCGGGCTTTATCGCGCTTGATCATATCTGCTCCAAGCTCGGTGTAAAATGCGACCGTGCGAAGTTTCACGCTCTCTGCTCGCAAACGGTTATAAACGGAAAAAAGATTTTGCTTATGAAACCTCAGACGTTCATGAACAATTCCGGCGTGTCGGTCGAGGAAGCCGCGAACTTTTATAAGGTCCCTCCGCAAAACATTCTTGTTCTCTGTGACGACATCTCCCTTGCCCCCGGCAAGATACGCATTCGCCGCAAGGGCTCCGACGGCGGCCAGAGGGGACTTAAAAGCATCATCGGTTGCGTCGGCACAGAGGATATTCCGAGGATAAAAATAGGTATAGGCGACAGACCTGACAGAGAGTATGATTTAGCCGATTGGGTTCTGAGCAAATTTCCCGACGACGACAAAAAGGCGATTCAATCGCGCCTTGACGACGTGTACAACGCCGCCGAGCTTATTATTTCAGGCGACTGTGAGAGGGCGATGAACCTTTATAACAGTTAAATTGAAAAGAATATACGAGCGCTGTTCGGCGCAGATACTCTTTTTATCGCAAACACAATACATTTTTTGAGAGGTACAAATGAATATTTTAATGGACCGTATCCGCGCCGAGCGCGAATACGGTCAGATAACCGACAATCTTCGGGCGCAAATTAAATCATCGAGGCGCGCGCCCGCAATGATAACAGGACTTTGCGAGGGGGCGTGCGACGCTTTCCTCGCCGCTTTGACGTCCGAAAAAATAACAAATTCGCCCGCACTTATAATAGCCAACGACGAAAAAACCGCAAACAGAATAAACGCTTTTCTTTCAGACAGCGGCGTACGCTCGGCGTTTTATCCCGTGCGCGACCCAGTGTTCTACAATATTGTCTCATCTCACGACACAGAACACGAACGGATAGCCGTCCTTACCGCGCTCATGCAGGGCACGCTCGACGCCGTCGTCACCGTTCCCGACGCCGCGATACAATATACCATTCCGCACGGACGGCTTGAAGGCGCGACAATGAAGCTGAGCGATGGCGATGAAGCCGTTATAAAGGAGCTTTCCGAATTTCTCATCTCCGCGGGATACGTGCGCGAGGCACTCGTCGACGGCCGCGGACAATTTTCCGTCAGAGGCGGGATAGTCGATATTTTTCCGCCGCAGCTTCAAAACCCTGTAAGAATTGAATTTTTCGGCGACGAGATCGATTCAATATATTACTTCGACATCATGACTCAGCGCCGCACCGACGACGCAAAAAGCGTTCTTATCACCTGCGCGCGCGAAATTCTTGTTGACGAAAAGGCCAGAAAAGGTTTGCGCGAACTTATATCCGCGCATATGAAAAAGAAACTGACAGACGAGGCGCGCGAATCGCTTTCGCACGAGATAGAGGCGATAGATTCCGGCGCGGATATTCTTTGCGCCGACAAATACATTACGTTCATCTACCCGGAAATGACTTCCCTTCTCGATTGGTTCTATGACGACACGCTTGCGGTGTTGCTCGAATCTTCCTCTGTCGATGAACGCCTGAAAGCCGCCGAATGGCACGCTGAGGAAACGGCAAAAACGCTTATAACCGGCGGTGTCATGATTCCGAAATACAGTTCGTTTTCGCAAGACGCGGAGGACCTTTACGGCTTTGTCGAGCGCAACCCGTCGCTTGTGATAAACAGTTTTGTTTCGCAGTTTCGCGACAGGCTTTCCGGAATGTTCACGTTTGAAAGCCGCAAAACCGCCTCGTTTACCGAAAACTACACGGCGCTGGTCGAGGATATTTCGTCATACGTCGCGTCCAAGGCGGCGGTGCTCGTCCTTTGTGAAAACGAAGTTGAGTGCGCCTCGCTATCCAAACTTCTCGGTGAATCCGGTCTTTCGGCTTCAAGCGCTAAATATGATTTGATTGGCGACATACCGCGAGGAGCTGTGTTCGTCAGCTGTTTTGACGCGCGCGGATTTGAGCTTCCCCACACACGCTTTGCGTGTATTTCCCTGCGCGAAAATCAGGCGCTCGAAAAACGACGTCTGTCGGCAAGACGGATTAACGCCGCCAAAAATAAGCGCACGGCAAAAGAGAAAATACTCTCCTACGCCGATCTTGAAGTCGGCGACTACGTCGTTCATGTGACCCACGGCATCGGGCGGTACATGGGGCTTGAAAATATCAGAAATTACGACGGCGTCTGCCGCGACCATATGAAAATTCAATATGCCGGAACGGACGTTCTTTATGTTCCGGTAGAGCAGATAGACCTTGTTTCAAAATACATCGGCGCGCGCGCCGAGGACGGTGTGATGAAGCTATCGAAGCTCGGCGGAACGGAGTGGAACCACGCAAAATCGCGCGTAAAAGCCGAAGTAAAAGAAATGGCAAAAGAGCTCATCGCCCTTTATGCCGAAAGGCTTCGCCGCCCCGGCTTTGCTTTCCCACAAGACGACGAGATGCAACGAGAGTTTGAATCCACATTTGAATACGAGGAAACCGACGGACAGCTGACGGCAACTGAGGAAATAAAACATGACATGATGCTCCCCTCGCCTATGGACAGGCTTCTTTGCGGCGACGTAGGCTTCGGAAAAACCGAAGTCGCGCTTCGCGCGGCGTTCAAAGCGGTGACGGCGGGCAAGCAGGTTGCAATTCTCGTTCCGACAACGATCCTCGCCATGCAGCATTATCAAACGGCAGTTTCGCGCATGCGCGCTTTCCCTGTAAAAATAGCGCTCCTTTCACGCTTTAAAACCGGCAAAGAACAAGAAGCTACACTGCGCGCTCTGCGGCGCGGCGACGTTGATATTATCATCGGCACTCACCGACTGCTCTCGCAAGATATTGAATTTAAAGACTTGGGGTTGCTGATAGTTGACGAAGAACAGCGTTTCGGCGTGGCGCACAAAGAAAAGTTAAAGCAAATGTCAAAAAACGTCGATGTGCTGACGCTCACCGCAACACCTATTCCGCGAACGCTGAACATGGCGATGAGCTCGATAAAAGATATGTCGGTGCTCGACGAAGCGCCGGGCGACAGAGTGCCGGTGCAAAGTTATGTTCTCGAACACGACGACATCGTCATATTCGAGGCGATACGGAGGGAGCTTAGACGCGGCGGGCAGGTGTTCTACCTCCACAATAAAATCGACACGATAACGCAAAAAGCGATAAAGCTGAGAAACGAATTTCCGGACGCAAACATAGAAATAGCCCACGGGCAAATGGACAAGGACGAGCTCGGCGCAATATGGCAGGATATGGTTTCGGGCGAAATTGATATTCTCGTCTGCACAACGATCATCGAAACGGGGGTCGACGTACCGAATGCAAACACACTGATAATCGAAAATGCCGACCGCATGGGGCTTTCTCAGCTTCACCAAATCCGCGGTAGAGTAGGCCGCAGTTCGCGCCGCGCATATGCGTATTTCACATATCCGCACAGCAAGGTGCTTTCTGAAATAGCCACAAAACGTTTGCAGGCTATACGCGATTTCACCGAGTTCGGCTCGGGATTCAAAATCGCACTGCGCGACCTTGAAATAAGAGGCGCGGGGGACATTCTCGGCGCACGCCAGCACGGGCATATGGAAAGCATCGGATACGACCTTTATATAAAGATATTAAATGACGCCGTGCTCGAAGAACAAGGCAAAAAACCCGAGGAAAAACTCGACTGCACGGTAAACGTCGGGCGCGATTCTTATATACCCGAAAAATACGTCGAAGATTCCGGTCAGCGCATAGAAATATATAAAAAGATAGCCAATATTACCTGCGAAGAGGATCTTGACGACATCGCATCCGAGCTTCTCGACAGATTCGGAGATCTGCCGACGTCGGTGGAAACGCTGCTTGACGTGGCGCTTATCCGCGCGCTTGCAATAAAGTGCGGCTTTTCGATGATAGATCAAAAAATCGGCGAGGCGGTCATTTATCCGCGTGCGCTCGACATCGCCGTATGGTCGGAACTTTCCGCCATGTATCGCAAGCGCATCACCGTCATAGCTTCGTCAAAGCCATCCGTCAGATGCAAAGCAAAACCCGGCGAGCCGATACTTACTTTCATCACGGAGCTTTTGAAAAAATATCTTGAAATCAAAGAAAAAAATACAACTGTATAAAAATCAAAAAATCCCGCTGTTGCGGGATTTTTTCGTTATCCATGCTTTTGAAACGTTGACAAATGCGTCGTCTTTAATTTAAACAAATCCATTTTTGCCGCCGGCATATCCGCCGTGAGAGCCGAGAGCGATTCAGGCAAAAATCATTTTTCAAACGTTGTCGCCACCTGTTCAAGCAGTTTTCTTATCTGTAAATGCTGCGGGCAAACCTTTTCGCATTTTCCGCACTTGATACAGTCGGACGCTTTCCCGTGTCCTCTTGTCAACACTTGATTATAATAGAAACTCGTGTTCCAGTTGTGGAACGCTTCGTGAGCGTTGAGCGACGCAAACATATCGGGAATGAGAATATCTTTGGGGCAATGGTTTTCTTCAACGCAATATCTGCAAGAGGTGCATGGGATAAGATCCATTTTTTTGAATATCGCGCAAACCTTTGCCACCGCTTCCAGCTCGCGCTCGTCGAGCGGTTTAAAATCGCGCATGAAGGAAATATTATCGTTCATCTGCCCAATGCTGCTCATGCCGGAGAGCACCATCGCCATATTCGGGAAGCTCGCCGCAAAACGAATTGCATAACTTGCATTACTGCCGCCGCCGAGCGAGCGGAATACTTCGCTTGCCGCCTCGGGGAGATTTACAAGGTTTCCGCCCTTCACCGGTTCCATAACAATCATCGGCTTGTTGTGCTTTTCACACACTTCGTATACTTTTCTTCCCTCTACCGACGCGTCCTCATAGTCTACGTAATTGAATTGTATCTGCACTATCTCGATCTCCGGATGCTCGGTAAGAATCATATCGAGCACCGAGGCTTTGTCGTGAAAAGACAGCCCGAGATGCTTTATCAGCCCCTCTTTTTTAAACTCATATGCCGTTTCATACGCGCGGCAGCTTTTGTATTTTTGATAGTTGTTGGCGTTCTGTGCATGCATAAGATAAAAGTCGAAATATTCAACGCCGCAGTTTCTCAGCTGACTTTCAAAAAACGGGCGAATGTCCTGCTGAGAGTTGAAATAAGGCGCGGTCAGTTTATTCGTCAGCAAAAATTCGCTTCTGTCATGCCTTTTTGCCACGCAATCGCGTATCGCCGTTTCGCTTTTGCCGTTGATGTATCCGTGCGCCGTGTCGAAATAATTAAAGCCCGCGTCGATGAATGCGTCAGCCATTTTGCAAAACTGCCCATAGTCTACCTCCTCGCCATTCATCGGAAGGCGCATACATCCAAACCCGAAATTTCCGTTTATTTCAGGGAAAAATTTGCTCTTTTCCATAATATTACTCTCCGTTTTTTCGTTTTGTTTTTGAACCGATATTGTTGTCCTATGCGGAAGAGCCATTCCCACATTCCGTTTAGCCTGTCGTTTGCAAGGCTCAAAATTATGTTACAACCGCTTGTAAGTCCCTTTCACATGAAAACGTGTGAATTATCTCACTAATACAAATCAATGGTTTTGAGTCAACACAACCGTAACGTATCATTTTATAAAATGCGTAAATTTTATCTCTTCTTTTTCCGGCAAGCCGTATTTCTCTTTACCCAAAGCAATCGAACGCATAAGGAACACCATGTTCCGCGCGACTATCCTCGCGTTTTGAAGTCCCTCCTCGTCCTCGCTTATCTGTTCTTTTTCCCTGCCGAATCCATTGTTCCAATATCTGCCGGAAGCGATCGGCATTTGATTTATCGTAAAATACTTGTTCAGCTCGTCAAATGTCGCCGTCGTTCCGGCGCGCCTTGCGACGGCGAACGCCGCGCCGACTTTAAACCGTTTATCGAAATGAGAGCTGTAAAACATTCGGTCGAGAAGCGAGATCACACTGCCGTTTGCCGAGCCGTAATAGACCGGCGCGGCAATAAGAAGTCCGTCGCTCTTTTCCAACTTTTCGGCAAGCTCGTTTGCGTCGTCTTTAAAAACACATCCATCGTGCGTGTAACAGTATCCGCACGCCATACAGCCCCTAACAGCCTTCGTTCCTATTTGATAATGTCGTATTCCACGCCCTCGCTGTCAAAAACGTCCGTCGCTTCACGAAGAAGCCTTGCCGTATTTCCGTTTGCGCGGGGACTGCCGTTGATTATAAGCACTTTCATCGCGTTTTTCCTCCTGCCGCTTGTTTTTTCTAAAAATCTTTCTCACGGATTTATAACTGTCAATTTTTATAAGTGATAATAAATTATATCATATTTTTATTTTCAATTCAATATTTTTCATCATGTCTTTTTCGCTTTGTTCGCTTTGTTTTACGATTTTTCCCCGCCTTCCGTTTCAATCGTCGGTTTTGGCGGCTTTGAGTTTCGGCTGTTTTTCGCCATTGCGTTTTTGCGGCAATTCGTTTTTGCTGTCTTAACGACATATCAAAAGCCGTGGAAACGTCATCAAAACGGCAAAAAAACGTTCGTTTACAAAAACGCTCTGTCGTATGTCAATGTTTTTGAGATGATTGAAAAAACAATTCGTCAAAGTTTTCATATTGTTCAAAGATTTTTCAAAAAAAGAGTAGATTTATTTTAAAAATAGATGTATAATAGCAAATAGGATATTTTAAAGGTCCTGTCTTTAACAACACAATCAAGGAGATCAATTTTTTATGAAAAGCACAAGACTAACAAAAATCACGGCGGCGATCATAGTTGCGGCAATGCTTGCGACGGCGCTTTGCAGCTGCGGCTCGCAAGTTGCACTCACATTAAACGGCGACAACGGCGTCACATATACCGCGTCAAAGAGCCTCGTCGACTTTATTATGGTATATGTAAAGCAAAACACGTTCATCAGCAACGGATGGCATTCCGGCTATGATATAGAATCTATTTGGACTCAAAAGTATGACGGCGACACAACGTTTGATCAGTACCTCACATCAAACGCCGTATCTCAGCTCCGTTCGATGCTCGTTGAAGAGTATCTTTTCGACAAATATTCTCTCACGATCGACCCCGCAAACCTTGCCAAACTCAAAGAACAGAAAAAATCTCTCGAAGCGCAGGGCCGCGGAGCATATAAACAGTATTACGGATTTACCACCGATCAGCTCTACGAATATCTTCTTATCGTTGAAAAATCCGGTGCGGTAAACGAATACCTTTACGGCGAAAACGGCACGGATAAAGTAAACGACTCCGACAAGGAAACCTATTATACTGAAAACTTCAAAGGTTATCAGTACATTATGTTCGACATGAACAATAAGGTTGTCGTAGATGAAGACGGCAACAAAGTCCGCACAACAACCACAGACAAAGACGGCAACACCACCGAAAACGACGAATACAAAACCGAAAAGATGACCGACGAAGAAAAAGACGACAAAGCGATACTGCCCGACACGGTTCTTCAACAGATAAAAGCCGGCGGCGATTTTGCCGAGCTTGCCGAAAAATATTCCGACAGTTATCTTTCTGTAAAATATAAAGAAGGCGTTTTCGTAACGTCATCAATCCTCACCGAAGCGTCGGCAAAAGAAAAAGTTGACGCGCTTGAAATAGGCGACGTATCCGACGTTATCACAGTCGGCGACGGCGAATATTCTTACATCGTAAAAAGAGTTCCCCTCATTGAAAAAGTATATGACGAGGAAACTCACCCCGAATATGCGGAACTTTTTGAAAACTACACCGAAAACGTCCAAGACGAAAAATACAGCAAACTCATCGAAAAATATATCGACTCCGTCACAATGGACGAGGAAATAATAAACACGCTTTCGATGCAAAAAACATACCTTTCCAAAAGCGTCAACTACGCATATCAGCAAAGTTACTATTCAAATAACTGATGTTCGGATATGTTAAGCCCTTGACGGCTGAACTCAAAGTTAAAGAACACGATTTTTACAGAAGCATTTATTGCGGACTCTGCCGCTCGATGAAAAAACATACGGGCGGCGTTTCCGTTTTCACTCTTTCATACGATATGGTGTTTTTCGCGCTTGTCAGGCTCGCGCTCGGCGATACCGCAATCAAAATACGCCGTCGCGCGTGTGAGGCGCATCCGTTCAAAAAACGCCCTATGGCAGATGACTGCCCTGAACTTGAATACTCGGCGCGGGTGAATGCCATACTCGTTTATTATAAGTGTTTGGACGACGTGGCAGATGAAAAAGGCGCAAAACGGCTTTTCTACCGTGCCGCCGTGCCATATGCAAAGCGAATGAAAAAGCGCGCGGCGTTAAGCGAGGGAGAGGCAACAGTCAAAAAACAAATGGAGGAGCTTGCAAAGCTCGAAGAAGAGCGATGCTCCTCGCCCGACGCTTTGGCTGACGCGTTCGGAAAACTACTCGCTTCCCTTGCGGCATACGGGCTTGAAGAAACAAAGCGTCTGCTCGCTTATCAGCTTTGCTTTCACGTCGGGCGGTTCGTCTATCTCGCCGACGCCGCGGACGACTACCGCGAGGATGTTAAGCTCGGGCGATATAATCCGTTTGCATGTGCGTTCTCAAATGGGGAAGAGGTTGAAAAATTCTTTTCGGAAAGTCTTTCCGACATACTCAACCTCGAACTTTACGAGGCTGAAAAGGCGCTGGCGCTTATTGAGCGCGACGGGCGCGAAATGATAATAAACTGTTTGGATAACATAATTCACGGCGGAATGGAGAGCAGAATTTACTCTATCACACGCGTGGGAAAAGGAGAGAAAGATGAGAAAAGATCCGTATAAGGTCTTGGGAATCGATCGCACGGCGACAGACGAAGAAGTTAAGGCCGCCTACCGTGAACTTGCAAAAAAATATCATCCTGACAACTACGTCGGCTCTCCGCTGGCAGATCTTGCGCAGGAGAAAATGAAAGAGATAAACGAAGCGTATGACACCGTGAGCAAGCAACGCCAAAAGGCAAGAGAAGAGCGCGAGGGTGCCTATTACAGCACAAACGGCAGTTTTTCAGGCGAGCAAAGAGAACGCTTTGCATCTATCAGAGAATTAATAAACATGAGGAATTTCGCCGAGGCGGACGTTCAACTAAACGCTGTTGACGAATCTCTAAGAAACGCCGAATGGCATTATCTGAAAGGCATGGTGTTTGTTGCGCGCGGCTGGTATTTTGAGGCGTCGAGATATTTTTCAACCGCATGTCAAATGGATCCTTCAAACCCCGAATACAAAGAAGCGCTCGAAAATTTGAAAAACACAGCATCGGGTTACGAGCAACGAAGCGGCGAGAACACCGTATGTAACGTATGTTCCACCCTTCTCTGCATGGATTGCTGCTGCGAAGCGTGCGGCGGAGACTTCATCCGTTGCTGCTGATATGAAAAGTTCAAAAAAAATAGCCCTGTCGGCTATTCTTTGTGCACTTGGAGCGGCACTTATGTTTCTCGGCGGACTTTTAGGGGTGCTTGACATTTCCTCAGCCTGCATCGTTTCGTTTATATTGCTGTTCATTTATATAGAAGTAGGCAAAGTTTACGCTGTGCTTTCGTACGCCGTGATTTCTGTCCTCGCATTTCTCGTCTGCGGGCAAAACCTGTTCGCCCCGGCGTGCCTTACGTTCTTTTTCGGTCCGATGGTGCTGACAAAATTCCTGTTTGAAAAATGCGGCAAGGTACTTTCATGGATATTCAAACTCTCACTGCCATCCGCTATAATGTTTCTCGTATGGCTGTTCGCAAAAGATCTGCTCGAACTTCCGTCAACCATGACGCTTCAAATCGTGTATTTTGCGTCTGCATTTCTCATCGCTTTTCTGACTCATATCCTCTACATCCGTTTGACCGCAATCTATATGTCGTCGATAAGGCACAAAATTCTTAGATTTCTAAAATAAAAACTTTCTCTTTTATCTTTTCGGCTTAAAACTCTTGACGAAAATAAAACGGAAAGTTTTTTGTTTTATACATGCGTATAACACGCTCTCGGCGCTAAATTCATCCGTTCATTGCGTCACTGACATTCATCGCCGCTAAAAACGTCTGCTTGAAAACACAAGCAAATAACAGCGTTTTTCACAGTTTACAAATAAAAACGTCATTTACATAAAAATCGCCGCGGTGATACCGCGGCGATTTTTTTACCCTTCGTAATATTTTATCTCATATCCGTAAAGCGTTAAATTTTTTCCGTTTATTTTAAATCCTATGCTGTTGAATTTCTTGGCCGGCAGTCTTACGGTATACGTCTTTTCTTCGCCTTCCCCGCAAAACGCGAACTTATACGGGGTAATTTTGCCGTCCGCTATCACTTCCATCGTGCTCTTGCCGACTGTTTTAGCATGAATGCTGATACTCTCAGCTGTTTTGACGCCGACCTTGCCCGCGTCAAGTCTTCCGCTTGAAAACTCGCCTTCAAGACTATCCCCGTCCGCCTCGCGGCAAACGAAATATCCGGTGCCGTCCTCGCCGCAAAAGAACACCTTTTCACCAAGCGCCCCTATCGGCTTAACGTCACCTATACCGCATATTTTATACCAGACGAGTTTCTTTTCATCCGCTTCCGTATTTTGCGCCGCCGACGGAGTTTTTTTCATCTGGTCCCAAACAAATATCTTGTCTTTACAAAACAGATAATATTTTCCGCAAGCGACTATCGCCGCGGCGTTTTCCATTTCATCGGGGTCAATTTCTCTCAACATACCGTCAATATTTGCCGAGATCCTGCGGCTTACGTCCTTGTCGTTTACATTATATCTGTCGATATAATAAATGCCCATGTCCTTATCGGCAAAGATCACCTTGTCCCTTTCCGACACGGCGCTTTGCGGTATATCACATCCGAAATCGCGTTTAAACGGTTTAAGCGTCATTGCTCCGTCGGTTATTTCAAGGCGTTTTATGGTGTTTTGAGTAAAGACAAACCATCCGTCGTCATACGGAAGCACCGCCGTTATTTCTTCATCTGCGTCTACCGTCGTATATTGACACGGTATATATGTCGAGCCCACAAGGTCGAAAAGATAAAGCGTTTTCCTGTCGAACGTAAGGACGGTTTTACCGCCTTCCGTAGAGTAGACCTCGCACATAGGGGCGTTTCCTGTAAAAGCCGAGGCGGCATCAGAATATGCCGAAATCTCAGATTGTCTTACCGTTCCTCTGACGGTAAGTCGTTGGCTTGTTTCTTCGACAAGCGTTATCGTCGCCTGTCCGACGCCGTCTATTGTGACAGAATAGTTGCTCGTCTCCATTTTCGTTCCGTTCGGAAAATATATTCCGTCTACCGAAGCGAGCTTTATAAGTTGAGGTGTAACGCGTGTATTGTCATATGAAACATCATATTCTATATTGACCTTAGCGGTAAGAATGTTCATTTTCTCACCCACAGTATATGTTCGCCCGTCGTCGGTGCAGTCGCTTACAACGCAAGGAATATATGGTTCTTCCGCTATGACCGTGTTGTTTCTTGCTGAAAACAACGCCGATCCTTCGGTAAAAATCACCTTGCCGCCCGCCGCATATGCTTTGCCTGCTTCTGTTGTCAGTATATTTGCTCCGATCAAAGAAAACGTACCATCCTCGTTTACGCGGCATATATCGCGCCCGGCTGAGAAATACAACGTATTACCGTCCACGACGGAAACGCATCTGCCGCCGCGTGCAACGGCACTGCACATGATCGGCGCCGCAATACATTCAAGCGCGCCGTCGCGGCATAGCATGTTCTTCATATTTTGCCCGGGGAATTTTGCTTCATCGTCAAACGACGGTACTGTCATCGCCTTTATAACGTCCGCCGCCGTTGCCTCTCTCAAAACGGATATTCCCTCTTTGTTTCTTTTAAACGTCATCGTCTTATTCCTCTGCCGCCGAACACGCCGTTATTTACGCGTTTTACGTTTCTTTCGCAAACCGCCGCCATTCGTTCGTCGTATTCGGTCGCTATCCGCATATATTTTCTCACGTCCGCGGGATATATCCTGCCGCAAAGCTCCATTGCCGCGCCGTAAGCCGTTACGTCCGCCGCATCGCCGTCATAGCCGAGTTCGACTTCGTCGTCCGTTTTTTCGGTTATCTGCTCCGGGAAAGCATAGTATGTTTTCTCGCCCGCGGCGCAAATAAAGTCGGAAGGCAAAGCGGAAATATCAAGCTCACCTCTTTTATACAACGGCACCGACGACGTTTTTATAATAAATTTACCAAGCAATGCAGCCTTTCTCTGCGCACTGTCGATTATAAGATTTTCATCGCGTATTTCGGTTTCGTTTTCCGTGCCGAGAATCGCGTGTATTTTGTTTTTTAAATGTCCGAGTTTCATTTTTTCTCCTTTCATTCAGATGAATCATCGTATCGAGTGCAACATCCGATTTTAATAAAAAATCAACAAATTACTTATAATCATAATTCATTTTGACTTTTTGTTTTACATATGCCGCCCACAACTGTATAATTCATCGTCAAGTTGAAAAAAGGAGAGCGGTTCGCTCTCCTTTTTGCTTTCAGTTACTGCCTGTTTCGCTATTCGAGTCGCTTGCGGAATCACCGTTTGAAGCGAGCGAAGGATCGGAGAAGATTATCGCTCTCGCGTCACCGAAGCCGAATGCATAATCAACATATGCAACATAGTCGGTTACAAGCGGGTTGTCACCGGGAGAGACAAGCACGGTAGGTTCGGAAATATATACAAGTTTGAGCGCTTCGCTGAGAAGTTTGCTGTCCGCTATCGCCCATTGGCCGTTTTTAAAGCCGTCCGCACCGCCGATAACCATATATCTCATTCCGTAAATAGGGTTAGCGCCTACGCCTGTGGAAGGGTTGGTAAGAGGCGCCGCCTGAGCGTTTACACCGCAAAGAGATTTTGCAGTCGATTCAAGCTCGGGTGAAACAAGAAGAAGGTCATAATTTGCCGTGAAAGGCAAACCGTCCGCCGTTGTAACGTCTGCGAGAGATGCCTGCGCCGTACAAATTGCACCAAGCGAAAGTTCGCTTGTTATAAGGTTTGAGAAAGTGTCGCTTTCTTCCGCGTTGCTTATGGGGTGTTCGGTTGAAGCCCATGCTACACCGTCGGCGCCGATCTCACTCTGCGCTTTACCGATAGTTTTATAGAAGGAATTGAGCACTGTCATATATGCGGAATCCGCCAAGCGAACACCGACTTTTCTTGCGGCGGAGATCATATCTCCTTTTGCCTCCTTATAAAAGACAGGCATGGCAAGTGCGCGTTCAACGGGAGTTACCGTAGTTTTAAAACCGCCGGTACCGTCAGAATATGAAAGGTTGCCGCCCGAATATTCGGGAAGGATGCCGTATCCGCCGAGCGAATCCATAGTGTATGTGAAGTCGTCTTGATCTACGATGCCGGCAACCTCACCTATATAGTTGATTCTTTGAGAATATCTTTCGTCAAAGTATTTTTTGACCAGCGGATACATATCCGATGACCATGTGTAAATATCGTTCATTTGTTATTTTTCTCCTTTTGTTTTTTCAATTTATAATTTGATTGCAAAATCGTCTGTTATTCAATCAAGCGAGCTGCTTTTACGATTTTAAAAAAGAAAATAAACATTTGGCTTTGCAATCAACGTCATATTGCTTTTTTGATTATTTATCTCCGCAATTATCCGCGCGGAATTTTTTGTTTTTGATTTATTTTGTTTATGGAGCTTTTATTTTGTTATTCTTTCCGGAATGTCATTTATAAGTTCATAATACTCTCGATATGTCATACCGGCTTCTCTTGCAAGCATGCGCTGCCGCTCGGTAAGAATCACACCGGACCGTATCGTGCCCTCGGCATAAGGGGTAACACGCATAAGCACGGAACTATCAAGATTGCTCTTTGCTCTTGCGTTCTCGCCACATGCAATCATTTGGCAAAAGTCGCGGCAAAGCGTTTCGATGTCGGAATTCTTCCCTTTTGCAAAGCAAATGAACATCGGATCTGCCATTATCCTCCTCATGTCGGAATTCGATATTTCCGCCAGCGCGCCGCCGCGCGGCGACTCTGTCGCCTCATCCGCACCCTCGGGCGAATTATCAAACTGTTGCATCTCGGAAGCGTCTTCCGGGTTTTCCAAGCCCTCCGCGCGTTCGCCTTCGGGTGCGTCGCCCGCCGCATCCGCGGCGGGCGCGGCGGTGCGCTCGTCGTCAGCATAGCCCTCGGCTGTCTGCTCACCTAAATTCACTTCGCCGCAGTTTTCCGTCTTTTCTTCAATTACGGCTCTGCTTGTGTCAAAATCCTCGATAAGTTCGCCCGTCATTTTGTTTTCCGCGATAACTTCTTCTTTTACGGTATTCTTTTCGTTCATGCCTTTACCCCCTCATTTTCATTTGCAAACGTCCTGTCAAGTTCTTCTATAAGTGATGCGCATTCGGGAATTTGTATCGCGCGTATATATTCGCGTACAACAGGGTAATTTTCTTTTGTCAGCGTCGTTTCGGATAAAGACTTCAATGCAGATAGCGTATATGAACGCGAATATTCAAGCCCATCGCCTACAAACACTTTTACGTCGAGTCTTGGCACATAACCGTATGCGTTTATATAATCTACACTGTCCGCCGGGAAATCACCTATATCAATACCGATAGCACCAAGTTTTTCCCTGCCGTAAACTTCAAGCGCAAGATAATCTATCAACTGATAAAGTCTTACAAATCCGGCTTTCTTGCATGTGTTTTTCGCGTTTACGCGCTTGTTGGCAAAATCGGATAAAAGCGCAAGACCGGTCGCCGTCGTAACTTGCGTCGTCGAGTCACCTTGAAGGAAATCGTAGTTTCCGAGCGATTCTTTCATCAACGCGCGATATTTTTCAACTATCTCATAATGACCGATACCGTCGCCGGCAAGCCCACCGAGTCTTGATACCTTGTCTATCATTCCCGGGCGCAGTTTCCACACGGCGCCGGGGCGATTGTCCGGGTAGCTGTCGGGCGAAAAGGCGTTTTCTTCGCAGACAACGATGTCATTTGCCGAAAAAGCCGTATTCAGTTGTGCAAATGCAAGCTGTCTGTCGGCGGCGTCGATCAGTGGTATTATCTGCTCTATTTCGCTCTTTCCCCAAACCGAATCGTCCGACGGAATCTTGTTGTATATAACGAACGGGAATTTGTTGCATCCGCTGTTTTCCCAAAACTTCGGTATATATCTTATTTCTCGTCCGCCGATGAATATCGACAGCGCTATATCCCCTGCCTTATATGAATAAATATATGTGTGGCCGTTGTTGTCAGCCGCCTCGCATATACCGTCGCACGGCTGTCTGAACCAAAACTCCGTTATGTCTACAACGTCGCCGATGTTTCCGTTGCCGCTTTCATATATGAGCGCCGACGTACTTTTTTCGGAAATTTCAAGTATCTTTGAGATACTCGTCTGTTCTTTTTTTAAGTCCGCCGCAAACATGCGCTCAGCTTTTGTCGCGCTCATCTTATATGTATATACTATATATTCGCAATCGTCGACGCTTACGGCGCACGGATCGGTGAATATGCATTCGGGGGACGGATCATCGATTATGATCTCGGCGTCGCCGTCCTCGCCGAGCCCGACTGACAGCTTCCATACAGCACTTCCGTAAAGATTAAGCCTTCGTTCATTTTGCGCGTTTTTGCGCTCCATATCATTTATGTCGCACACATATCTTACAACCTTTTCGCGTTCTCTCGCATGTGCGTCATCACCTTCGCCGCGGCCCGCAAATTCAAAATCAGGCGTGCGGGAATCTATCTGACTTTCGACGTGAAGATATGCGTCCGGAACAACGGCGGGCGTCCAAGGCAAGTCTATACATGAAAGAAAGCTACCTGTCTGGCGCGCAGTGTCGTGACGCCCATCATAATACGCTTTCATTCTTCTCCAATAATCTTCCGTCGGTCGCTTTGCCGTCACTGCCTGAGAAAACAGCACTCCCGCCGTTTCTTCTCTCTGTGCCGGCGTGTCATACATCATAGCGATATCTCTTTCGATCTTGTTTTTTTGCAGTTTTTTCAAATCAAATAATTTCCTTTCATTTTTTTCTGCCTGCCATAAAGCTTGCCTGCGCAGCTGCCGTCGTCACGCGGGATAAATGACGCAAAATATCGCAGTGCGTCCGGCGCGTGTGTTATTTCGTGCGGCGTCTTTGCGGCGTCGCAGGCGTTTTTTTCATCATATGTAAGCTGTTCCATGCTTCGTATAAGATTTTTGCACCTGTCGGATATAACCATGCCGACTTTCCCATCGGCGTCTTTTTTAAGCCATTCTTTTGTAGCCAGCCATCCGCTTATCCTTTGCGGAGAAAGTTTTGTGAAAAACACGCCCTCACGCGAAAATATTTCGGCTATGCTGAGCCCGCTGTCTTTTTGCCTGCTCCACAAATCGGCCGGTGCTATAACAAGCGCGTCATTCGGCAATATGGCTTTTATTTTCGCCGCGGCGTCGCTTGCAATAAGTGAGCTTTCATATATCTCGTCATATACATACGCCTCGCCGTTTTTCACGGCAATAAACACCGCCGCAAGCATATCGAGCCCGTAATCGACCGCGCAATAAAACGTGCTGCCTTTTTCAGGCGGAACATATTGACAAACGTGTGAAAACCGGGAAAATTCCGGAAAGAACCTGCCGGAGAAAATATTCCAATCCCCGTCGAGCCACGCTCGTCTTATGTCCGGTGGAAGAGCTTTAAGCTGTTTTACATAATTCGGATCGCTTTCCATGAGGGCGTCGTTGTCATATACCGAGGCAAAAACGAACGTGTAATCGTTTTCATCCTCGTTTTCAGTATAGTCCTTATCGATAAAAAGGCGCTTTACCCAACCGTGACCTATCCCGCCGGGGTTGCAGGAAAGATATATCCGCTTGGGAAATCCGTTCGTCCCACGAACAGACGCAGACAACATTCGGAACATTTGTTCGGAAATTTGCGTAGCTTCATCAATGGCGATAACGTCAAACTCCTGCCCCTGATAGCGCATTACATCGTCATCGTCGGAAAAATATCCGAGTTTTATCCTCGACCCGTTTATAAATTCAAACACCTTTTCGGTGCTTTTATATGCCGCCATACACGGCTCGCCGCACAGCATTTTCATAAGCTGTGCCTTGTGATTTTCTATCACCTCGGGGTAGCTTCTTCTTACAAGCAGAGTTGATATGCCGGGGTAATTTAAGCACATAAGCACGAGTTTATTTCTCAGCGCCCAACTTTTACCGCCTCCCCGCGCACCGCCATAGGCGGTGTACCGAGTCGAAGACGAAAAAAACGCTCTCTGCTTTTCCGACGGTCTTATATCAAGTAAAAGCTGCCTGCTACCTTGCATATTCTTTCGACTCGCCGTCGAGGATCACCTCGACGCGCGGGGAGGCGTGCTCATCGCCCCAGCCGAAATTTTCTTTAAGGTCAGCCAGCGCAAGCGTGCCGCTTATATCGCCGGAAAAGCCCCCTTCTTCAATAAACGCCTCAATTTTAAGCATCGCCATCTCAACTCCGTCGCAAAAGCGTTTGTCCTCGCGCAACTCGGCAAACCTGCTTTTTGTAATTCCGAGCGCAAGGCAAAGCCCCGACAAAGTATAAGGTCGCGAATGTTTTTTGTCGCAACCGCGGCATTCTTCCCCACCATGCTCGAATTCACATTTTTTACAAGCAGGTGATTTATAAGGCTTATCGCATTCCGAAAAATATTCCGCGGCTTTCTTTGCAAATTCCGCAGGCGTTATATTTTTCTTTCTTGTCAAATTTAAAATTCGTCATATTCGGCGTCAACCGTTATCTCCGCCACAAAATCAAACATATGTTCGTCAGAATATTCCTCCCAACACTCTTTATGTATCGTATCCCCCGTCGTTTCTACAACGACAGCATCCGCAGGGGTATAAATAGCAAAGCCGCAATGGTCGCAATATGCTATCACGCCGTTTTCGTCGCGACGGCGCATCTCACATCTTGTTCTGTTCGGTGTGTTTATGACCTCCACCCTCCTTCCATTTTGTTTTTCCTCACCGGTGCCTCAATTATACCACACATTTGTTCGATTGTCAATATATTTTTCAAACATTTGTTCGTTTTTGCTTTCGACCAACCATTTTTCGCAAATTTTTCGCATCAAATACTCACACATCATAAACGCACCACCCACAAGCGTGCAGTTACATAACATTTCTTCTCATGTGCTGTGACAAGCATTGTGCGAATAATTTGCGGTTTTCTGTTGTTTTAGCAATAATCCTTATTTTTTCCAAACAAAAAATCCCCGCGTGAATTTACGTCATCACGGGGAATTTTTGTTCGTTTATTGTTTTGTAGCGATAAAATGTTTATTTTCGTTTGAGTTCCGCGCTCGGCCTTACGTAAGCCGTAAAATAATCGGTGTAAATTACGTGGCCGGGAGCAGAACCGGCAGGCTTTTTAACGAATTTAACGCGCGTATAATCGACCGCCACATTTTCAGACGAGCGCTCGTCCGAATAATAAGCCGCAATCTGCGCCGCCTCTGTAAAATCCCGCGCGTCGGGGTCCTCGTCCTGCGCACATTTCATTATGACGTGCGACCCTGCCCCGCCCTTAACGTGAAACCAATAGTCCCACTTGTCGGCGTTTTTCAGCGTCAACGCGTCGTTTTGCGTGTTGTTTTTTCCGCAAATCAGTTCGCGCCCAAGCGACGTTTCAAAGCGCATCGGTTCGCTTTTTTTCACTTTTATCCCGCCTTTTGCGCTCTGCTGCCTAATATATCCCGTTTTGCTTAGTTCTGCCCTTATTTCACTTACGTCGTCGCCGCTTTCGCACATCGGAAGCAACGCCAACACTGACGAAAGATATTCTATCTCTCGTTTTGTCTTTTCAATTTGTTCCGCGGCTATTACCTTTGCCGTTTTTAATTTATTGTATTTTTTAAAGAATTTCGCGGCGTTTTGTGCCGGCGTCAGTTTTTCGTCGAGTTCTATCCTCACCGTTTCCACAGGATCGGCAAAATAATTTTCAACCTCTGCAAACTTTGCCTTGTGTTGCAACTTATACAACGACGATATTATCAAATCCCCGCGCAATCTGTATTTTTCCGCGTCCTTGCATTCCGCAATTTCCTCTTCAAGCACCGACAACTTTTTTATCAGCCGCTTCTGCGCCGTAAGCACCACCGTCTCCGTCGAGCCGATCCGGTTTTTCAGCGCCTCGGCCTCCGCCTTCTCGCCATAGTATTTTTCAAGCAATTCCGAAAAACTGCCAACCTCGTCGCAACGGCCGATATGTGTTATGCTCGTATATGAAAACTCTATCGGCATCCCTCTTTCGTCCGTCACGATAAATGGCTTGAAAAGCCCCTCTCGCACGTCTGTCATCAGGGCAAAGAACTTGTCGGAAAGCATCTCGACGTCGCATTGCCACGCGCATTTGCCAAGCTCCCCCGCCCTGTGCACTATCTCGCGTGCAACAACGGGAGAAAACCCCGTGTATGTTTCAATAAAAAACCTTTCAACGTCTTTTTCCGGCGGAAAAGCGGCAAATTTTTCAATAAAATCCCTTGGGGTTTCGTCAAGCGGGCAAGCCTTGTCTTGTGCGGGCGGCGGCTCGTATGTCATACCCGCAAGCACTTGTCTCAGTCTGCTCGTCGTAAAATCAACAGCCTTAGTGCAAGAAATGATCTTTTTTTCTCCGTCGGTAAAAATAATATTGCTGTATTTGCCCATCACCTCGCAGATAATGTGGAACGAGCACGCAAAGCCGAGCTCGTCATGCCCGTCAAAACAAATATCTATCGCACGCTCAAAGCCGACAGTGTCTATACTTTTTATAACGGCGCCCGAGAGATACTTTCTCAGTAACATGCAAAACATCGGCGGCACCGACGGATTTTCATATTGCCGCTCGGTAAGGCAAACCCTTGCCGAGTTCGGCACGCATGATATTATGAGCTTTTTGCTCTCTCTGCCTACCCTCAATGTCAAAAGTATTTCCTCTTTTGAAGGCTGATAAATCTTCTCCGCTCTCGCACCGACAAGCAACCCGTCAAGTTCCGTCGCCACTGCCCTTGCAAATATAACGTCAAACGCCATATTTAATCCCTTTCACACTCAAAATCGGAAGAGGGCACACCCCCTCTTCCGATACTATTTGTTTTACTCCGTAATCTCTTCCGTATTGTCGCTTTCCGCGCCCGTTTCGGAAGAACCACTTTCGGCGGCATCCGTCATATCCGTCGTTGTAAATTCTTCAATGTCAACGTCCTCGCCCGTATCAGGTTCGCTCTCCACGTCTTCCGTGCGGAAAATCATATCAGGGCAAGATGCGCACAGCACGCTTTCTTCACTTTTGAGTATCTTCACCTTTCCCGCTCTTTGCAAAAGCAGTATCACAAGATAAGCTATCATCGCGGCGATTGCAATTCCCGAAATAATGAATGAAAGCACATATCCTCTCGGCATATATCTGAACGTGATCTCGTGATAACCCTCGGTAGATTTTACGGCAAGCAGCGAATCCATAGCCTTTACAGTTTCGGCTTTTTTGCCATCGATATACACGTTCCAGCCCGCGTCATACGGTATTGTCGTAAATATCAACGTCTGCCCTTCGGGCAAATAAATGTTGCCCTTCAAATAGTCGTTGCCGAACTTTTCAACTTCCATCTCTGCGTCTTCGAGAAGCGAGATCGCCTCGTTGAGCTGCGAATAATCAACGTAATAGAAGAAGTATTTCGATTCTTTTGAAAGATACAGGTTGTCGTCGTTCATCGCAAGTTCAACCGTTACCTCATCGCCTTTTTCAAACGTTCCGAGTTTTACAATACACGACGTTTCTATGCCGAAATAATCCTTTTGGTTGCCGACGTTGAGTGAAAGCGGCGAGCTTGATCCGTTGAGATATACCTTAAAGGTTTTGCCGTAATTTGCGGCGTTAAAATGGAAGTATATCGGTCCCGACGCGGGGGCGGTAAAGTCAAAGATTACCGTCGGGTTGCTGCCCGTCTTTGTAAAGCTGTAATAACTGTTGTTTACCGAAACCTCTTCCTCTCCTACGTAATATTTATGCGTTTGAGAGAACGTCGATCTTGTACAGTTTTTCGTGTCTATTCCTGTCGATATACCTTTCAGCACGTCGCCGGAAAGCGAAGTTTCCGACAGCATCGAACGAATAAGCTTATTCTGAAATTCCAGCGCCGACGTATACGGCAGATATGTCGAGCGGTCCATGGTGTTAAGCACACTTTCGCTTACGCCGTATGCTATCGAGAGCGCCTTGGTGTTTCTCATGGCGTAAATCGTGTCGTTAGACACCGTCACCTGATAACCCTCTTTGCCATGCGCGGCAACGGTATAAATGTTATTGTCAAGCGTATCGTTTTCGGTAATAACGTATTTTATTCCGAGAAGAGCGTCGGAAACCGGTGTTCCGCCGATATATTTTGTCCAGTGAGATGACGATGAATAGCCCATCTTGTTCATCATGCGGATAATATCGGCGTTAAGGGTGGATGTCGAATGTGAAATACCGTTGTAACCGAACGCCATAGGTTCGTTTACACCGCCGAGCTTACGGTATACCATGCTCTCCATTCTGTAAAAGCTGTCGTCGCCGTCAAGCACCTCGTCCACCACGTCCCTTATGCGTATGATAGAACCCGTATACGACGAATACACTTCGTTTCCCGTATTGTCGGCATAATCCGAATAGCGGGTAAGTCCGACCTCGTCGTGAACGGCGTCAATACTGAGAAGCGAGGAAACGAAGCATTCCACACAAACAAACGCCGCCAAAACGAACGCCGCCGCTTCTCTCGTTTTTTTCTTGCGAATGAACGTTACGATTATCGTGTATGCAACAACGAACGCAAACGAAAGAAGTATACACCCCGCGGCACTTGGGGAGATCGTCTTTGAATCACCTTGCTTAAACGTAATGTCGAGTTTTTGCGTTATGATTATAAGAACCGCTACCGCTACCCCGCTGCCTATAACGTATGGCAGTTTTATCTTTGAGATGCCTTTCATCGCGTCGCATGCGAGCGTCAGCACAAAGAATGAGAAAACGTATGAATATCTGTAATTGAGCCAGTTCGGCGCGTTAAATCCGTGCCAAACAAGATCTATCGTATTAACAAAGAAACTCGCCAAAAGTACAAGCAACAGTCCCGTCGCCGCAATTTTCTGGCGTTTCGGAACAGATTTTGAAATATAAAACAGCGGCAAGAGCACAAGCGTCAACACCCCGCAATACACCATCGGCGTGCCGTAAACGTTTACCGAATCGTAACTTCCGGCAAGCATCTTAACGAACAAGTCGAAGAAATCAAAACGGAGTTTAAGTTCAAAATTCGGCGTTGTAAAGCCGACCTTCCCGAACTGTAACGAATACCACGCGGGGTAAAGCATAAACGCGGATATTGCAAGTGCGATAAGCGTCGCCACGGCAAATATTACAAATGTTTTAAAGCCGCAGGTTGAAACAAATCGCTTTATTGCGAAATCCGCCTTATCGACCTTATACTTTCCGATTATTTCCGGACGAACGGTGAAATAGTAATATAAGAAATATAAGAACGTAAATATGCCGCACATATATCCCATATAGTAGTTTGAGACGAAAATTATTGATAAAGAAATGATATACAGCACGCATCTCTTGTGTTTTATCAGTCTTTCAACGCCGAGTATCAGCATCGGCAAAAATACTACTGCGTCAAGCCACATCGGGTTTATCGTCTGAACGGTCGAAAATGCGCAAAGAGCATACATAACGGAAAACGCTATCGTTCTCATTTCACCGGGGTGACGTGTCTTGTGGAGATAATAACCGAAGTTTACGCCCATTGTGCCTATCTTGCACATTTGAATGAACATAACGGCGTCGGCGATATTTGCCTTCGGGAAAAGCACCAGCAACCCGTTGAACGGGCTTCCCATGTAATATGCAACGATGCCCATAAACTCGCCGCCGAGCGTCCTCTTCCATGAATACAGCCAACTTCCGCCGTTTACAAGCAAATTCCTTATCTCTTCATAATAGTAAATATACTGAGCTTGGAGGTCGAGCGTCAGCACCGAATTGTTGCCGAACGGATGCACTTCAAGGCAGGCGTATATGCCAAGCATTATCATAAACGGCAAAAAGAACGCCGCAACAAGATAAAGATATTCGCTTTTTTTCACTCTTTCCCACAGCCTTGCCGCAAAGCTGCTTTTCGGTATCATCAAAGTTTGTTCGCTTTCCATTTCATACCTCTTTTGTGTTTGTTTTTCCTTATTTATTATGTCGATTTTGCCCGTCTTTTTTCTCACTTTGAAAACAAAAAACGGATAAATGTTTCATTCTTTTCTTTTTATTCCGACAAATCCGCTCGACACCTTTATTTCTTGAATGATTTATGGTATTATATTTGAAAAGGAGGCGAAAAATATGTCGCTTTTCAAACGTAAAAAACCCGAAGAAAAACTCTCATTCAAAATAAATATGGCACAGCGCATGGTTGAAAAACGCTTAAAATATGCCACCGAGCGCGACGGAGATACAGACATTGTCATCGGCAAAAACGGCGGTTTTAACGTCCGCGACGGTCAGCTTATTATAACCGCCGACAACAACGTGATTTTCCGCTGTAACATTGCCGAAATGGATGCGTCTGAGCTTCTGTCGCTTGAAGGGGTGATTATCACCGCCCCCGACCTTGAACACGGCGGAAAAGTCAGAAAGATAATCGCCTATTACGTCTATTATCGCTGACTTACAGCGAAAAACCGCCGTCAACGGTCAACACCTGCCCCGTGATAAACGAAGCGTCGTCCGTTGCCAAAAATCTGACGGCGCGCGCCACGTCCTCGGCGGAACCTATCCTGTTCAGCGGCGTTTTTTCTTTAAGCGCCTCCATCACCTCCACCGAATAGCACGCGTTCATGTCGGTGTCTATTACCCCGGGGGCGATGCAGTTCACCCGTATTCCCGACGGCGCAAGCTCTTTTGCCAGCGCCCTCGTCAGCCCTATCACAGCGGCCTTTGACGCCGAATACGCCGCCTCGCCCGAGCCGCCGACGACGCCCCACATCGACGAGATGTTGATAATACTCCCGCCATTGCATGACGACAGCATCTCTTTTGCCGCCGCGCGTGACGCGTAAAACGTGCCGAAATAGTTTACCTCCGTAACACGCGCAAGTTCCTCAGGCTCTGTGTCAAGAAACAATTTCGATAAACTGATTCCCGCGTTGTTTACAAGCACGTCAACCCCGCCGAACTCCATTACGCATTTTGAGATAAGCCTGCGCGCCTCGTCGGGCGAGCAAACGTCGGCTTGATAAATCTGCGCTCTTCCGCCCGCTTGTTCAATTTCTCGCTTTGTTTCTTTTGCCGCGGCTTCATTTGTTTTATAGTTTATAATAACGGCAAATCCCGCTCTTGCAAGCTCTATTGCACATGCTTTGCCTATTCCGCGCGAGGCCCCCGTTATCACCGCACTTTTCATTTTAATTCTCCATTACAGAATTTTTTACCATTATATCACATATTTCTTTTTTTGTAAAGAAATAATGGAACATCATAATCAATTAACAGACATTTTGTTTTAATTTCAATATGATTTTAAAATATTCCCCTATACCCGAATACTATTTCGCACTACATATCATTAAATATGTTTTGCCTTTTCGGAAAAGCGTGGATTTCTTAAAAGCGATAAACAAGAATCGAGATGAAAAAAACGTCCCGAGCTATATTTTTTCTTGACAAGCGGCGGTAAATATTGTAAAATGATTTTTGAAGAAAGGAGGAAACGGATGTTCAGAAAAAAACAGTCGCTGCCGCGTGCCATCGCATTTGTGGATTTCGAGCACTGGTATATTTCAATGGAAAGGCAATATTCCGTGAAGCCTGACGTAAAAGCGTGGGCTAACAGTTTAAAGGAACAATATGACCTAGTTGAAATATCTATTTTTGCCGATTTTTCAAATCCGGGTATGCGCGCGGAACTTGAAAAGATACGCGATGTTACAAACTTTATAATCGACACAAAAAATCCAAGTGAACACTACAAAAAGGACTTCACCGATTTCATCATGCTCGACCATATCTATCAACGGGCAATGATGGGAAAGGATATCGACACATTCATTATTTTTACAGGTGACGGACATTTCAATTCCGTCGTGCGGTTTATAATAAATCAATGCCGCAAGAAAGTCGGTATTTACGGAGTTACCAACGCCACAAGCAGCCAACTTAAACACAGCGCCTCGTGGTATAAAGAGATACCCTCTGACACTGAAATTTACAAAACATACTACAAACTGATCGTAGAAACGTTCGATTATCTCACCGTACACCGCGAATTTGAAAAGAACGGAACATTTGACAAAATCGTCGCGCGCGTTTCACAAAAAGGCAAAATAGAAAAAAAGGCCGTTTCAAGCGCGCTTGAACAAATGTTAAACGAAGGTTACGTTTATAAAGCATCCGCCGTGGGAGAAAAGGGTAAAAAAATCAACATACTCAAACCGAACTGGGAACTTCTCGCACGCGACGGACTTTGGACTCAGCCTTAGAAAAACGAATATCGCGCCTTTCATGGCGCGATATTTTTTCATTCATCAAAAATCTATTGCCATAGCGCAATCTATCATACGCAAAATGATTTTTTCATTAAAAACATAACGACCGCCGCTTAACGCGGCGGTCATTCATTGTTATCTCTCAACAATGTTTATCGTTTCGTTTGTCATATCCGCTTGAATAAAGAACACAAGCTCCGCGCTGTTCTCCCAAGAGTCGCGCGCAACAACGGTAACTTTATAAACCGCATCGTCTTTCATCGTAACTCTTGGCACAAGGTTTACGGTTTTTGCCATTTGAGAGGGCAGCGGATGCTTGTAAAAGTCAGCGAGAATGTTGTACACTCTTTCACCCGCGCCGGTATCGGCGTTAACTATCGTCACGATGTAATCGTGAACGAGATCGTCGTCGGTCGCCGCGTCAAACGTGATGCTGGGAACAAGCGCGCCGGCTGTCGTTTTTTGATATACGGAAACGGTCGCTTTTGCTCCGTCAAATGAGGGCGCGGGGTTGTCGGCTCTGTCTTTTGCATACGCTTTAAGATGAGAACCGTCAGCCTTGATTGCCGGCACAACCCACGCGGTCTTTATCGTGTCCGCGCCGTAAAAATCTATTCTTACAAGGCGCATATTGCCGTCTTTATCTATCGAAACGAGCAGTCCCTGTGAATACTCTTCGCAGTCGTTCATAACTGTCGCCGATCTCGTATTCTGATAGTTGCCGTTCTCTATCGCCATATAGCGCGTCGAGGGGCATCCCACGGCGGTAAACGTCGTTTGCATAAGGCTTCTTTCGTCGTTAAGCGGGAAATGAAGATGCCCGCTGAACGTAACTACTTGATTATATTTGCCTACGACGTCGAGCAGATCTTTCGTGTACCAGCCGAGACCCGTTTCGTTTGAGTATGTTTTCAGCGTGCTTCCGTAACATGTGTCATACGGCATTGCGTGCGAAAGAATAAACACTTGCTTGTCGGGCTCTTTTTCGGTTATTTCTTTAAGTGTCTTGTCAAGCCATTCAAGCGTTTCTTTTGAATGAATCACCTCGCCGTAGCTTGCAAACGTTTCCGGCATTACGGCAAGAATGTGATAACCGTTGACAACGCAATGGCGGTTGCCGGTTTCAAGCGCTTTTTTGTCTGTATCCGTTGTAAAATAACTTTCGCCAAACCAATTTTGGAAATTCTGTATAGCCGGCGCATTTACTGTCAGCGCGTCGTGGTTTCCCCAGCAGAATATCATCGGCACTTCTTCTATATTATACACGCCCTCAAAGTTGCGTTTATATTGTTTGAGCTGACTTTCCGTCGCGTTGTCGGTCAAATCTCCCGCGCAAAGAACGGCGTCGAGCTTTCCGCCCGCGAGTTTCTTTATCGTGCTGAACGCGTTTCTGAGTTTCGTCGAATACGCGTCGGAGTTTCCTGTCTGATGCGTGTCGCTTACAACGCCGAACTGGAACACTATGTTCTCGTGATCAAACGGTCCGTCGCTTACGATTTCATACTTTACGCCGTCCGTTCTCGTTATCACCGTGGTGAAAGTTGTCGTGGTGGTTGTTGTGGTAGTCGTAGTGGTTTCCTCCGTTTCGGTGTTCTTTTCTGTGTCCGTCATCTCTTGACCGGTCGCGGTTTCGGTCGATATGATCGACGACGTCGTATCTTCGGGCTTAACGTTTTCTCCGCAAGAAACAAGCACGCCCGCTATCATCGTCATGGCGATTGCGGCACATATAATTTTTTTAATTTTCATTCTTACCTCCGTAAAACAGATCGTGCGGTTTTTACCCGCAAATTGATTATATCTTACACATTCGGTTTTTTCAAGAAAACATAAATTTGCTTTTCAGGCAAACAAAAGTAGGCGTTCTGCTTATTTTTCCGTTTTCTTTACAAGGTTTTTATAAAAATCTATTCTTCCCTGAATGTCAGGATATTCTTTCTTTATATTGTCCGAGAACATCGCCTCGTTTTTATATTTTGTCGTGTGTCTTTCGTGACCGATCAGCGCATATGCGGCGTCGGAAAGGTGGCTGAACATCTCATCTTTCATCGCGTTGCAAAGGAAGCTCTGCCTCGGTGTGTTTATGTCTTCTCCGCTTATCTGAAACAGTCCGTGCGCCTCGCAAAGCGCCATTACGCGTTTCAGCTGCGCCTCGGTGTTACGGCTCGGCATATACGTCACCGCGTCAAATCCGATCCTGTCAAGCTCATCAAACAGCAAATCAAGGTAGTCGTCCTCAAATTTCTGCGCCTTTTTGTCGCCTGTCACAGAATCACCCACGTCGCCGAGATACGCATAAGCGAACACGGCTCCGCACGCCGAGCAAACCTTTTGAAGCTCATAAACGTCCGGACATTCTGCATATGCCGGTATGTAGAATTTTTCAACCATGTTGCTTTTCAAGGCGCCCAAAATGTCATATAGGTAGAAATCGGGCGTTTCTCTTCCGGCGAGGATCTGTTTTCTCACTTTTTCCGAGATGTCAAGTTTCATGTCGCCGACAAGAAAATCTATCACCTTTTCGGGCGTGTCGTAAATCGACACTATCTTTTTTGTCAGCGCGAACAAAATATGTCTTTCGGTGACGGAACCGCCGTTGCGCGCCTCGGAGAGCGGCTCTACGTCGCGGTCAAAATCGAGCGAAAGCCCGTAGCGGCTTACAAGCGAGGTGATGTTTTTGCACATCTCGCGGTTGCGCTCGTTTCGGCGGAAGCGATAATATGCAAAGTAATTGTTGAGCAGTTTTACACTCTGCGCCGGAACGCCGTGAAGCGCGACGTACGCCACCGAGTTTTGATCCGGGTTGTTTATCTTTTTTCCGTTAAGCGCAGTGTTCTTCATCGAACAGCGGCATTCCATGCCGACCGTTGCGGGAAGTCCGACAAGCGCCGCCGCTTCAAGAAATTCGTCGGCGCCCGAAAGCGAATCGTGATCCATAATTCCCGCCGTTGCGAGTCCGCTTTGCCACGCCATATAAACCGCTTTTGTCGGCGAATAGGGCGAAAAAGAATATATCGTGTGGATATGATTGTTCACGAGCCCCGTTTTCTCGGGTTCGGGCAAAATTCCCGCGTCCGTCAGCATTTTTATCTCAGCCAAAGCGTCAAGGCGCGTCTGGCGGTGCGGAGCGTTGAGAAGATCGACAAGTTTTTTTATATCCATGGCGCACCTCAGTTGAGCATCGTCTGGCCGCCCGTCACGGGAACAGCCTGACCTGTTTCATATTTTTGCTCCACAATATACATAAGCGCCTTTGAAATGTCGGCGGGAACACATCCGCGTCCAAGCGGCACTTTGCTTTCGTAGTATTTTCTCACGTCGGCAACCGTCTTTGCTCCCGGCACTTTTCCGGCGTTGAGATACTGCACGAAAAGCCCTTTGACGGGGTCCGACCACAGCGGCCCGTCGAGGAAGTTTCCGGGGCAGATGGAATTGACTTTGATACCATACGGCGCAAGTTCGAGAGCGAAGCTCTGCGTAAGGCCTATTCCGCCGAATTTTGCGCCGGCATATGCGAAATTCTTGTTGCTTCCTTCAAGCCCGGATTTTGAGTTTATACCGATGACGTCAGCCATATAATCGGGTGAGTATTTTCTCTGAATCTTCATCGGAACGACGGAGTATTTTGTGCAAACGAAGAACGCCGTGTAGTCGATTGACGTCACAAGCTCGAAATTCTGCTTTGTCATCTCTTCAAGCGACCCTGTGCGAACGATGCCGGCGTTGTTTACAAGAATGTCAATCCCGCCGTATTCGAGCACGGTCTGTCTTATCATGTTCTTTACGGATTCTTCATCCGTCACGTTGACGAACACGGGGTATGCCGCGCCCTTGCCGTATTTTTCGCAAAGCGACTGCGCCATCGCCTGAGCGCCGGGCAGGTTCATGTCGGCAATAACGACGTATGCGCCCTCTTTTACCATATCTTCCGCGATTCCCGCACCGAAGCCCTGAGCAGACCCGGTAACGATCGAAATCTTGCCCGCAAGGCGTTTTTTCGGTGCGGACGAAAGCGCAACTTTCGCTCTGTAACTTTCAACTTCCCAGTTCTTTATAAAATTCGTCATTTCGTCGTCGAGCGGCAAATACCCGCCGAATGACGCCGAATAATCGGCTATCTTTATTGCGTCCTCGAACACTTCCGTCGCCGTGTCGGCTTCTTTTTTCGTCGCGCCGCACGCGAACATTCCAACGCCCGATACAAATATTATCTTCGGAGCGTATCCGTTTTCCGCTTTATATTCGTTGAATTTCTTTTCGAGTTCGTCCATCGTATCGTCGCCCTTGTTTTCAACGTAAAGCGGCGACGCCTTGCAGTAAACGATATGGTCGGGCGAAAAGCTGCCCTTTATCGGCTCAAACGACTTTTCCGTCATCGAATATGCGATTATATCATGGTTTGCCGTATATTTTACGACGGCTTCACCGTCGGGCGAGTACATCATTCTTATCTGCGGCGCGAGCTTTTCCGCCAGCGCTTCGTCGTGATCGACCTCGTCTTTACACGGGAAAATCTTAACCTGCGCCTTGATCGCGCTCATTGTGCGCTCAACTATCGCGTCTATCTCGTCCGTGCTGTCGGCGGCAAAGAATATACCGTGGTTTTGCAGGAATATCACCTGCGGAGCACGCCCGTGTTGAGCCTTGTATTCGTCAACTTTTTTCTTGCACGCAGCGGCGAGGATATATCCCGGCTTTGTAGATTCAACCCAAATAGCTTCCGGGAAAAGTTTTTTAACCGTCTCCTCTCCGTCGCGGGCGCATGTCACCCCGTTTACAAGCGACGGATGGACGTGAAGAATATATTTCTGTTCAAGCAGATCGTGAAGCAGAGTTTCCACGCTCGGGCGCTTCTTTTCTTCGCCTTTCAGGCGCGAATCCATCATAGCTTCCAGCACCTGCGCTTCTCTTTCGGCTTCAATATCCGAAAAAGTCATCTGCCAAATTTTTTCAAGTTCCGCGCGGCTTATTTTAACGAAGCCTTCGGATTTAATTGTTGCAAGCGACGTTCCGGAACCTTTGACGTAAAGCACGTCGCCGGTTTTAAACGACGTGTTCCCGCCGCCGGCAAGAACGTAATCCGCGTCGGCACCGTATTTGTTTGACATCTCAACGAGAGCGTCAAGTTCCTTTTGAGTTGCAAAAATCAAATCTGTCATTTTTTATCCCGCTCCTTTATATCAAATGGCTTTGGCGTTTGCAAGCAGATATTTTTCCGCCTCCGCACACCATATACCGTTGTTATCGTTTACGATCTGCGCCAGCTTTTTGAATAGCGGGTCAGCCTCGCCCAGCTTTTCAAAATCGGCTATCGCCGTCATCGGCATTGAAATATTCGTATAAACAAGTTTCTTCCCGCCCGGAATATGCGGCAGGTTAAGCGTCGTTTCCGCAACGCTGTCGAGTCCTCCGACGTGGGTAATCATCACCGCAGGGTCGATCGCTTTCGTTTCCATCATTTTTATCGATTCTTTCATATCGTCTACGTTGCCGCCCGAAGTTCCGACGACGTGCGTTGACGAATAGTGAACGTTGTAGAAATTGAACATAGCCGCGAAAGCGGGGTTTGTAGGACCTGCGAAGAAATTAAGGCAGCCGTCGCGGCCGAGCAGTGCGTCGCCCTGCTCTACCACGGGTTTTACCGGAGCATAAACGAGCACGTCGTCATAACCGTTTCCGCCATTAAGTTCTTTTATGTACGTCACGGGATCTTCCATGCCCGAAGTATTGACGTATATGAGTTTTACGCCGTGTTTTGCCGCGTCCTCGACCGTGAGAAGTTTCGAGGCGCGTTCAAGTCTTGCAGCGTCGATGTCTGTCACCACAAGCAGCGACGGGCGAATGTCGTTATGAAGCGCATAGTCGATGGCGCCGAGACCCATAGGGCCGACTCCCGCGAGTATCGCCATGTTTCCGCCCTGTTTTATACCCATATGATGAACGTATGAGCCATTCTTTGTATGATAGCAAGCGTGATAGCCGCCAACGATACAGCTCATCGGTTCGGAAAGCGAGCCGTAAAAATACGCGTCGCCGTTATAAGGAAGCAGGCAGTTGAGCTCCATTACCTCGTGAGGTATCACTATATACGTAGCGTCGCCGCCTATGTACCTGTAAGAATATCCGGGCGAGGCAGGCTGCCCTTATAATTGAGCGCAGGCTGAATTACAAACTTGTCGCCCTCTTTATATTTATCTTTCCATTCCGCGCCGACTTTAACTATTTTTCCGCAGAATTCGTGCCCGACGATAACGGGGTTCTCGGCGATGTCGTCGGGAACTCTCTTGTGCGCGGTGCCTTGATTTGCGGCTTTATATGTGGACATACAGATACTGTCCGATATTACCTGCGCGAGTATTTCACCGTCGGTAATTTCCGGCAAATCAAATTCTTCAAGACGAAGGTCGTTTACTCCGTAGAGTCTTACAGCTTTTGTTTTCATACAAGGTTAAACACTTTCCCGGCGATAAATTTTATTTTTTCGCGTTCACCGCCGAAGGACGCGAAAAGATATTTTTTACTGCTTTTTGAATTTTTTTCTCAGTCGTTCCATTGCCGCCTGAGCGCGAAGCCGCAAAGCCTCGGTTTCCGCTTCAAGTAACACCGCCTCTACTGCGCGCTCGCCGTCGAGCGTCAGCTCGAACACGTCGCCTGCGTGTGCTTCTGCCGGAAATTCCTCAACGTAAAATTCATACTGTTCGTCATCGTCGTCCATACAAACGACGACCCCGTCTTCAACACGGTCGACTGTAACTTTCATTTCCATCCTCCATATCGGACAAGCCGTTTTTATTCAATTTATTATATTATATTCACAAAAAAATATCAACATATTTTATAAAAATTATCTGTTATTTTATCTGCATTTGTGATATAATCAAAAATGTAAAATTATGTCCAAATGGAAAGGAAAGAATAAATATGGTGGCAAACAATATTGTCAACACTGAAAAGACCGCGCCGAGCCAAGCATTTGACCGCGTGAAATATTTAAGGGAACAAATAACGCTAAACTCCCGCCTGTATTACGTCGAGGACAACCCCATTCTTTCCGACTATGAATACGACATGATGTTCAAGGAGCTCAAAGAACTTGAAGAAAAATATCCCGAGCTCGACAGCCCTACATCGCCCACAAAGCGCGTTGGAGGTGCGGCGCTCGATAAATTCGAGAAGGTGACGCACACCGTACGCATGGGATCGCTTATCGATGTTTTTTCACACGACGAGCTTGCCGATTATATACGCAAAATCGGGGAGACGCTCGGGCACAAAGCCGTTTTTTCGGTCGAGCCGAAAATAGACGGCTTGTCGGTTTCTCTTGAATACAGATACGGCGAGCTTGTAACAGGTTCCACGCGAGGCGACGGCATAACCGGCGAAAACGTTACCGAGAACATAAAAACCATTCGTTCAATTCCGCTTTCTCTGCCCGATAAACTGCCTCTGCTTGAAGTAAGGGGCGAAGTATATATGCCGAAAAAGAGCTTTGCAAAGCTGAATGAGCGGCAGGAAGAGGACGGCAAACCGACATTTGCAAATCCGCGCAATGCGGCGGCGGGGTCGCTAAGGCAACTCGACTCAAAAATCACCGCAAAACGCAATCTCGATATATTTATATTCAACATTCAGCAAATCGAAGGCAAAAGTTTTTCATCACATACAGAAGGGCTTGAATATCTCAAAACCCAGGGCTTTCACATAATAGACGGCATCTCGCGCGAGACGGACGAAACAAAAATACTTGATAAAATCGACGATATAGGCTCCAAACGCGAAGGACTTGCATATGACATCGACGGGGCGGTGCTTAAAATCGACGATTTGAGCGAACGCGAACTCATAGGCGAAAACACAAGCACGCCGAAATGGGCTGTTGCATATAAATTCCCGCCCGAAAGGAAACCGACCAAACTCACCGACATAATCGTACAAGTCGGCAGGACCGGCGTCATCACGCCAAACGCCGTGCTTGAACCCGTTCGTCTTGCGGGAACGACCGTTTCACGCGCGACGCTTCACAATATCGATTTCATCCGCGAGCGCGACATAATGATAGGCGACACGGTGCTCGTTCAAAAGGCAGGCGATATAATTCCGGAAATCGTCATGGTTGATAAATCCAAACGAACGGGTGACGAAAGACCGTTTGTAATGCCGGCGCTCTGCCCATCGTGTTCGGAGCCGATTACACGCGAGGACGAGGCGGCATATCGCTGCACAAACCCCGCCTGCCCCGCACAACTCGAACGGTCGGTGATACATTTTTCATCCCGTGACGCCATGGGCATCGACGGCATGGGCGAGGCGATCGTTCATTTGCTGATAGCCGAAGAGATGATACACGGCGCGGCGGATATATATTATCTTGCGGCAAACGACGTGGCAAAACTTGAAAGAATGGGCGAAAAATCAGCCGAAAACTTGATAAATTCGATTGAAAATTCAAAGAAAGCAGGACTTGCACGCCTCATTTACGCGCTTGGAATACGAAATATCGGTGAAAAAGCGGCGAAAACACTCGCAAACAAGTTCGGAGATATAGAGGCGCTTTTCACAGCGTCAAAAGAAGAACTTTCGGAACTCGACGATTTCGGTGAAATAACGGCGGATTTCGTCTGTAATTTCTTCTCTCATCCGCAGACGCGTAATCTTGTTGACAAGTTGAAGGCCGCGGGAGTCGAAACAACATGCGAAAAAACCGCGGCGGGTGGCAAATTTACAGGCATGACGTTTGTGCTGACGGGGACGCTGCCGACAATGACGAGAAGCGAAGCGGAAGAACTTATAGAGAAAAACGGCGGCAAAGCGTCGTCGTCGGTATCGAAGAAAACGACGTTTGTGCTCGCCGGGGCAGAAGCCGGATCAAAGCTGACAAAAGCGCAGGCGCTCGGCGTAAGCATTATAGATGAGGAAACATTCATGAAGATGTTGGAGGAATAAATGGCTGAACTTTGGGATCTTTACGACGAGAACAGGAATCCTCTGGGAAGAACCGTTGAGCGCGGAAAACACGACGGATGTGCCGCGTGGCACACGGTCGTCATCGTCGTTGTCAAAAACTCAAACGGCGAGTTTTTGATCACTCGCCGCGCCCCCGAAAAACCGTTCGGCGACAGGTGGGAGTTCACGGGCGGCTCGGTGATAGCGGGCGAAACGAGCGAAGCGGGCGCGATAAGAGAGGCGTTTGAAGAAACGGGTATTGACCACACATCTTCTAAGCGCACACTCATTAAAACGATAAAAAAGATATGGAATGACGGCGCGAAAGGTTGGCACGGTGATTTTGACGACATATGGCTTTTTGAAGCCGACTTCCCGATAGAAAACATCGTTCTGCAAAAAGGAGAAACGACTGACGCGCGCTGGGTCAGCCGCAATCAGCTCATCGAGCTTATAGAAAAAGATGATTTCTTCAACATGAAAAATATAATTGCAACAGTTTTAGAAAGTAAGGAGTGATAAAAATGGCAGATTTCTACGATCACGTTAAAATATACGTTAAAGCCGGCAACGGCGGAAACGGCTGTATTTCTTTTCACCGTGAAAAATATATCTCTCACGGCGGCCCCGACGGCGGCGACGGCGGCAACGGGGGTAATATAGTTTTAAAAATCGAACAGGGTAAAAATACCCTGCTCGACTTCCGTACGCGAAAAAAATTCGTCGCGCAAAACGGCGGCAACGGCGCAAATTCCAAATTTCACGGGGCAAACGCGCCCGATCTGATAATTCCCGTTCCCGACGGAACGGTAGTAAAAGACGCGGCAACGGGCAAAGTGATAAAAGATATGAGCAGATGCGAACCGTTTGTACTTGCTCACGGCGGAAAAGGCGGATGGGGAAATAAGCATTTTGCAACTCCCACATGACAAGCGCCGAGATTTGCGAAAACCGGCCGCGACGGCGAAGAGCGCGAAGTACTCTTAGAACTTAAAATGCTCGCAGACGTCGGCTTTGTCGGGCTTCCGAGCGTTGGAAAATCGACGCTATTGTCGGTGATAAGCGCCGCAAGACCGAAGATAGCCGCATATCATTTCACCACTCTATCGCCGATGCTCGGAGTTGTGGCGGTTGACGACGGAAAAGGCTTTGTTGCGGCCGACATTCCGGGACTTATCGAGGGTGCGTCGGAAGGCGCCGGACTCGGTTTTGACTTTCTTCGTCACGTTGACAGATGCCGTTTGCTCGTTCACGTCGTGGACATTGCCGCAACAGAGGGCAGAGACCCTGTAGAGGATGTGAAGCTCATCAACCGCGAGCTTGAAAAATACAGTATTGATCTGGCTTCCCGCCCGCAGATAATCGCCGCGAACAAATGCGATATTCTCGACCGCGAAACGGTTGATATTCCGGCGTTTGAAAGATTCGCCGCTGAAAACGGATATGAGGTCATGTACATCAGCGCGGCGACGGGCGAGGGCATAAAAGAACTTTGCCGCAGAGTTTACGAACGCTTGCAGACGTTGCCTGAAATTACGATTTATGAACCGGAATATGAAGCAGAGACAACCGAAAAAGCGTTGCCTTCCGACATCACGGCAAAACGTGAGGACGGCATGTGGATTGTTGAGGGCGAATGGTTGAAATGGCTTATGACCGGCATCAATCTCGACGATTATGAATCTCTTACCTATTTTGATCGTATGCTCCGCACGAACGGCGTATTTGAAAAAATGCGCTCGCTGGGAATTAAAGACGGCGACGAGGTCGATCTTTACGGGTTGGAATTTGATTTTGTGGACTGAGAAAAACCGCGGAAACACCGCGGTTTTGTTTTTGCGGTTTTTTGCATTTCCGCGCCGCCGCGTTTCCGTTGAAAACGGAAACAGGCGCGCCGTGCAACTTTTTTTCTAATTTCGCTCAACCACAGCATCGCACGGCGCGCCGCGCGCGAAGCGCCGCGGCGGCGCGGAACTCAGAATCCGATCAAACACCGTTTTTATGCCTTTTCTCAAATAAACCCGCAAAATCACAAAAAAGCAAACGCCGATAAAAGTGTTAAACTAAAAGACTCGCCCCACCCTCACCTCCGCTGTGAAAACAATTTGACACAAGTAAAATAATTTGAAACAGTATTATATAATATATATTAACTATTTTCAAAAAACTATTGACAATACTGAAAAAGTGTGATATTATGTGTTTACCTCTGCGGACGTATACGTGCGGTTCTTGTTACGCACCATATCCGAGTATGAGGGAGGTACGAAAACAGTGCCGCCACAAAAACAAAATATATATCACGGTATTGCCGTGGAATTTTGTGTGCGCTTCTGTTTTCAAAAGAACAGAAGCTTTTTTCAGCTTCAAGTAAAATCAGGAGGTGCCGATATGCGCGTAAAAATCACTCTCGCCTGCACGGAATGCAAGCAAAGAAACTATGACACGATGAAAAACAAGAAAAACGATCCCGACAGACTTGAAATGAACAAATATTGCAAGTTCTGCCGCAAACACACGCTTCACAGAGAAACAAAGTAAGGAGAATCGAAATGACAAACAAAAAGTTTTGGGCTCTGCTCATAGCAGTAGTCATGATGATCTCCGTTTTCAGTCTTTGCGCTCTCGCAGCTGACGATGAAGGTACATTGACGCTTACATCGGTTGGCGCAACAGAAGATGAAACGATGACGATCACGTCGACGGAAGAACCTACCGAAGGATCTGAGGAAACGGAAACGAAAGACCCGACAGAAACATCGGCTCCCGTTGAAACCACCGACACGACAACAACCGGCGAAACAACGGAAGAAACAACGACTACCGAGAAAAAATCTTGGTTTGCCGAGCACATCAACTTTGTTATAGCGGTTGCAGTAGTCGTATTCCTCGTCGTTCTCTATTTTGCTATCCGTCTTTTCAGCAAGAAGTTCAGAGAAAAAACCGACAAGTTCTGGAAAGACTATAACGCGGAATTCAAAAAACTCGTGTGGCCGACAAAACAACAGCTTTGGAAAAACTCCGCCGTTGTTCTCGTTACACTCGTTGTATGCGCCGCTGTTTTAGCACTTATAGACTTCGGCCTCGGCAAGGGCGTTACCGCTCTTAAAGACTGGTTCGATTTGATCCGTCCCGTTTCGTAATCTGAGACAGGAGAACCGATCATGTTGGACGAATACTCACCCGAACTGAAATGGTACATTGTCCATACTTATTCGGGGTATGAAAACAAGGTTAAAACCACACTCGAAAAAATCATCGAAAACAGAGGTCTGCAAGATCTCATAAGCGACGTAAGAGTTCCCACGGAAACCGTTGAAACGACAACTACCTCAGGTGAGATCAAAACAAAAGAAGAAAAGCTCTTCCCAAGTTATGTTCTCGTAAAAATGGTAATGTCCGACGCGACCTGGCATATCGTAAGAAACATCACAGGCGCGACAGGTTTCGTTGGTCCCGGCTCTCGCCCCGTGCCGCTCTCCGACGCAGAAGTAGAAGCGCTCGGCGTTGACACAAAGGTTGTCACCACCGGCTTTACCGTCGGCGACAGAGTAAAAATCAAAAACGGCCCGATGGCAAATTTCGAGGGAACGATTTCCGCAATTTCCGCGGATTTCAAAACCATCACGGTGCTCGCATCCGTTTTCGGACGCGAAACTCCGGTGGAGCTCGATGCGCAAAGCATCGAAAAAATCTGAAAATAAACAAGTTTTTCGGCGGCGCCCGTTGCCACGGAACGTCGCTCAAAGTGGGAGGGAGAAAATTTGTAATCTCCCGATTGAAACCACATTCGGAGGTGTAAAAGAATTATGGCAAAAAAGATAATGGCATTTGTAAAGCTTCAGCTCCCCGCGGGCAAAGCTACTCCCCAACCGCCGGTTGGTCCGGCTCTCGGTCAGCACGGTGTTAACATCGCTGCTTTCACAAAAGAATTCAACGAACGTACAAAAAACGACATCGGTCTTATAATCCCCGTTGTCATCACGATTTACGCGGACAGAAGCTTCTCGTTCATCACGAAAACTCCCCCCGCAGCAGTTCTTATCAAAAAGGCTTGCAACATTGAAACAGCTTCCGCTGTTCCGAACAAAACAAAAGTTGCCACGATCACAAAGGCACAGGTCCAGAAGATCGCTGAAACAAAAATGCCCGACCTCAACGCCGCTTCCCTCGAAGCCGCAATGAGTATGATCGCAGGCACGGTACGCAGCATGGGCGTTGTCGTAGAAGACTGAGAAAGGAGAGTGACTTAAAATGAGCAAAGGTAAGAAATATACAGACAGCGCGAAACTCGTTGAACGCGCAAAACTTTATGATGCAAACGAAGCAGTCGCTCTCGTTCTTCAAACATCAAAAGCAAAATTCGATGAAACAATCGAACTTCACATTCGTCTCGGCGTTGACAGCCGTCACGCAGATCAGCAGGTTCGCGGTGCGGTAGTTCTTCCGCACGGAACAGGTAAAACGATCCGTACTCTTGTTTTCTGCAAAGAAGATAAAGTTCAGACAGCCCTCGACGCAGGCGCAGATTATGCAGGCGGCGCAGAGTATGTTGAAAAGATCCAGAAAGAAAACTGGTTCGATTTCGACGTAGTTATCGCTACCCCTGACATGATGGGCGTTATCGGTCGTCTCGGTAAAGTCCTTGGTCCTAAGGGACTTATGCCGAACCCCAAAGCAGGCACGGTTACTCCCGACGTTGCAAAGGCTGTTACAGAAGCTAAGGCAGGTAAGATTGAATACCGTCTTGACAAAACAAACATCATTCACTGCCCCATTGGCAAGGCTTCCTTCGGCGAAGAAAAACTCATCGACAACTTCAACACGCTTATGGGCGCTGTCATCAAGGCGAAACCCGCTGCCGCTAAAGGTCAGTATATCAAGAGTTGCGTAGTTGCTTCTACCATGGGCCCCGGCGTTAAAGTTAACGCTGCCAAACTCGGCTGAGTTACTTTTCTTTGTAAAGAAAAGTAACCAAAAGAAACTTTACCATATACAAATATATCCGAGAGTATTTACCGCTCTCGGATTTTTTGTTGTTTAAATAAACAACCAAAAGAAACTTTACCCCATACAAATTTATCCGAGAGTATTTATTGCTCTCGGATTTTTTGTTGATTAAATAAATCAACAAAAAGAAGCTTTACCCCATACAAATTTATCCGAGAGTATTTACCGCTCTCGGATTTTTTGTTGTTTAAATAAATAACAAAAAGAAACTTTACCATACACAAATATATCTGAGAGTATTTATTGCTCTCGGATTTTTATTTATAAATATAGCCAAGCAAAAACTCAAAAAAATCTATTTCCAAGTCTAAATATTTAAAATAAGCCTGTTCAACTTCCATTGAAATTACACGCAAAAAGCTCCCCGTGTGGGGAGCTTTTTTTCCTATAATATATAATACGGTCAAATTAACCTTCAACCTTCGGCTCATACATATCTTTGAGCTTAACGAGGTGATCGTATTTTTCTTTGGCGAGCTCGCTTGCCTGAGCGAAGAGCGCTTCTGCTCTTTCCGGGAAGGAAGTCATAAGACGGCTGTAACGTGTTTCGCTCTTGATGAACTCAACGTAATCAGCTGTCGGAGCCTTGCAGTCAACGGTGAGCGGGTTCTTGCCTTCGGCAACGTTTGCGGGATTGAAGCGGAACGTCTGCCAATAACCTGCCTCAACGGCTTTCTTCATTTCGCTCTGGCAGTTTGTCATGCCGCCTTTAAGTCCATGCATTTCGCACGGAGCGTAACCGATGATAAGCGACGGACCGTGGTAAGCCTCAGCTTCGGTGATAGCCTTTATCGTCTGGTTCATATCAGCGCCCATAGCTACCTGAGCAACGTAAACGTAACCGTAGCTCATAGCGATCTCAGCGAGGTTCTTTTTCTTTATCGCCTTGCCTGCCGCCGCGAACTGAGCAACCTGACCGACCTGAGAAGCCTTGGAAGCCTGACCGCCTGTGTTGGAGTAAACCTCGGTATCGAATACCATGACGTTTACGTCTTCGCCGGAAGCGAGAACGTGGTCAAGTCCGCCGAAACCGATGTCATATGCCCAACCGTCTCCGCCGAAGATCCAAACGGATTTCTTTGCGAGCATATCGGCAGATTCTATCACTTCGAGCGCGAGCTTGCAAGCGCTGCAGCCGCAGTATTTTTCGCCGGCAGCTTTGCGTGCTTTATCCTGTTCAAGCATCTCGTTCGCCTTGTCGCCGAACATTTCTTTCGCCACGGGAGAAGCAAGGAAAGCGATGCTTTCGTCGATTGTGGAAACGTTTTCGCGGCAAGCTTCAACAAGTTTCTTGCCCGCGATCTCGGATTCCTTGGAATCGTTCATCTTTTCAAGCCATTCAGCGCCTGCGTCTTTGATAGCCTGCTGTGTCTGCGGCTGAGCGATGAGTTCTCTTACAACGTTTGCAAGGTGTTCTCTTCTCGTCTTAACAGCAGTTACCATACCGAAGCCGTGCTCTGCGTTATCTTCAAACAGCGAGTTTGCCCAAGCCGGACCTTTGCCGCTTTCGTTGTTTACCGTGTACGGCGTGGAAGGAGCCGAGCCGCCCCAAATTGAAGAACAACCGGTAGCGTTGGAGATATACATTCTTTCGCCGTAGAGCTGTGTAACAAGGCGAGCGTAAGTTGTTTCGGCGCATCCTGCGCAAGAGCCGGAGAATTGAAGCAGCGGCTGGTTGAACTGGCTGCCCTTAACCGTCGTGTCAGCGAACGGAGTTGTTTTCTTCGTAACGTTTTCAACGGCGTAATCAAACGGTGCCTGCTGGTCGAGCTGTGTTTCGGTAAGAACCATTTCAAGCGCTCTCTTTTCGGGTTTTGTCGGGCAAGCGCCTACGCACACGCCGCATCCCATACAGTCGAGAGGCGAAACAGCTATTGTGAACTTATATTCTTCGCATCCCTTGCCGATCATCTTAGCGGTGAACTTGGTGTTTGCGGGAGCGTTTGCGGCTTCTTTGGCGTTCATAGCGAACGGTCTGATTGCCGCGTGCGGGCAAACGTAAGAGCACTGATTGCACTGGATGCAGTTTTCAGCATGCCAAACGGGAACTTTGACAGCAACGCCGCGTTTGTCATAAGCGGAAGCGCCCTGCGGATATGTGCCGTCTGCCATGTTCTCGAATGCGGAAACGGGGAGACTGTCGCCCTTCATGGCGTTTACGGGACGGGCAACGTTGTTGACGAAATCAACAAGGTCAGCTCTCTTGCCCGTTACGGGAGCTTTGGGAGCATCCGGCGTCGCCGTCTTCCAGGAAGCGGGAACGTCAACTTTCTTTGCCGCGCCTGCGCCTGCGTCGATAGCGGCGTAGTTGAGGTTTACGATGGCTTCGCCCTTTTTGATGTATGACTTATACGCCATCTTCTTCATATATTCTTTCGCTTCTTCTGCCGGCAAAATGTTTGCAAGCGAGAAGAACGCAGATTGAAGAACCGTGTTTTTAACTTTTACGTTGCCGAGGCCCATAGCGGTGCCGGTAGCGTCGATTACGTAGAAGTTTACGTTGTTGTTGGCGATGTAAGCCTTTACCTGGCCGGGAAGATGTTTTTCAAGTTCTTCCGTTGTCCACGGGCAGTCGAGAAGGAATACGCCGCCGGGCTTAACGTCGGATACCATATCATACTGTTCGAGGTAAGCGTGATTGTGGCAAGCGACAAAGTCAGCTTTTGTGATATAATAGGGGCTCTTTATGGGCTTGTCACCAAAACGGAGGTGAGAAACCGTAAAGCCGCCTGTTTTCTTGGAGTCATACTGGAAGTATGCCTGAATATATTTGTCGGTATGGTCGCCGATGATCTTTATCGAGTTCTTGTTTGCGCCGACAGTACCGTCGCCGCCGAGGCCCCAGAACTTGCAGGAGATCGTGCCTGCCGCAGCCGTGTCGGGTGCGGGCTTTTCTTCGAGGGAAAGCCCCGTTACGTCATCCGTGATGCCTATCGTAAAACCGTTCTTCGGCTCTTTTGCCGAAAGGTTTTCATATACGGCGAATATCGAGGACGGCGGTGTATCTTTTGAGCCGAGGCCGTAACGACCGCCTACGACTTTTACGGTCTTGCCTGCCTGAGCGAGAGCCGTTACAACGTCGAGATAAAGCGGTTCGCCGAGAGATCCGGGTTCTTTTGTTCTGTCAAGAACAGCGATGCTCTTGCAGGTAGCGGGAATAGCTTCAATAAGTTTGTCGGCACGGAAAGGACGGTAAAGTCTTACTTTGATAAGACCGACCTTTTCCCCGTGAGCGTTCATATAGTCGATAACCTCTTCCGCAACGTCGCAAACGGAGCCCATAGCGATGATAACTCTGTCAGCGTCTGCCGCGCCGTAGTAGTTGAAGAGCTTATAGTCTGTGCCGAGTTTGGCATTGACTTTGTCCATATATTCCTCAACGATTTCGGGGAGCGCGTCATAATATTTGTTGCACGCTTCTCTGTGCTGGAAGAAAATATCTCCGTTTTCAGCCGAGCCGCGAAGCACGGGATGATCGGGGTTAAGCGCACGTGCTCTGAAAGCTGCAAGCGCGTCTTTGTCGATCATTTCTTTGAGATCGTCATAATCCCAAACTTCGATCTTCTGAATTTCATGAGAAGTTCTGAAACCGTCAAAGAAGTGAAGGAACGGAACTCTGCCCTTGATCGTAGAAAGGTGAGCAACGGCGCCGAGGTCCATAATTTCCTGAGGGTTGGACGATGCGAGCATCGCAAATCCCGTCTGACGGCAAGCGTAAACGTCGGAATGATCGCCGAAGATGTTCAGCGCGTGGGACGCAACGCAGCGTGCGGAAATGTGGAATACAGTGGGGAGAAGCTCGCCCGCGATCTTATACATATTCGGGATCATGAGCAAAAGTCCCTGTGAAGCGGTGTAGGTCGTGGTGAGCGCGCCTGCCGCCAAAGAACCGTGAACGGCGCCTGCGGCACCTGCTTCGGATTCCATCTCAACGACTTTAACCTTTTCGCCGAAGATGTTTTTGAGCCCACCCGCGGACCATGTGTCCGTGTTTTCAGCCATCGGGCTTGAAGGGGTTATGGGGTAAATTGCCGCAACTTCCGTGAACGCATACGAAACGTGCGCGGCGGCGGTGTTACCGTCCATAGAAATCTTTTTTCTTGCCATATTTTTGCCTCCATTGTTTTTTTATAATATCGCAAAATTAAATATTATATGCCAAAAGATATAATAACATATATTTTAATAAAAGTAAATATTATATTTCAAAAAAATCTTTACAAAAATCCAATATTCTTCGACTTTTTGAATAAATGCGCAAAACGTCGCCGATAGGCCGACGTATTACGAATTTGACTTGTCATTTGCGCAAAAAAACACGCCGCCCGAGCGGGCGGCGGATTTTTTATGTGAAAACATGATCAGTTGTTGCAGCTGCAAAGAACGATGAAAGCAATGATAAGCAGCCAAAGAACTGTGTTGTTGTCGTTTAAGAGATTGCAAAGACAGTTGCCCATAGTATCCTCCATAGATCAAAGTCGGAAGAAAAAATCTGTTTTATTATTTTCCCCCGTCTGATACTATCATATGAGCCGACCGACAAAATGTGATAAAAAATCTTATTTCTTTTTTCCTTTCGCCACGCCTATTGAATATCCGACGATAAACGTGCCTGCCATGGCAATGATATTTACGAACACTTCAACGTAATTTAACGCCACAAGCTGGTAAACCATGTTGCCGAAGAGCAAAAACGTTCCGAAGCCTACCGTGAACAGCGCCGCCGTGTCAGGCATGCCCAAAGCCGAAAAAACAGCAAAAAGAATGACTGAAATTATCGGTATTGCGTGCGCGACGAGCAGCACCGGCAAAAGCGGCGCTCTGCGTCTTGCGGAAAAATATCCCGCATATCCCCACACGAAAAACGTCGCCGCAATGATAAGCAACGTGACAAGCGAAAAGTCACTTACGTCCTGCTGTCCCAGCGGAACGATAAAATGAAACCCGCCCGGAGTATAGTCTATGTTCGACGTAGCCGCAAGAAGCGCTATATATATCACCGCAAGCACAGCGGGCAAAAGCGCCGTAAGATATGAAATGTTGAATTTTTTTGTTTTACTCATAATTCCCTCCCGTGTTACAGTTCGACCGTCCCGTCGAGCGCAAACGAATAAATATATGTATGGGCAACGCTCTGCCCAAACAGCTTTTCGCATGCGTATTTGTAATATTCAAGTTGTCGTCTGTGGCGTTTTCTCAAAATATTTGCCACAAATCTCTCGTCCATGTCGTCTGAAAAGCTGTCCGTCTTGTAATCGACAAGAATCAACTCCCCCGCAGAATTTATAAACGCGCAGTCTATAACGCCCTGCACAAGCAGTTTTTCACCCGCAAGCGAGGCTTTTGTTTCATCTTCTTCCGAGAAACGTTCTGCCGGATAATACACAAGAAAACGTTTTTCTCGGTATAGGGCGCGCGCTTGCCGCATCTGGCCGGCAATGCTCGAACCGAAAAACGCGTCGAGTTTCTTTGCGTCCAGCATTTGTGCGTCGCTTTCAAATATCAATTTGTTCTCGGCCAGTCGCCGTATCTCGTTTTCAACTCCGTTTTTGTCGACGTTGGCAAAATCGAAGAACTGCATAAACGTGTGCATTGCCGTTCCGTGTTCCGCGGCGCTGACATCGTCCGTTTCGTCTTTTAAAAAATTCGGCATATCAACCGTCAATTCTTTTTCTTCAAGCTCAGCCGAGCCGTCGTCGTCATCGAGTACGTCCGGGTACAGCTTTGAAACAGACAGCTTCGACGGCACCCCCGCCAACACGCGGTAAGGATACTCAAAGTCAAGCCTGCATTTGATGTCGCGTTTCGCACCCACCGCCGTCATGCGTTTTTCTTCTTCATTGCGTTCGGTTGCGGTCGAAGTCACCTCTTCAAATTCCGTGATAAACTCTTCCTTGCATAAATCCGGCGTCTTCGACATCGCAATACATATCAGCTGTGCGAAATTCTTTATGTTTTTCCGTGCAAAACCGCTGAAATATTCAGCCGCCATAGTGCAGCTGCTGTCGGCAGTGTTGAAGTCATACCCCGCTCTTGCCTTGCTTTCGTCCTTCGCGCCGCCGGTAATTATCAACTTCTCTTTCGCGCGTGTCAACGCAACGTACAGCAGCCGTATATCCTCGTCCGAATGTCTGTCGAATATGGCGTCTATCGCCGATTCCCGCATAGGTGTGTCGAGTTTAACCCCGTCTTTTATTATTCTCATTGCCATCGGCGCGTTTTTCGGGCAAACCACGTCATCCGCGGCTTCTTTTCTGAAAAAGTCGTTTGTTGAATTGATCAAAAAACACACTTTGAATTCAAGCCCCTTCGAGCCGTGCACCGTCATCAATTTCACCGCTCCCGCCGATTTTGAAAATTGCGAAACGTCAACCTTTGCTTTTGAGGTGCTCAATTCATCAAGGAATTTTATAAACCCGTAAAGACGCTTGTCGCCGCCCTTTTCATATTCACGCGCGTAATCATACAGTTTTTGCAGGTTTGCCCGCGAATTTTCGGACTCCGCCGCGCTCTTGCCGACCGTCGCCAGCGACATTATATGCGTGTCGGCAAATATTCTCCTCACCGCCTCGGCGCATGTGAAAACCTTTGCATATTGTCTGAACTTTTCGTGGTCGGAAAGAAACTTTTTTCCCTTTTGAAATTCGTTTTCGTCAGTAAACGCTTTAAGCGCCGAGAAGAGCGTCCCATCCTTTTTGTATCGGCGAATAAACATGAGCTCGTCGAGCTTTACCCCGTAAACGGGGCTTTTAAGCGCTCCCGCAAGATACACGTCACGCGAGGGATTGTCTACCGTGTTCAGAATTGAAATGGCAAGCAAAATTTCCGCATTCATGAAGAACTCTTCGGTCGCCGTGTTTTTGCAAGGTATGCGGCGGGCTTTCAGCGCTTTTTCCATTTCAGCCGCACCGTCGTTTTTTTTCATCAACACGGCAATCTCATCAGGTTTAGCTTCCCCCTCGCAAATCATTTTCTCAATTCTTCGCGCGACGTATTCCGTTTCTGTAATCTCGCCGTTATCTCCGCGGCAAACGAATTTTATCTCTGTTTTTTTATTTTCAATATCTTTTCGCCCGCAATACAGCCGCTCGTCTTTGCCGTAGCGAATCTTCCCGTCCTCGTTCATCACTGTGTCGAAAACGCCGTTGACAAAGTCGATTATCGCCCCGGAAGATCGGAAATTTTCCGATAGAAACAGCTTTGCCTGTTTCGTCTCACCCGCTCCGTATTTTTCCCTCGCGTCAAGCTGTCTTAAAAACAGCGAAGGGTCCGCTCCGCGGAAATCGTAAATACTCTGCTTTATATCGCCTACCGTAAATCGGTTATCATCGCGCGAAATGAGCGTGAAAATCATATCCTGAATTTCATTTGTGTCTTGATATTCGTCGATATAGACGTCGTCGAACCGCTCTGCAATTTCATGCGCGGCGTTGCTCGCCCCGCCTGTTTTTCTGTCATACAACAGCTCGAAAGCGATCCTCTCTATGTCCGAAAAACTCATCACGCGACGGCGCTTTTTTTCCGCCGTCAATCGCCTGTCGTATTCATCGAGGAAAACGCACATCTTGCGGCGCATTTTTTTCGTTTCATCAAAAATGAAATTTACCGTTTCTTCGTCATAGCCGAAAAACTTCTCGCTTATTTTTTTCACATAAGCGACAAATTCTTTCCTCATCTCACTAAAAAAAACAAGCCTCGGCGTTTTCGACGATGATTTAACGGCTTTAAGCGTCACTTTCCTGTTCGGATAATCGTTTACTATACCCTTTATCTCGCTGTAACCTAAGCGTTTTTTAAGCGCCGCCGACACTTCCTCGACAAATGTCTTGTCTGTATTAAACCCAACGCGCCAGTTCTCAGCTCCCTCCGTGGAGTCGATCTCATCGAGCGCGTCGGAAAAGATCTTTAAGTAATGGTCGAAGCCCGCGTTGAGCGAGTTTAATATTTTATCCCACCACTTGTCGTCGCCGTCGCCGCAAATCGCTTTTTCACGGTCGACGCAAACCGTATATTTATCATAAATATCAAGCGCCGCGCGGCAAAACGCCGTGTCGCTCGACGGCGAGCCAACCGTGTCGTAAAACGTTCCGAAATCTTCGATTTGCCCGTCCTTTCCTACGTTACCGTCAAAATAGTCGGTGATAAGTTCTTCCATTACGTCTTCCATTATCATTTTTTCGGTTTCCGCATCCGTCACCGAAAAACCCGATATTCCCGTATCGGTAAAGTTCTGACGTATAAGGTCGAGGCAAAAACTGTCTATCGTGCAAATTTCAGCCGACGGCAAAAGCAACAGTTGCCGTGCTATTCTCTTGTCGGAAGGGTCAAGCGCACTGAGTTTAGACAACTCTTCGCCTATTCTGCTCTCAACCTCAGCCGCCGCCGCGCGGGTAAACGTCACCACCAGCATCCTTGAAATGTCAGCTTTCCCGTCGCGTATGCGCTCTATTATTCTTCTTGTCAATACCGCCGTCTTGCCGCTTCCTGCCGCCGCCGCAACCGCTAAACTGCACCCGTCGGCGTCTATCGCCGCCCGTTGCGCCTCTGTCCATTTTATCTCATCCATGCGTTTTGCCCCTCCTTTCTCTCACATTTATCCGCGATTTTATACATTTGAATAAAATAATAATTGCATAGTTGCCGTCAGCACTTTTTAAATGTCAAATCCCATCTCGTCAACAAACAGCTCTCCAAACCGTTTATCAAATGAAAGCTCGATATATTTCCCGTTTCGCGCAAGTCTTTCGGCGCGTTCTCTTGCCTTGTCGTCCGTAAGTATTTCCACCGCGCCCATGCCCGCCGCATTACCGACCGACACCGCCCGGCCCAATATTTCTTTCGGGAACAGTCCTATCTTCACCGCGTTTTCAATATTTATGTTCGATCCGAACCCGCCCGATATAATCACTTTTTCAAGCGAGCTTAACTTCGCCCCGCTTCTCTCGACAAGCACCTTTATCCCCGCCGCAATAGCCGCCTTTGCAAGCTGCACCGCGCGCACGTCGTCCTCATTAAAAAACACTCCGTCGCAAATTTTCAGCGCCCGCTTCCCATTCACGGTGCATATGAGGGGATTATCAACCATTCGTCCCGTTTCATCTATCGCGCGCACGTCTTTCAGCGCCGCCACCGCGTCAATAACTCCCGAACCGCAAATTCCTTGTGCCGCCTTGTCTTTTACCGTTTTATACAATAGTATATCATCTTTTACTTGCACTTCTTTTATCGCGCCCTCGATCGACGGCATCCCATGTGAGATACCGGCTCCTTCGAGCGCGGGCCCCGCCGCGGCGGAGCAAAAATATAACTCCCCGTCGTGCACAAGCGCTATCTCGCCGTTGGTTCCTACGTCTATGTAGAGCGCGTCGCCCGACGTTTCGTCGAACTTGACAGACGCCAAACCGCAAGAAATATCGCCGCCCACATAGGACGCAATACAAGGCGCAAAATACACTCCCGCCCCGTGTTTAATGTCAAGCCCTACCTTATCCGCCTCGATTGAATATCCAAACAAACTTTCGCATTTAAACGGGTACTCCGCTATTCCGCAAGGGTCAAATCCGGCAGCTATGTGTTCCATAACCGTATTTCCGCAAATCACCGCACGCGAAAAACGCGCTCTGTCGGACGAAAACTTCCCGATACTCGCGTTTATCTGTTCCAACAATACTTTTCTTTGTTTTTCCAGCGCCGCCGCGTCGTTTTTTATCGCCGCAACGCGTGTTATCACGTCTGCGCCAAACCTGCTTTGCGGATTAAGAAATGCGTCCTCAAAAACCACCCGTCCGTCATCGAGCCTGCAAATATATACCGCCACCGTCGTCGTGCCTATATCTATCGCCACGCCGTAATCGGTGCCTTTATCCGCCGAATCAAATATTTCCCTCTCCATTACGGCTATGTCGGTCGTTATTTCCACCTCAGCGTCACCTAAAAGCTCGGTCGAACAAAGCAAGTGAACGTCTTTTTCGGCAAAGGCTTCACCGAGCACCGCCGCCTCGTCGGAAATGGGGCGAATTTTTCCTTTGATTTTTGCGCGGCATCCCCCGCAATGTCCGGCGCCACCGCAAGGGGCATACACCGTCACACCGTTGGCTTCAAGCGCGTCGAGCGCCGTCATTCCGCACTCTACCGTAAAAACTGCGGTTTTCCCGTTTATTATTGCTTTCAGTTTTATCTGTTCCATCATAAGCCACCGAAACGTAAAAGTGTTTCACCGCAAGCGTGCCGAGGCTTTTTATACGTTTTAACCGTCGCGTGCGGCATAAAAATATCATATTTAATTATATATTTATTCGTCGCGCCTGTCAATAGTAAACCTTGCTTTGAATATATAACAAAAGCAAACGCTCCGTTGTACACAGAGCGTTTAAAACCGTTATTTTTTATAGTTTTCAACTTCTTCTTTTGTCGGAACGGATGGTTGCGCGCCTGTTCTTGTGCAGGCGATAGACGCCGCAAGAGAGGCAAATGCCGCCGCGGTTTCGAGTTTTTCTCCACAAGCTAACTTTGCCACAAGTCCGCCGCAGAACGTATCCCCCGCCGCCGTCGTATCTACCGGCTCAATTTTTATACACGAATATTTTGTTTTCACTCCGTTATCTATTATCGCATATCCATCGCCGCCGAGCGTAATTATAAGCGTTCCGTCAAACGCTGACAAAAGCGCATCTTCGCCGCCCAACAGTTCCGTTTCGGTTTCGTTTGGAATAAGCATATCGCACAGCGGAAGATATTTAATGATCTCCCGGTTTGCGGGCGCGGGGTTAAGTATCACCGTCATACCCTTTTTTCTTCCGGTTTTCATCGCATATCCCACGACGTCCGTCGGCGCTTCGAGCTGAACGAGCAATATATCGCCAGCTTTTGCTTCGCTCAGCGTCCTGTCGACGTCGTTTTTGTCAATCAAGGCGTTTGCGCCCTTGTCGATTATTATTCTGTTATCCCCGTCTGAAAGGATTATCACGGCGTTTCCCGTCGGAACACCGCCAACCGTCCTTATGTTTTTTACGTCAATTCCGTCGGTTTCGATCGCCTCGATCGATTCACGCCCGAATGTATCGTCGCCGACGCATCCGCACATAACGACGTCACCTCCGAGTCGTGCCGCCGCCACCGCCTGATTCGCTCCTTTTCCGCCGTGCGCGGTAAAGAAGCCGTATCCCACAAGCGTCTCACCCTTGCTCGGCATTTTTGGCGCACGAATATTGAAATCAGTATTTATACTGCCGATAACGAATATCCTTTTCATCATAAATATCCTTTCTGCCGTTGCGGATTTTTTCGATTTATTCTTTCTCGTCCGGCTTTATACTCTTCGCCCATTTGACGGCACGCTCGAACCACGCGGCAAGCGTGGGATTATCCCACCCCACAACGTCCGTTGCAAGCGACGCGCCGTGTCCGCCGTATGGATAGATGTGCATTTCAAAACCTATTCCGTGCTCAGCCAAAGCCGACGCAAGCAAAAGCGAGTTCTGCACCGGCACTACGTTGTCCGTGCGTGTATGCCATATAAATGCGGGAACAGTGTTTTCATCCACACGCTTTTCAAGGGAAACTTCATCGCGTTTGCTTTCATCATCGCGCTCGTCGAGCAAAATATTGTCAATCGAACCCCTGTGCGCGAACTCTCCGCCGGTGATCACGGGGTAGCTGAGTATCATTCCGGCGGGTCTGAGGTATCCGTCCGGAATATCGAGCGCGGCTTTGACGTAATCGCTGTTATACAGAATGCCGAGGCTCGCCGCCAGATGTCCGCCGGCGGAAAATCCGGCAACAAAAATAAGTTCCGGGTCAACATGGAATTGCTCGGCGTTGTCTTTTATCAGCTTCATAGCCTTTGCCGCTTCGATCAGCTGCGCCGGAAATTTCTTTCCGCGGTGATTGCGATTGTTCACCGTATACGAAAGCACGAACGTATTAAAGCCTTTTGCAAGGAACGCCGTCGCTATCGCGTCACCCTCGCGCTGAGAAACGAACGCATAAGCACCGCCGGGGCAAATAAGTAATCCACGGCGTTTGTCGTTAAACTGCTGGTCGTCGTTTTGCGGTGCGATGTACGCCGTAAGAAAAACGTCGGCGTCATCCGACAATGGGTATGTTTTAATTTCCGTAAAAGTCATTGTTGTTTTCCTCTGTTAAAATCATTTTGAGCAAAGGATGATGCGATCTCCCCTGCCGGTTTTGTTTGTATTTAATATCTTTTTCAATATAAACTCTTCCGTTGCGAAAACTCGTATTGCGCCGTCTGCTCAACTTATGATTTGCGCGAAGATTTGCATTTTGTTTTTGCGGTTTGTCGCTCAAACTTTGTCAAACCTCCGCGCAGATCATGGTGATTTGTTTTTCAAAAGCCCTTGTGTCAAGCGGATTTTCGACGCCAACGACTAATATAATACACTTGTATTATTGCGGCAGATGCGTCATTGTTTTTTCAACGAGTTTGTCTATTTCCGTCACACCGACGCCGAATATAGACGTGCAGAGTTTACCGTGAAGAGGTGCCGTCCACTCGTCTGAAATTGCGCTCATGCCGCCGCGCATACCGAGAATAGACCCTACCGTTGCGCCGTTGCAGTCGGTGTCAAATCCCTGTTCCACCGCCATACAGACAGATCTGCCGTAATCACCGCCGCCGTAAAGAAGGCAGGCACAAACTATCTCTGCGTTTGAAATCGTATGGCACCAATCGTGACCGTCGCGCTCGTCATATCTCTTATGGAGGTCGTCGAAGAAATCCTTTTCGCTCATGCCGCTGTCAAAGCTGTCGATGACGGAGCGGATTTGCTCGTAGAGTCTGGACGTTTTCGGTATTTGCGATATACCGCCGAGTATGATTTTCTTTATGTCTTTTTCAACCGCCGCCGTAGCAAGCATCGCCGCCACCATCATCTCGCCGTAAATGCCGTTCTTCACCTGAGCGATGCATCCGTCGCGCCATGCCATATCGGCCGCCGTTTCGGCGTCGCCTGGATTGATATACCCGAAATAATCGCCGCGTATCTGCGCGCCTATCCATTCTCTGTAAGGGTTCTTGTAAACCGCGGATTCAGGCGGCAAATATCCGTTTATAAAGTTTCTGAAAGCCACTCTTTCCGCCGTGCAGTATGCGTCTTTCGGCTGACTTGCCACCCACATTTTCGAGCAATCGTAAGGGGTAAAGTCCCTGCCGTATTTGTCAACGAGTAACTGATAAAGCACGGTATAGTTTGTGTCGTCGTCAACGGGCATCGCCTCTACGGCGTCCGCCCAGCATCTGCCGGCAAACCGCCACTTTACCGTTTCCTTCACCTCGTCGGTGATGTCGGTGGTCAAAATATATCTGTGCATGGGGTAGTTGCCCGACATTTTGAGCAATGGAATAAGATCTGTTGTCTTTATACCCTCCACCGGCTTGCCGAGCAAACATCCTGCAATTCTTCCATACCACGCGCCCGCCACCTTATCCTTAAAGTTTTCCGGTATCGAACCCTTCTTCGGCTGAATGGTTTTATCTCTCAGTGCGCGAATACCATCTATGTCCGACGGCTCCTCATATTTGTAATCTTTTCTCATCGGGGCGTTGAGTACAATATTGAACAGCACGTCGGCAATTTTCTCTTTTTCCTCGCCTATCGGCATTTTGCTCACCGCGTCAAAGAGTTCCTTATACGGTTCAATGTCAAGTCCCTCTTCCATGCTCTGCTTATATTCCGTGCGGAGCTGAGATGAATACACTTCCCAATCGTGCATTTTCTGTATTATCGGCTTTATTTTGCGTTCGTTCGGCATCTCTTCAACTATTCTCGTATCGCTTGCGAACACGAGGGAATCGAGTGTAATATTGAACAGTTTCGATAATTGCACAAGGTTGCTGAGTTCCGGCTCTGCCGTTTCTTTTTCCCATTTTTGAATCGCCTGACGCGAAACTTTCAGCTTATCGGCAAGCTGTTCCTGAGAAAGTTTCGCTTCCGTGCGAAGTTTCAGAATTGTCTGTGATAACGTCATTTTTTCTCCTTATTTGTCAAACGGGGTCGTCTATTGCCGCAATTCTTGATTCATAATTGCTTATTGACTCGTTTATTTGATTTGAATATCTCTTCGCAGCCGACGAGAACACGTTGCTTCCCGTTCTGCCGAGGAGCGTTCCGCCGGTTATCATGCTATCAAAGCCGGATGCGAAATTGAAAAGGTATCCCGGGTCATAAATTCTTGTGTTGAGTATAAGGTCAACCATCTCGGCTGATTCTTCGTCGCTTGCATACGTATATTTATATGTGTTTACAAACGCCGAGCGGACTATCTTCTGTGAATGTGCCGCGAAAAGCGTAAAGAAATCCGCTATTTCCTGCATATCGGGATACGATGTGGGTATGAGATAGAACGGCGCCTGGTTGTTTACATAGTGAACATACTCACCGTGGCCTTCCGAAAGCAGCGGTTGAGGAACAATACCCAATCTCAATCCCTCTTGTGCCGTAACGACTTCAAGCGTTCCGAGCACCTCTCCCGCAAACAGAGTCGTGCCGTTCATCATTGCGCGGTGAACGTAAGAATAACCGATTTCAAGGTACGATTCATCGGTTGTTAACGTTCTTATAACGTCGATAACGTCGCTCGCTCTGCCCGTCTTTGTCAGGGCGTTTACCATTTTGCCGTTCTCGTCTTTGTCAACATATCTTTCGCCGCAAGAATAATACAGCGCGCGGTAGTTGTGAGTCGTCGTCATAAGTCCGAGAACATCCGCGTCTGCACCCGTGGTGTATGTATACTGCTGGTCGCCGTCATTGTCAGATAAAACCTTCTGGCACATCGTAAGCAGAACGTCGATCGTCCACTTTTTGTCGCGCACGAGCTGATAAATGTCATACTCATCAGCCAAGTTTTGGTCATAGATCGTCTTGTTATAGAACATTATCCATGCGGCTCTCATTGCGATCATTGCAAAATCGCCGCAAAGCATATACAATTTTCCGTTACATTCAAGGTCACGGAAGAATGCCTGATCCCACCAGGATTGAGAATAGTCGATGTCAAAATTCAAAACGTTGTAAAACTGCCCGCTGGCGCCGTTTGAATACGCTGCGCAACCCGCTATATATTTTCCGCCGCCGGCCGCAATATCGGCGTTAATACCGTTCGCCCAACCGCCGTTGTCAACCATTATCGTACAGTTGTACAGCTTGCTCATAATCTGGTTTCTCTCAAACACCGCGTCATTTACCGCGTCGTTTGTCAGAGCTTCAACCCAAATCTCACGACCGTTGTTCCATCCGCCTGATACCTCGTCGGTTCTCGCGGCGATAAGGAAAGTCTTTCCGCCGAAATCTACGTTTTCTTTTCCCGGCAGTTTCGATTTACCGTCCCAGTTTTCATATTTGTCATCCGTGCCTGGCGTCGCCTGAGTCGTTGAGCCGGATTCATTGTTTTCGGTTTCGGTCTGCGCGGCGGTCGTTTCGGTCGCCGTTGTTACGTCTGTGTCGGTATTCACCGTTTCAGATGTTTTGCTCGTTGTTGTTTCCGCCGGCTTTGCGCTGTCGCAGGATGCGGCAAACAAGCAAACGGAAATAATCATTGCAACGGCAAATAATACAGCAACAAATCTCTTCATAATGTTTCTCCTTAACTTTTTTACGAAAAGCAAACACACTTTTCTTTATATTTTAATTATATTACATATATTCGCTTTTTTCAAGCAGTTTTTGTTTGCAATCAATGTAAATTTAAGTAGCATTCCGCGCTCTTTTTGTTTACACATAACCGCTTTTTTCAAATTGTCAAATTCGTTTCGATCAAATAATCGTCGCGTCTGCCGCTTCCCACAGCGCAAGAAATTTGACCAGTCGAGCGCCTCCGAATGTTGAAAAACGTTTCTATTCTCTTATATCAAAATAACAAGGCAAAGAAAAAACCGCGCGTTTCGCGCGGTTTGAATTTTGTTTTTACGCTTTGCCCTCGGAGCCGAGAACGTCAACGATCTTGTGTTTTACCATCTTCTTAACTTCATCTCTTGCAACCGAGAGATACACGCGAGGATCGAACACTTCGGGTTTTTCGTTGAACACGCGGCGGATGCCGGCTGTCATTGCAAGGCGAATGTCGGAGTCGATGTTGATCTTGCAAACAGCCATCGTTGCGGCTTTTCTGAGCTGCTCTTCCGGAATGCCGACAGCGTCCGGAAGGTTGCCGCCGAGAGAGTTGATTTCTTTAACGTATTCCTGCGGAACGGACGAAGCGCCGTGAAGAACGATCGGGAATCCGGGGAGTCTTACTGCAACTTCTTCGAGAATGTCGAAACGGAGCGGAGGTGGAACGAGGATTCCGTCAGCGTTTCTTGTGCACTGTTTTGCGGTGAATTTATATGCACCGTGCGACGTGCCGATCGAGATAGCGAGAGAATCGACGCCCGTGCGGGTAACGAATTCTTCTACCTCGTCGGGTCTTGTATATGACGAATGTTCAGCCGAAACTTCATCTTCAACGCCGGCAAGCACACCAAGCTCGCCCTCAACGACAACGCCGTGAGCGTGAGCATAATCGACTACCTTTTTCGTAAGAGCGATGTTCTCTTCAAATCCATAGTGAGAGCCGTCTATCATAACGGAAGAAAATCCGCCGTCGATGCACGATTTGCAAATGTCAAAGTCAGCGCCGTGGTCGAGATGGAGCGCAAAGTCCATGCCCGTGTCCTGTGCGGCTGCGTTTGCGAGCGCGAGCAAATACGCGGGTCTTGCATATTTTCTTGCTCCTGCCGAAACCTGAAGTATGAAAGGAGAGTTCGTTTCCTGCGCAGCCTCGGCTATCGCCTGAATTATCTCCATGTTGTTTATGTTGAACGCGCCTACGGCATAGCCGCCTTTATACGCTTTTTCAAACATTTCTTTAGTTGATACGATTGCCATGTATAAAACCTCTTTCCCGCCGACTGAAAATATTTTCCGTCGGCAAATATTCTTTCAACAATGTATTTTACACCATATCGCGCCCTTTTGCAAGATATAAAACAAAATTTTCTCCTCCCGTGCTTATTTTTTCCTCAAAAACAAGATTTATTTTTCAAAAAACTCTTTACAATCAAAAAACCTTATGATATAATACACGGTGCTGACCGATCGCGCAGCCCACGGATATAAGGTCTGATATGACGATTCACCCGCCGTCGGCTTCGCCTTACGGAATAAGCGAAAATATTTTTATGAGGTGAAAAACAATGCTTAAAGAACAGAAACAGCAGATTATCGAGAGCAACCAGATGCACGAAGGCGACACAGGTTCGCCCGAAGTACAGATAGCTATTCTTACCGAAAGAATCAACCATCTTAACGAGCATCTCAAACTCAACCACAACGACCATCACAGCCGTCGCGGTCTTCTCAAAATGGTCGGCCACAGAAAGAACCTTCTCGGTTATCTCCAAAAGAAGGACATCAATCGCTATCGTGCGATAATCGAAAAACTCGGTCTGAGAAAATAATTCCTCGAAAAAGGGGCGGTCTTTCCGCCCCTTTTGACAATTTTCCAAGTAAAAATTCGTCGGGCGGCACGGCTTTTGTATAGCAGTTAATCAAGCGTCGAATATTGTCGGCTTTTGATTAAATGCTAAACAAAAACCCTCCCCGATGATAAATATAAAAAACAGGAGGCAAAAATGTTTGAAAATTACAAAGTATTCGAATACGAATACGCAGGCAGACCTCTCAAAGTTGAGGTAGGCAAAGTTGCGGGACTCGCAAACGGTTCCTGCATGATCCACTACGGTGACACAACGATACTCGCGTGCGCTACGGCAAGTCCGAAGCCCCGCGACGGCATCGACTTCCTTCCCCTTTCGGTAGACTACGACGAAAAGCTCTATGCCGTCGGCAGAATCCCCGGCAGTTTCAACCGCCGCGAAGGTCGTCCGTCAGAGAAGGCGATTCTCACCAGCCGCGTCATCGACCGCCCGATCCGTCCCCTCTTCCCCAAAGATTTGAGAAACGACGTGGCGCTCACGCTCACGGTTATGAGCGTTGATCACGACTGCTCACCCGAAATCACGGCAATGATAGGCGCGTCGATCGCCCTTTCCATTTCCGATATACCGTGGAACGGCCCGATAGGCGGTGCGTTTATCGGCATGGTAGACGGCAAATTCGTCGTCAACCCAACATCCGAGCAGAGAAAAGAAAGCGTGCTCGAACTCACCGTTGCGGCAAGCGAGAAGAAAGTCGTAATGATTGAGGCGGGCGCGAAAGAAGTATCCGACGAAGATATGTACGACGCAATCATGCTCGCGCACGAAGAGATAAAGAAACTCCTCGTATTTATAAATCAGATAATCGCCGAAGTCGGCAAGCCTAAATTCGACTATCCGTCGTGCGAGCTTGATCACGACATGTTCGACAAAATCTTCGATTATTGCGAAGCGGCAGTCATGGAAGCGCTCGACACAGACGACAAAAACGTTCGCGACGCTAAAATGCAGCCGATCGAGGACGATATCCTTGAAAAATTCTCAGAAGAATATCCCGATCTTCCCGTACAGCTTCCGGAGCTTATCTACAAGATCCAGAAAAAGATCGTTCGTCGCTGGCTTCTCGTTGACAAAAAGCGTGTTGACGGCAGAAGAATGGATCAGATCCGCCCCCTCGCCGCAGAAGTAGGCCTTCTCCCCAGAGTTCACGGTTCAGGTCTTTTCACAAGAGGTCAAACTCAGGTTCTTTCAATCGTAACCCTCGGCGCCATGAGCGACGCTCAGCAGCTCGACGGCCTCGATGAAGAAACCGAAAAGAGATATATGCACAACTACAATATGCCCGGTTATTCCACCGGCGAAGCAAAAGCACTTCGTTCACCCGGCAGACGCGAGATAGGACACGGCGCTTTGGCTGAGCGTTCCCTCCTTCCCGTTCTTCCGTCGAAGGAAGAGTTTCCCTATGCGATCCGCGTCGTTTCCGAGGTCGTTTCTTCAAACGGCTCGACGTCTCAGGGCTCCGTTTGCGGCTCGACGCTCGCGCTCATGGACGCCGGCGTTCCGATAAAAGCTCCCGTTGCGGGCATCTCATGCGGACTTATCACCGCCGAGGACGGTTCGTGGGACGAGATGATCGACATTCAGGGACTTGAAGACTTCTACGGCGATATGGACTTCAAAGTCGCCGGAACTCACAAAGGCATCACGTCTATTCAGATGGATCTTAAAATCGACGGCCTTACGCCGGAGATCATCAAAGGCGCACTCGAAAGAACTCACGTTGCCCGCGATTATATCATCGACGAGATAATCCTTAAAGCAATCCCCGCTCCTCGCGAGGACGTAAACGAATATGCTCCGAAGATGATCCAGATGAAGATCAACCCCGACAAGATTCGCGAAGTTATCGGCAAAGGCGGCGAGGTCATTCAGAAGATCACGGCGGAAACCGAAACGAAGATCGACATCGAAGAAGACGGCACGATCTACATTCTTGCGGTAAAGAAAGAAAACGCTTATATCGCAAAGGGCATAATCGACGCTATCTGCTTTGAGCCTGTTGAGGGTTGTTGCTATACGGGCACAGTCACAAGAATCATTCCGATAGGCGCGTTCGTTGAGATCGCCCCCGGAAAAGAAGGACTCGTTCACATCTCCAAGCTCGACACGAAGAGAGTCGAGAACGTTGAAGACGTTGTTTCCGTCGGCGACAAAGTCACCGTCAAATTCCTCGGCATCGACGACAAGGGCAGAATCAATCTTTCAAGAAAAGACGCACTTGTTTCAGACAACTGATAAAACAAAAAAGCAATATCCCGCGGCGAAAAACCGCGGGATATTTTTTGCTCTTTTGGGGAAAACTCATTTACGTTTTTGCTACGTTTCAACTGCTATGCTCGATTGTAAATCAAATAAACAACAAGAGCAAAAATCAAATAATAAAACGAAAAAACTTAAAAATATACTTTTGTATAAATTGGCAAAAGCCCTGATTACATCAAGAGATTTTAAGCGTCAGTTTCTCTCCGGTGGGCGTTACGCGAAGGCGGAAAATATGGTCATCTCCCCAAGCGTTCATAAGCTGTGGTGACATTGTCAGATCCACCTTTTCAGCCTCTATCTTTTCCGCTCCTTCAAAAGACAGCACGGCGTGCCCCAGCGACACGTCACAGCCGCTTATCTGCGGCTCGCGGCAAACCATGAAGTTGAACACCACGTCATATGGACTTTTCACCTCGTCCGCCACTGTCACACCGTCGTCACTTACCTCAACTGTTCTTATGCATTTTTCAGGGCGGATCTCCTCAGGATATACATTCGTATAACTAACAAAAGCCTTGCCGTCATCTATTTTTTTGAATTCATCGCTGTGATAATCTTTCCATTCGTGCTCCATCACCCCGCCTATCTCCGGCAAGTTGTGGAACGACGATTGCATCGCCCATATCGAATATCTGTCGGGGCTGAACGTCTTTTTGACGTATTCCATCGTTCCGACGTCTATCAAAACCGGTTCTTCATTTTTATAAATGATCACATTCCCCACGTCGTTATGGTTGTGACTTTCCCCGTTGTTACCGCCCTTCAGCGCCGCAAAAAACTTGCCGCGGCGCGAAATGAACACTTCAATGTCACCATACACCACGTCGCCGTCTTTCCTTTCGGCAGTGTCGTACATTTCTTCTTTGAGCAATCCTTTTATAAATCTGTGCGGATTGAATGCCGTCGCTACTATCGCGTTTTGCTGCGCTTCATTCAGCCGATGGGCAAAGCCCGAAAGCAGCCCGCTTTGCAATCTTCTGCCCATTCTCGCAAGGCTTCTCGTGTCGAGCCTCACTCTCGGACTGCAATCGGCAAAGTTCACAAATCTGCCGTTACTCTCCGAAATACAGAAATGAACGATGTATTCGCAAATCTTTTTCAGCTTTGCATTTGAAAAAACGTCAATTTCGCCGCCTGTGATGTCATATAACAGCTCACAGCAGTCGAACAACGCCTGTCCCGCCTGTGTGTAATACGTCGGGCCTTCGTCACAGCCGCCGTCCTCGCCATAAGTCGCAAAGAACATATCGAGCAAACTCATCGCGCGCCGAACGACCGTTCTCATAACTTCCCCGTCGCTCTCGGCAACAAACGCCACCGTCAAAACGTTTGATATTATCCACGGTATCCAGTTGTTTATCCACTGTCGTTCCCAGCGCATTTCATATAGACAAAACGGCTTTATTATACGCGTGTATAATTCTCGTTTTATCCTGTCTGTAACTGCGTTTTTCGTCAGTGCCGACATATCGTCCCCGACATATTTCAGCGTCAAAGCAAGCACCGCCGCGGTGGACGCGGAAAACAGATCGACCGTGTAAACCTCCCCGTCAAATTCATCCGGCAACGGTATCGCCTCACCTTGACGGGCGTGATTAGAATTATGTGCCGGCACTACCCACGTCGTTTCTTCCAGAATTGCCCACGTTATATCGATAATCTTTCTTATATACTTTTCGTTTCCGAACCTTACGCTCGCCGCCACAAGGTCGAGCAAGGCATATCTTCTCTCATGGAACGCGCTTTCAAAAGTTTTCCTGTCGCCGTTTTCATAATAAAGCATATACATTCCGGCGGTAAGAGGGGTAAGCTGATATTCGAGCGCCGCGTCCGCTCGAGCAAGAAGCTGCGCGTCAAGCGACGTGTCGATCTCCGGCAATTTCACATCGGTGAAAAACGCCCTTTCGCCGGCTATCGAAAATCTTTTTGAGCCAAACAGTTCCATATAAAACCTCGTCAAAGTACTTTATAAAACAATTATACCCTGCTCAATCGCTTTTTTCAACAAAAAAGTAAAACTTTCCATATATATTTTCTTTTCAAAATATATTGTTTTATTTTTGAGTATATGATATAATTATTTCATAATAACCCATATTACGACAAAGGGGGCTGCCCGATGAACGACAGAAGAGATGAAAATAACGACAGAAGATATAATTACGAAGAGGCGATGCGCGGCACACAAAGCATGAGAACGACTCAAACGGGAACGTCGCAAACGTACCGTCCCCGCACGACGACGACCACCACAACGCAAATGAGAAACACGAACATGAACACCTCTCAAATGCAGCGGACGGGAACAACATCACGCAAAAGAGGCGGCCGCCGCTTTAAGCCGACAAGAGAAGGCATGATAGCGCTCGCCGAGCTGTTCATTATAATACTCATTGTTTTCCTTGTCATATTCCTCGTTGTCAAGGGAATAAGCAACAGGAAGAAAGCCTCGGACGAATCGACTTCAACATCCACCACCGAAGCCACGACAACTCAGGCGCCGGAGATAAAATGGAACGCGGGATATATCTCCCTTGCCATCGACTCGAACTCATTGCACGAAGGAAACCTGATACTCGTAAACAAAGATTACGAATACACGTTCCCGTCGAAGATGCAATCGCGCCTTACCGCGCTCTACGGAAAAACCGGCGGCAATTTCGTTCTCGGCGGATATGTTGACACTCAATATAAGGGCATTCAGCTCAACCGCAGTATCATTCCAACGCTCTCCGCCTTGTGCGAGGAGATGATTGCCAAAAACCAGGAAACGCTCGGCTCATACACCGACAAATTCGGAAAAACAGTCACCGACAGAATACTCGTTTCAAGCGGATACCGCTCGAAAGAATATCAGCAAAACCTTTATGACGAAGCGGCTGAAAAGCCCTCGCCGACAGGCGAGGTATTCGTAGCGGCGCCCGGCAAAAGCGAGCATCACACCGGGCTTGTTGTCGATATGCAGATATACACTGCCGACACAAAAACGATTGACTTCCGCGCAAGCGAATATGCATGGATATGCGACAACGCATGGAAATTCGGCTTTGTTCAAAGATATTCCGACAGTAAATTCGACATCACCGGCATCAGCGGTGAAGAATGGCATTATCGTTTCGTTGATATACCTCACGCAAAGTACATGACGGAAAACGACCTTTGCCTTGAAGAATACCTTGATTTGCTCAAAACAAATCACTCGTCGGCAGAATCTACACCCCTTGAAATATCGACCGAAATAGGCGATTTTCTCGTTTACTACGTTCCCGCCGACCGCGCCGATATTACATACATCACCGTTCCAAAGGACAACAAAAAACTTGCCGATTCGTTTGCGGCTGAGTCCTCCGTCGCATCGGGTATGTACACGATCTCCGGCAACAACTACGACGGTTTCATTCTTACCGTTGCAAAATAATTTATTGACAATACACTTTGAAAACGATCCCAACCCGCGAGGTTGGGATCACTTGTAAAAGGAGCAAAATATGGCTGACAACAGCATTTTCGAGCGATTTTGCCCGCTCGTTCAAAACTTCATTTATGCAAACGGCTGGCAGCAGCTTCGCCCGGTGCAAACCGAGGCGGCGCGCGTGCTTTTCGACACCGACAACAACCTCATTCTTTCCTCCGACACGGCGTCGGGCAAAACGGAGGCGGTGTTCTTCCCTATCATCACGATGCTCGAAGGGCAGGTCTCAAACTCCGTTGACGTGCTGTATATCGCGCCGTTGAAAAGCCTGATAAACGACCAGTTCTATCGCATCGAAGGGCTTTTGGCAGATTCCGGAATACCGGTCACTCACTGGCACGGCGACGTTTCGCAAAGTCACAAACGGAAGTTTATCGAAGAGCCGCGCGGCGTGCTTCAAATCACGCCCGAGTCGCTTGAAAGTATGCTGATGAACCGCAAAAGCGACCTGTTCAGAATTTTCGGCGGGCTAAAATTTGTCATCGTCGATGAAATACACACCCTTATGAGCGCCGACCGCGGCAACCAAGTCATCTGCCAGCTCGACCGTCTTTCGGCTTTTCTCGGATTTTCCCCGCGCCGAATCGGTCTTTCCGCAACGATAGGCGATATGTCCTCAGCTTGCAGATGGCTCGGCGGCAACTCCGGCAGAAACACCCAAGCGCCCGTTTTTGCCGACGGAAAAAACAAAATCAGCCTCGCGCTCGAACATTTCTATATTCAGGATCAAACCACCTCGCACGGCGAAAATCAGCTTGAATCGCCCGAAAAAAAAGTTATGCTCGACGCGGGCTATGAATACATCTATGACGTTTCGCGCCCGAAAAAATCACTTATTTTCTCAAATTCGCGCGAGGAAACCGAGTTTGTCTGCGCCACGATGCACCAGATAAGCGAGCTTCGCGGCGACGACGATATTTATTTTATCCACCACGGAAACCTCTCGGCGTCAATCCGCGAGGAGGCGGAGGAAAAACTGAAAAGCGACGAGCCGTGCGTCGCGTGCGCTACGGTAACGATGGAACTTGGCATCGACATCGGGCGGCTTGAACGCGTTATTCAAGTCGGCTCGCCGAGCAAAGTATCGAGCTTTCTCCAACGACTCGGAAGGAGCGGCCGTCGCGGAGCGCCGCCTGAAATGTTCATGGTATTCAGAGAGGAAAATCCCCTGCCCGACACGCCGTTGCCGCAACTCATACCATGGGATCTGCTCCGTGGAATAGCTGTTATACAGTTGTATATAGAAGAAAAATTCATCGAGCCTCAATACCCAAAGCGCCTGCCGCTGAGCTTACTTTTCCAGCAAACGCTCTCTATATTGTCGTCGTCAGGCGAACTTACGCCAAAGACGCTCGCTCAGCGAGTGCTTACGCTCTCGCCGTTTTCTCAAGTCGAGCGCGAGGACTACCGCGAGCTTATAGTGGACATGGCAAAGAAAGATTTTTTGCAAATGTCCGAGGACGGCGGCTTGCTTGTAGGACTTAAAGGCGAGCGGCTGACAAACAGTTTTAAGTTCTATGCTGTATTCAAGGACAGCGAAGATTATTCGGTGAAGTGCGAAAGCGAAGAGATCGGCACAATATCGTCGCCTGTTCCCGTCGGAGACAGGTTTGCCCTCGCCGGAAGAGTGTGGGAAGTCGAGGAGCTTGACCTTGCGCGCAAGCTGATATACGTCAAATCCGTCCCCGGGAAAATGGAGATCGAATGGCCCGGCGACTATGGCGAAGTACACACGAAAATTCTTGAAAGAATGCTTAAAGTTTTGCAAGAGGACACGGTCTATCCGTATCTCAAGCCTAACGCGCGCCTTCGTCTTGACGCCGCGCGCAACGTCGCGCGCAACACGGGCGTCGACCGCCATATGCTCGTTTCTCTCGGCGGCACGACCAAGTGCCTGTTCGCATGGCTCGGCACACGCTCTCACGCGACGCTCGTCCGTCTGCTGAAAAAGAATGCGGGGCAGCTCGGCATACGCACGGTCGAGCACAACGGCTGTTACTATATAACGTTTAAAAGCGACCGTACCTGCGACGAGCTTTTGCACGACATAAGCACCCTTGCCACCTCCCCCATCGACCTCGATTCTCTCATCGGCGCGGGAGAAGCGCCGACGTTTGAAAAGTATGATCCGTGCGTGCCCGCGTCTCTTCTTCGCAAGGCGTTCGCGCTTGATCATCTCAGAGTTGATGAAATGGCAAAAAGATTCGGCAACGGCTGATTTTTACACATTTTATACTTGCGTATAAAATTAGGTTTTTGCATAACAAAAAGCCCGCATTTGCGGGCTTTTTTCAATTTTAGATTTTGTCCTTAAACATCTCCGCCACAAGATCAGCGACTCCTTTTATCGCGTCAGCTTTGTATTCGTCATCGTTCCAAGTTGATTCGTTTATCGCGTCAATGAGGTCGCTTATCACAAATTGCGTCTTTGTAAGCGTCTCGCTTGTCGTGGACTTTGCTGGTTTAAGATCATCTACCATCTTCGAGTAGAACTCGATTAGCTTTTGATTGGTCGCTTCGCGCGCTTTTACCGTGTCGGCGATCGCTTCCGCGACCTTGTCGTTCGATCCGCCCTGTTCTAACGTCGGCTCGCTTTTTTCGGCGGCTGCTTTAAGGGCATCAAGCGCCTTTTCAACATGCTCTATGCCGTTTGCAATGCGCTCTATCTGTTCGAGCGCGTATTCAAGGTTGTATTTTGACTCGTTAGCGGTAGCTTCCGTAACCTCGCCTGTGATTTTGTCGATGTTTATATTGTTATCCATTATGTTATCCTCCGAATTTGATTTATTCGGCGGACACGCAAGGCAAATGGTGGTTTCATCCACAAAGCGTGCCCTGCCGTTTTTAACAAGACCTTTTGCCCGTTTCGGGTAGGTCGCGCCTAATGTATTGCCGTTTTCATCGACGATTTTTACGTTTTTTTCTATGGGTTTCTCCCCCTTTCGTCTTTGGTATAAAATAAAAACAAAGCCCCGATATGCTGTTTTTTGTAATGGGTGCCTGCCCCGCGTGGCTTTTTCTCACCGTCCGTTTTTTATAATGGGTGCCGTCCCCTCGGTTGAAAACATTATATCATGGCGGTTCGTTTTTGTCAAGAGATTAAATTAAAAAGGCGGGGCTTTTTTTAAGAAGATAAAAACGTGCAAAACGCGTGCGATCATCGAGCAAAAACCCCTGTATGCAAGACTTATCTTATTAAAACGTTGTATCTTTCTGTTTTCCCGTACAAAAGTCAGTATTGAGGCACCGCTTGCCTTTTACAGCAAAAAAGCCGCCGCGCAAATGCGCGGCGGTCAAAAGTAAAATTTTTATTTCGTTATATCGTCCGCAACGATGAGCCCCATCGCGCCAGCTTGGGAAAGTCCGCGGGTGATGCCGCTGCAATCGCCAATAATATATGCTCCGTCGAGAACCTCGAACGCGCTTGTGTGTTCGGGACGAATCGAATAATATTTCGCCTCGCAGCCGTATAGCAGCGTATCGTCGTTGGCGGTGCCGGGGGCGACTTTATCGAGCGCGTAGATTGTATCGATAATGTTTGTAAGTATTCTGTGCGGAAGCACAAGCGATATATCGCCCGGGGTAGCTTTCAGCGTCGGTATAACGGTGTTCTGTCCTAAGCGGTGATCGTTCGTTCTGCGGCCTCGAACGAGATCTCCGAAGCGCTGAACGAGAACGTTGCCGTTGCCGATGCTGTTTGCAAGACGGGAGATAGATTCGACATATTCCGTCGGCTTGTTGAACGGCTCGGTGAAGTTGATGCTTGAAAGGATAGCAAAGTTGCAGTTTTCCGTTTTTTTGTCTTTATCTGCATAGCTGTGGCCGTTGGCTGTGATGACGCCGTTGTTGTTTTCGGCGCTGACGATACCGCCTTGATTGAAGCAGAACATTCTCGTTTTGTCTTCAAACGTCTTTGTGCGGCAAAGGATCTTCGGCTCATAGATTCGGCTTGAAAACTCGCGCCATATCATGTCTTTCATCTCTACTCTCACGCCTATGTCAACGGCGTTCGATTTCATCTTTACGTTAAACTCCCGGCAGAAGCGCGACACAAATCCCGCGCCGCCGCGTCCCACGGCAATAACGATTTTTCCCGATTCAATTTCAAGTCCGTCGGAGGAAACTATCCATTTTTCGCCGTCTTTTTCTATCTTTTCTACCTCGCATCCCGAGCGCATATCGACGCCCATCTCGTCAAGACCGCGAACAAGATTTTTGAGAATGTTCAGGTTTCTGTCGGTGCCGAGATGGCGCACGTCCATATCGAGCAGACGCAGATTGTTCTGCAAGCATTTGAGTTTAAGATCCTCGTTTGAACGGTACATTTCAGGGTAATCGCGTTTTCCGTCGATGAAATCCGCAAATCCGCAGAGGGCGTCGTCAACCTGGCGGATATATTTCATCGCCTCGTTTTCGCCTATTTCGTTTCCGAGAATGCCGCCGTAAGCCGTGCCGATATTCAGTTTTCCGTCGCTTCTCGCGCCTGCTCCGCCGTAGCCGTTCGTCACGGCGCATATCTTGCAATGCGCGCAACCCTGAGTGGCAGACGCGGGGCACTTGCGGTTTTCAAGTGTCATTCCCTTTTCGCAAATAATAACGCTTGCATGCGGCTTTCTTTGTTTTATACGGTATGCCGCCATAAGCCCGCCTATGCCTGCGCCTATTATACATACGTCATATTTTTCCATTTTTATTCTATTCCCCCAACGTCAGAAATCAATATCTTCAAAATCGCTGTCGTCAAGCACTACTATGTCGCTAAGTAATTTTTCATATCTGTTTACAACGAAAAGCACACCCGCCACAAGCGAGAATATGCTTCCCAAAACCGCAATCCAAGGATATAATTTTTTCATAAAACGCCTCTTTTTCAGTTTTTTTAGTGTGGTATGCCGAAACGCAACATCTCACAATGTTTTTCCGAAAAATCCAAAAAACGAACTGACACCTCTTATGCAAAACAGCTGTTTCTGCCGCCTGATTGCTTCTTTTTGCCGCCGAAACATCGTTTTATGAGTGTTCGAGGTTATTTTTATAAGTGCAGTTGTCTTTTCGTTTTTTGCTTTCATTTCGGAGAAAAGCCGATAGCACAGCCTTTAAGTTTTTGACGTTTGCGCCAAAGTCATACTCGCCGCCCGTTTTATTATGCCACAAAATTTTACGAAAGACAATAGCAAAACGCGAAATTTATTAAATACGTCACATCTATTGAAAAAAGAATGAAAAAATGATATATTATTTACGAAAAACTATTCTCGGGAGAAAAAACTCAAATGAAAACACAAAGGCCATATCCGGCATTTACCGTAACAAAAAAGGCGGAGGCGTCGATCAAGGCAGGGCATCCGTGGGTGTATGACGCAGAGATAACATACGCCGACGAATGTGAAAACGGTTCTGTTGTAGACGTTTTTTCACAAAAGGGGAGCTGGCTCGGCGCGGGGCTTTTGTCAACTCACAGCAAAATACGCGTAAGACTTCTTTCGCGGAATGCAAACGACGATTTCGGCTATGAGTTTTTCGCGCGCAGAATAGGTTATGCCATAGATTATAGGCTTACCGTCATGGGCGACGATTTTTCGTCGTGCCGTCTTGTATTCGGCGAGGCGGACGGACTGCCGGGGCTGACGGTCGATAAGTATGAGGATATTCTCTCAACTCAGGTACTTTCTTATGGAATGGAGATGAGAAAAGACATGATTTTCTCGGCGCTGACGGATGAGCTTAGAGCGCGCGGGGTAAATATCCGCGGGATATTTGAGCGCAACGACGTGGCGATAAGGGAACTTGAAGGACTCGACGAACACAAAGGTTGGTATTCGCCAGACAGCACATCCGCCCATGAATCAGCGTGCGTCGATATAACAGAGAACGGAATAATGTATACGGTAGACGTTGAAAACGGGCAGAAAACGGGGTTTTTCCTCGATCAAAAATACAACAGGCTGGCAGTGGCAAAGATAGCCAAAGGCAAAAAAGTGCTCGACTGTTTTACTCACACCGGTTCGTTCGCACTCAACGCGGCAAAAGGCGGTGCGGCGCACGTAACGGCAGTTGACGTTTCGCAAATCGCCGTGGATATGGCACGCGCAAACGCCGCAAGAAACGGACTTGACAAAAACATGGATTTTATCTGCGCCGATGTTTTTGAGCTGTTGCCGAAGCTGTGCGAAGAGCACGCCGACTATGATTTTATAATTCTCGACCCGCCCGCGTTTACGAAAAGCAGGAAAACGGTGGGGCAAGCCGGACGAGGATATAAAGAGATCAACTTCCGCGCGATGAAGCTGCTTCCGCGCGGCGGATATTTGGCGACGTGTTCATGCTCGCACTTTATGCCGCAGGAGCTGTTTTTGAAAACCGTAGCTTCCGCTGCCGCCGATGCCGGTGTTCAACTGAAACTCATCGAGGCGCGCCGTCAGTCGCCCGATCACCCCACGCTGCTTGATGTGGCGGAAACGGATTATTTGAAATTTTACCTGTTCCAGATCATTTAATCATTTTGCTCTTACGCCGGTATTATAAAATTTAAAGCATTCCCCATCATCGAAACAAGAGGTGAAAAATATGAATCACGCGAAATCGGCAGAAAAACTCTTTTATGAAAAATATAATTGCTCGCAAGCTGTGGTGTGCGCTTTTTCGGATTTGACGGGACTTGATGAAAAAACCGCGCTTGCCATCTCTTCTTCGTTCGGCGGCGGGTTCGGACGTATGCGTGAAGTGTGCGGAACGGTTAGCGGCGCGTGTATGGTGTTGGGGCTTTTGTTCGGCGGGTATACTCCCGGTGACAACGCCGCAAAGGCGGCGCATTATGCCTTGATACAGGACTTTATGGCGCGTTTCAAAGCGCGGGCCGGCGGCTCGTATATTTGCCGCGAGCTTTTAGGTGAGGCACAGGTGGGCGGTGCGCCGTCTGAGAGGACGCCCGATTTTTATAAAAAGCGCCCGTGCCCGAAGCTCGTCTATCTTGCGGCGAAAATCGTTGACGAGATACTGATTGAAAAAGGATATACAAACGTATAAAACATAGACTTGCCGAAAATCATTACAAAAAATAATATAATACTTTCACTTGTGGCGCTTTTCTCTTGAAAAGCGCTTGTTTTTATGATATTATGTATTTGTAGTAATATATAGAAAGGACGTCTGTTATGGAAAAATTCGCGCCGATAATTATGTGTGCGATATTCGTCTTAATAGCATATGGGCTGATGAAGCTGACGCTTAAAATAAGCGCTGCGGCGACGAAAAAGAGAATCCTTGCCTACGGGCGTCCGTCGGAAAACGCCGCGTCGGCGCTTTTCTGCTCGCAGTTCGGCGAGATGAACGTTTTGACGAACAAGTGGTTGCTTTGTCAGGACACGCGCGGGCGAAAACTGTACACCGAAATCGACGACATAATCGTCCTCCCCTCTTGCATTGTGTGCGTCGAGGTGAAATCTCTTGTCGGGAATATCGCCTCCGACGGCGAATATATGTGGCATCAAAGCGTAAGAACTCGCACAGGCGAGATGAAAGAGCTTGATTTTGCAAACCCGATTCTTCAAAACGAACGCCACGTAGACGCCGTAAAAGCAGTGCTTGAAAAAGAAAACGTGCCATGCCCGCCAATATATAATATGGTGGTGTTTACGTCCGAGAAAGTAGCGTTTTCACACGAGCATCCGCAGATATATTCACTTGCCGACTCGGTAGAGTATATCAAAGCGCTTTCAAAGGCGCGAACGCTCTCTACAAAGCAAAGACTTGATATTATTCGCGCGATAAACCATAATTCACCAAAAGCGTCGCGCGCTCGCGCATATAACGAAAGAAACGCCTGAGGTCGACTGTAAAACCCTTTTTCCCCGCGACCGTTTGTGCTGTCATTCGCGATAGGTTTGTGATATATTCAAAATACCTATATTGTATTTTGAAAGGAAGTTGCAAACTATGAAAAAACGGTTTACTCTTGCGATCACACTCATTCTTTCCGCCGTTGCGATCACCCTTGCCATCGGCGTTATTTTTGCCGGGAGCGCCTACATACCGCCATGCGACATTGACGATTGCTATGCAAAAGACGAGATAAACTACGTATGCTTACACGGTATTATCGATCTTTATTCAAGCGACGGTGAAAACACATTTTTTATGCCCGAGAAGGCAATTACCCGAGCGGAATTTGCAAAAATATTGACGGCGCTTCTTAAAATAAATGTCGGCAGGGTTTCCTCCCGCGCGCCGGAACTTGCGGACAAGCATGAAATACCCGAAGAATATCAAGCATACGTTCAGGCGGCGTGCGCCGAGGGCATTATGGGGCTGAGAAAAGAGGATGACAAGCTGTTTTTTGCTCCGAACGAATTTGTTTCGCGGCAAGAGGCGGCGTATGTGTTGGGAAATCTCATTCCCGCATACGTTTCCACACTTAAAACCGAGAAGTTTTCCGATTTTGAGGAAACAAACGAGATATATATGACAAACGCGAGCACGCTTGTAGCCCTTGACATGATGATAGGTTATGACGACGGCACGTTCCGCCCGCAAAACGATATTACAAGGCAAGAGCTGGCGCTTGTGCTTTACAGAATGATCCACAGCGGCGAAAAACTGAAATATTAGGAGAAAGCATGAAAAAAGAGGCCGAAAAATTTACGGATTCGAGAATAATGGAGGGGATGACGTCGATAAGGGCGGTGCTTGAAGGAAAGCACAGAAATATCGAACGAATATTGTTCGACCGCGAGCGCGAGACGGCACATATAAAAGAGATAGCTTACCTAAAACATCGCGGCGAAGAGCTCGGGTTTGAGGTCGTCGGATGCGACAGGCAAGCGATCGACGATATGACCGTGGGCAACTCACACGGCGGCATTATCGCCGTTTGCTCCGACAGGATACTGCCGGAACTTAGTGCAGGCGATATTTCGCCCGACGGCTTTTGGGTCGTGCTCGACGGTATAGAGGATCCGTACAATTTCGGCTATTGTTTAAGATCTCTCTACGCCGCGGGAGTTGACGGGGTGATACTTCCGCCGCGAAATTGGCTGAGCGCAGCGGGCGTCGTATGCCGCGCCTCAGCGGGAGCGAGCGAAAGATTTGATATTTACATTTCCGAGCCGGCAAAAGCGGCTGAAATGATGAAGAAAAAAGGATATACCGTTGTTGCCGCCGACAAAACCGACGAGGCGATCTCGATATACGATACAGACATAAAGCGCCCCGTGTTTTTGATGATTGGCGGCGAGAAACGCGGGATAAACCGCGCCGCGCTCGATATGTGCGATATTACCGTAATGCTCGACTACGGCCGCGAATTCCGAGCCGCCCTCTCGGCGGCTTCGGCGGCGTCGGTAATAGCGTTCGAGATTTTCAGGAAGGGCAGAAGCGATGGAAAAGCTTGAAAAGATAAACGACGATATTTCCCTCTTTTCGCAAGAGGGGTCACTTGATTTCGGAACGGACGCATATCTGCTCTCGGCTTTTCTCAGGAAAAACACGAAATATCCGTCAGCCGAGCTCGGATGCGGCAACGGCGTAATAACGCTGCTCGCAACGGCGAGAAAAAAACTTGGGCAGACTGTCATGTTTGACATTCAGTCCTCTCTTTGCGCCGTCGCGGCGAAAAATGTAGAACTTAATCGAATGGGCGACAAAATTACGGTTGTGAATGCCGATATAAAGAACCTCGACGCAAAGTACAACGGTGTGTTCGGCACGGTGTTCGCAAACCCGCCGTATCTTAAAGCCGACGGCGGCGCCCACAGCGAGGATGAATCCGCCGACATTTGCCGGCGTGAGATAAAAGGCGGAATAAGCGATTTTGCGGTGGCCGCCGCAAAACTTCTTCGCCACGGCGGATATTTCACATGCGTATACCGTCCGGACAGACTTGCCGAGATGCTCTGCGCCATGCGGCAGGCTAAACTTGAACCGAAACGCCTGACGCTTGTGTATCCGACCTTGTCCCACGCGCCGTGCTTAGCGCTGTGCGAAGCGAAAAAAGGTGCTGATGAAGGGCTGTTTATGACGGCACCTCTTGTAATATATGAAGCAAGAGACAAGATGACGCAAAGCGGATATACGGAAGACATGAAAAAAATTTATGAAAGCGGAGATTTCGATGAACGATTTAAAAATCCGGGAAAATGAAGAGAAAAACGCGGTGCTCGGCGGCGTGTTGTATCTTGTCGGCACGCCGATAGGCAACATGGCTGATATATCGGAGCGGGCGATAAAGGTTTTGGGAGAGGTGGATTTCATCGCTGCCGAAGACACGCGCGTGTCGGGTTTGATGCTGGCGCGCCTGGGAATAAAAAAACCGCTGATAAATTACTTTGAACACAACAAAAAAGAAAAGGGCGATGAAATTGCCGCAAGACTGCTTGGCGGCGAGTCGTGCGCGCTCGTCACCGACGCGGGGATGCCCGCGATAAGCGACCCGGGGGCGGATATGGTGTCTTTATGCGCCGAAAAAGGAATACCCGTGTCGGTAATTCCGGGGCCATGCGCCGCTGTAACCGCGCTGGCGCTTTCGGGGCTTGACACGAGAAAGTTTGTTTTCGAGGGTTTTTTGCCAATGCCGAACAAACAGAGAAAAGAGGCGTTGATCGATATAAAAACCGAGAAAAAAACGATGATAATTTATGAAGCGCCGCATAGGCTTAAAAGGACGCTTGATGAACTTTTGGCAAACTTGGGCGACAGAAAAATCGCGCTTTGTCGGGAACTTACAAAGCTGAATGAAGAAGTTATCCGCACTTCCCTTTCAGGCGCTGTAAAGTTATATGAAGAAAAAGACCCGCGCGGAGAATATGTGCTTGTAATAGAAGGCGCAAATGATAAAACGGACAACTTTTGGCTTGATATGTCGGTGGAAGAACACGTTGAATATTATTTGACGCTCGGTATGAGCAAAAACGACGCAATGAAAGCTGCCGCCAAAGACAGGGGCGTAGGCAAAAGCGAGATATATGCGCAAATAATGAAAAAGGATTAACTTTTTTAAACCGTGCCGCGCCGTTTTGGAAACGACAAAAAGGCGAAATATATTCATAACAGATATTTTTAACTGAATCTCTTAATTATAAAAGTTCGTTTTTTCTTTCGCAAATATTTAAACGGCTGAAAAAACACCTTTAACAACGCAGAAAACAATCATTCAAATTAAAATGCGATCGTTTTTTGATAAACTCTTTGTAGAGGCAAAGATTGTAATTTGTCGAAAAAAATGAGAAAAGATTGAAAAAAATACAGCAATGTGATATATTATTACGGTAATATTCAATAATAAAGAGAGGGATAATTCAATGACGGTAAAAATAACCGGCGGCAAGGTGTTCGACTCGAAAACGCATAAATTCGTCGAACGCGATATATTTTATGCCGACGGAAAGATAGTTGAGGGCACAACCGCCGATCGAACGGTAATCACAAACGCATATATCGTGCCGGGATACGTCGATATTCATACGCATGGGCGCGCGGGTGTTGATATTCTTGAAGCGAACTGCGCCGAGCTTACAAAACTGTCGCTGGCATACGCGCAAGGAGGCGTGACGACCGTTTTCCCGACGGTAATGACAGCCCCGATGGAGAAGATCGAGCGCGCAATAGAAAATATCCGCTCGACGCTCGACGCCGGCGCGTCATTCTCGGGCATTCACGTCGAGGGGCCGTATATAAGCGCAAAAAAACCCGGATGTCACGACGTTTCCCTCATACGCAAGCCGATATTTGAAGAAATGCGTGAGCTTGCGGCAAAAATTTTCCCGCTGAAAGTAAGATTTACAATAGCGCCGGAGGAATGCGACGACGGCGTGATAGAAAAACTGTCGTGGCTTTCAAGCGTAAGCATAGGTCACACCAACGCCACCGCCGAGCAGTGCGAAAAGGCACTGTCGGAAGGCGCAAGCTCTTTTACCCACACGTTTAACGCCATGACAGCGCTGACGCACAGAAACACGGGCGCGGCAGGCGCGGCGCTCGCAACCGGCGCATTTGCAGAGTTCATCTGCGATGGGCTTCACGTTTCTCCCACGGCGATAAAAGCCGCGTACAACGCCAAGATGCGCCACCCCGGAACGTTTGTTATAATAACGGATTCGATCCCTCAGGCGGGGCTTCCCTACGGCGAATACAGAATGAACGGTATTCCGTTTACATTAAGTGCCGACGGCGCAAAAGAGGCGGATGGGACGATCGTCGGAAGTGCGGGATCCATGCACGCGTCGGTGATGAATTTGATGAAATTCTGTGATATTTCATTTGAAGAGGCGCTCGTCTGTGCCACCGAAAATCCCGCGAAAGCCGTCGGATTGTTTGACAGCATCGGCTCGCTCGATCAAGGCAAGCGGGCGGACATGATTCTGCTCGACGAGGGATTAAACATAAGAAAAGTAATAGCTCGCGGAAACGAGATAATATAAGCAAAGGATGAATTAAGACAATGGAAAACAAAAAGGCATTTTATATTACAACGGCGATTGCATATGCTTCCGGCAAGCCACATATAGGCAACGTTTACGATCCCGTAGCGGCTGACGCCGTGGCCAGATTTAAACGCTCGCAGGGGTATGACGTGTTCTTTTGCACAGGTACCGATGAGCACGGCCAGAAAATAGAAAACAAGGCGACGGCGGCGGGAGTTACTCCTCAACAGTTCGTTGACGGAGTCGCAGGACAGATAAAGGATATTTGGGATATGCTCGGCATAAGCTATGACCATTTCATCCGCACAACGGACAGCTATCACATCAGCGCCGTTCAGAAGATATTTGAAAGACTGCTCGCTCAGGGCGACATTTACAAAGATAAATACGAGGGTTGGTATTGCGAACCCTGCGAATCGTTCTTCACCGACACACAGGCGGAGAGCGGCGTTTGCCTCGATTGCGGCAGACCTTTGCGCCGCGAGCATGAGGAAGCGTATTTCTTCAAAATGAGCAAATATCAGGATCGCCTGATGAAATATATAGATGAAAACCCCGATTTCATCATACCCGATTCGCGCCGCAAGGAAATGGTAAACAATTTCTTAAAGCCCGGACTTCAAGATCTATGCGTTTCGCGCTCGTCGTTTACATGGGGAATACCCGTCCTCTCAGACCCGAAGCACGTGACGTACGTTTGGCTTGACGCGCTTACAAACTATATCACCGCCCTCGGCTTTGACGGTGAGCAAGGCGGCGAAAAATACGCAAAATATTGGCCGGCAGACGTGCATATAATCGGCAAAGACATTATCCGTTTCCATATGATTTATTGGCCGATATTCCTTATGGCGCTCGGCGAGCCGTTGCCGAAAAAGATATTCGCTCACCCATGGATGCTCTCCGGCATGGACAAGATGAGCAAATCGCGCGGAAACGTGGTATACCCCGACGACCTCATCCGTCATTTCGGGCTTGACGGCGTAAGATATTATCTGCTCTCAGAAATGCCGTTTGCGTCCGACGGAACGATAACTTATGAAAACGTTATTTTAAGATACAACAACGACCTTGCAAATACACTTGGCAATCTTGTGGCAAGGACGCTTTCAATGACAAAAAAATATTTCGGCGGAGTTATCCCCTCGCCCGAAGGCACAACGGAATTTGACGAAGACCTGAAAGCCACCGCAAAAGCGGCATACGATGGGTATGTCAATAACATGGAGGAATATCACCTCTCCGACGCGCTCGACGCCGTATTCTCCCTTGCTCGCCGCGCAAACAAGTATATCGACGAAACTGCACCGTGGGCGTTAGCAAAAGATGAAGAGAAACGTCCCGTGCTCGCAACCGTAATTTACAACCTGCTTGAATGTATACGAATTCTCGGCGTACTGCTTACCTCCGCAATTCCTACGTCGGCGGAAAAAATTCTTGCCTCGCTCGGCGTAAATGACCAAACGCTTGAAAGTGCAAAAGAGTACGGCAAGCTCGCCGTCGGCGGTGAGGTGGGCGAATCGTTTGTGTTGTTCGCACGAATCGACTCGCAGAAAAAACTCGCTGAGATAGAAGCCGAAAACGCCGCAAAATGAGCATGCTGTTCGATACTCACGCCCACTACACCGACGAAAAATTCGGCAACCCGACGTCACTTATCGACTCGCTGTTTCGCGATGATATTTGCGGAATACTTTGCGTTGGAACAGACGAAAAAACCTCGCGCGACTCTCTTTCGCTTGCAAAAAAATACAATAATATGTATACGGCGGCGGGGATTCATCCGCATGAGTGTGCGGCGGAAAGCGAAAAACACGGCGGAATGCAAGAGGCGATAGATGCGCTCTTGCCGTTGCTAAGCGATGAGAAAACGGTGGCGCTGGGAGAGATCGGGCTTGATTATTATTACGATTTTTCCCCGCGGCAAATGCAAAAAGAGTTTTTTGACGCGCAAATAACGCTCTCTGAGCAGTTGCGCTTGCCCATTGTTATTCACGACAGAGAAGCCCACGGGGACGTACTTGACATTGTGAAAGCTCACCCCGACTCTTTCGGGATAATTCACAGTTGCAGTTGCAGCGCCGAGCATGTAAAGGAATTTCTAAAACGCAACTACTTCATTTCTTTTTCCGGTTCGCTTACGTTCAAAAACGCAAGCAAGCTGCTCGAAGCCGCCAAGGTCGTGCCGATAGACAGAATACTCGTTGAAACCGACTGCCCGTATCTTGCCCCGGTGCCTATGCGCGGCAAAATAAATCACAGCGGATATATGAAATATACGGCGCAAAAGGCGGCGGAGTTGCTTGGGGTTGAATATGACGAGTTTTGTCGGCGCGAAGTTGAAAACGCACACAGAATATTCAATATTAAGAATTAAAAGTCAACCGATAAAGCACAGATGCGTCTGTTCCGTCTCAATACAAACGCTATCGGTAGGATTGATCTAAACGCACTCTTATAAAAAATAATAACGCGCTATCTCATAACGCGAAAAATAAATTTGCCGTTTTTCGATATATGTCGGCGGCAGAACGGAGATTTTTATGGAAAACAAAGTTCTTTTCAAGGGAATTTTCCCGGCGCTTGTGTCCCCTTTTGACGAAAACGGAGATATTCTTGTCGAAGAAACGAAACGCCTTGTCAAATGGGAAATGTCATGGGGCGTCAACGGCTTTTACATCTGCGGCTCGACGGGAGAAGGGCTTGTGATGAAGCCGGAAGCAAGAAAAAAACTGCTTGAAGTGGTTTTGGAAGCGACAGAGGGCAAAGTGCCGGTGATCGATCACATAGGCGCGATAGACCTGAGAACCACGATAGAGCTTGCCAAACATGCCGAAAAAGCAGGCGCCGCGGCGATTTCATCCATTCCGCCGATATATTTCAGATACGACGAAGACGAGATAGTAAACTACTATAAAGCAATAACCGACGCTTGCTCGCTTCCCCTTGTAATGTATGGCATAGGAAACACCGGTATTCAGCTCAGCTTCAACACCGTTAAACGAGTAATGGAACTTCCCCATGCGATAGGGCTTAAATGGACGTATCCCGATTATTTCACGCTCGGAAAAATAAAGGATATTGACGGCGGCAACATAAACGTAATAAACGGCCCGGACGAAATGCTCGTATGCGGGCTTGCAATAGGCGCTGACGCCGGTATAGGCACTACATATAATTTGATGCCCGGGCTGTTCGTTGAACTTTACCGTGAATTTAACGCCGGAAACGTCACGCGCGCAAGGGAAATTCAGCACGCGATAAACAAAGTCATCGACGTGCTGCTTAAAAACAACGCACTTCCCGCAACAAAAGCGGCAATACGCGGTTTGCTCGGCTTTAACGTCGGTGAATGCACCCCGCCGCTTAAACAATATTCGCACCAAGAGTTTGATAAACTGATGAATGATCTTTCCGGAATTATTGATTTTAAAACGCAGAAAATCTTATAATCGGAAATTGAGCAAAAAAGCCGCATTCCTTTATCGGATATTTTTCAGGCGGATTTATTAAAGCTTTTTCGCATAAAAACGGCTTAAAGTTGCAATCCTAAAAATAAAAAAGGACTGCGAAAGTATGTTAATATCAAAAATAAGCGCGGCTCTTGCCGCGCTTTGTTTGTTGTGTACGATAAACTCGCAAAATTTACCGCTTATAAACTCATCAAATCCCCTGCCCGAAGATTACGTTCCGGAGGACCTTGTTGAGATAAACTCCACAAGGCAGGACGGTCGCCCGACGCAGAAAATGTGCGCCGATGCGGCAGAGGCACTTGACAGAATGCTGTATGACCTCAACGCCGCGTTTCCGAATGACGTTGCGGTCACAGTCACCAGCGGCTACCGCAGCTTTAAATATCAAGCCTATTTGTTCGACCGTTCAGTTGAAGCATATATTTCCGATGGTATGAGCGAAGAAGAGGCAAAAAAACTAACCGGACGGTTCACTGCTCGCGCAGGCGAAAGCGAACACCAAAGCGGACTCGCGGCGGACTTTCACAATATGACGTCCGCATCATCTTCATTTGCGTCAACACCTCAATACAAGTGGCTTTGCGAAAACGCCCACAAATACGGATTTATCTTGCGGTATCCGAAAGATAAAGAACAGCTGACCGGTATCGGATTTGAGCCATGGCATTGGCGATATGTTGGGGTTTTGCACGCAGAGAAAATTAAGAACGCGGGGGTTTGTCTTGAAGAATATATAAAATATTCTCAAAATTGAAAAAAACTCTTGCAATTTGAAAATCGTTATGATATAATTACACCGTTGACTAAGGCCCCTTGGTCAAGAGGTTAAGACGGCGCCCTCTCACGGCGCAATCATGGGTTCGATTCCCGTAGGGGTCACCATAAAAGAAACCGGATTTGTCTACCAGACAAATCCGGTTTCTTTGAACGATGTGTTCCGCTGTCGCGGAACGTGATGTACCTTGCGGCATACATCATTCTTGAATTATTCACACTTTTCGAATATAATTAAGAAAAGGGATCGACAAATCGGGATTTGACGAGGTGAAAGAGATGGAGGCAGTATTCGGAGACAACTCCTGCATTGATTCATGGATGCAGCTTGTTCGAGAGGTCAGCCGGAGCTTTCCGGGTCTTGAAACAGAAGAAAGTTTAGATGAACATAAACAGACCGTGTTGAAGTTCATGAGCAAGAAGCAAGCCTTATGTGTCAGAAACAAAGAAACCGTCGTAGGGGTGCTTCTGTTTTCGCACAGCAAAAACATGATCTGCTGTCTGGCTGTAGATCCTGAGTATCGAAAGCAGGGGCTTGCTTCGATCCTGCTGAGAAAAGCGTTGGATGAGTTGGACAGAAGCAAGGAAATAACAGTATCAACGTTTCGCGAAAATGACGATAAAGGGATCGCGCCAAGGGCTCTGTATAAAAAATTCGGGTTTCAGGAAGGCGAAATGACAGAGGAATTCGGGTATCCCAATCAAGTGTTTGTTTTATATCCTTAAATTCCGGTTTGTCAAAGTGAATATCCGTACAAATAACTTTTCTTACCTCAAAATCCGTACTTTTTGTAAGTCTTATACATCGAAGAAGCGTCTTTTGTCTACCGACAAAAGGCGTTTTTTTGAATGATGTTCGCCCTGTCCGGCAATTATGTGTGGCGTCATTGAAGCAACATAAAAATCTCCGCCGACGGAAACGAAGGCGGAGATTTTTATGTTATTTAGATTATTCTTCGGTATCTTCCTCTTCTTTTGGAAGGAGATTGTTGTGTGAAAGGTAGCTGTAAGATTTCATATAGTTCTTAACGGCTGTCTTTGTAAACAGCTTGGAGCCGAAGTAATTTATTTCAATGCCTGAGAGCTTATTTGAAACAACATAGCTGTCTGCATTGAAAAGAACGGGAACGACGGGGGCGTCGTCGATGAGCAACTGCTCGGCTGTATGAAGAATAGCGGCTCTGTCTTTTTGTTTTACGGCAGCGAACGCTTCCTCAATAAGCGCATCATATTCGTCACTTTTGTAGCCGGACGTATGAGTTGTATTCATTCCGCCTGAAAAGCCTGACGCAAACGGTGCAAGCATATAGAACGGATAAGGCGAAACAGCCTGAATATCGAGGCCGATGACGTCGTAATCTTTCGACGCATAAACTTCTTCATATTCCGCGGAAGGAACGCCTTTAAGTACAACCGAGAAACCGAGCTCTTCCCATGCCTGCTCAACGTATTCGGCGGCTATCTTTTCTTTGCTCTTATATCCCATCTGCGCGGAATAGTAGCTGTCGTTTGTCGAATCGGCGAGATAATAAAGGTAAATGTCGTCATAACTTCTCGGATTGACACCCGCCTCATTCAAAATCTCGGCGGCTCTTTCGATCTCGGAAGTTTTAGAGAGGATGTCTTTTCCGACCTTGCGGAAGGAATTGCCTTTTGAAGTGTTGAAGAGCATTCCGGGCACAAGTCCCGTCGCGGCTTTAACGCCGCCGCCGACGTCCGCCGCTATTGCCGAACGGTCAATGGCGATAGAGAGCGCGTATCTGACCGTTGGATTGTTGAACGGAGCAACCGACGTATTGAAGAAATATGAATAAGTGGACGCAAGCTCTGTCGTTTTTGCTTTCGGGAACTTGTCGGAAACGCTGCTCGTTATGTTTGAAGCGTAGAGGATCTGCCCTTCGCTGTACATTGTGGCGATGTCTGTTTCAGCCGTGGTTGAATATACGGTTTCAAGATCGAGAGGATCGGAGAAATGGAAGTATATTTGATAAGGCGTTACGTATTTATCAAGCGCGTCTACGTTGCGGTTTTTGTTAAGGACAGGGCTTCTGTAATAATATTTGTTGCGTTCAAGAACGAGCACCTCACCCTCTTTGCTCGAAAACTTTCTTGCTCTGAACGGGCCGTTTGACGAAAGGTCTGTGCTTGAACGCGACCATGTGTCGCGGTAAAGCGATATTTTATTTTCACGAAGCGGAACAAGTGCCGGACTTGCAAGGTTATACAAGAACTCGTTTGTATCGGCGCCTTCTTCAAATCTTATTTCGAGTTTGTTCTTTGAAAGCGAATAAAGACCGATGTCGTCGATACCGACCTCGCCGAGCTTTGCTTTTCTGGCGTCTTTGATATAATAGAGCAGCGACGCCGCCTCGGTTTTAAATTCGGGGTCGAGGATGCGCTTCCATGCGTAAACGATGTCGTTTGCCTGAACGAGAGAGCTGTCGCTCCAATACGTCGTGTTTATCGTTATCTGCATGACAGTTTCGCCCGTTTTGTCGTCGGTATAAACTTTATAGTTCTTTGCAAGCGCTTTGGAAAGTTTGCCCTTGCTGTCGAGCTTCATCAATCCCTCGAACAAAAGGTTTATTATTTTTACCGCATTCTCATCGGTGTATGCCGTCGCCGGGTCGAGGTTCATCACCTTTGTTCCCATGTATACGTCGATGATAGCGCCGTTCTTTGTCGTGTCGCTTGATTTTATCTGCGAACAACCGGCAAGACATATCACAAGCATCATAAGCGCCAGCAAAAGCGATAATGTTTTCTTCATGATTTCAGCTTCCTCCGAAACATAGTTTTGTCGTTAAATCTCGAAAGAGATAAATTTACTTATATATTATATCATAATATTTTTCACATTTCAATCATTCATGCAAATAAACTTTTTTATTTTTTTTGTTTTTTATGACAATTTCATATTGCATCGAAAGGAATTTAATAGTATAATATAAGTTATGAAATAATGCGCTGTATTATCAGCGCCGGTAAACAAAGGATTTTTTATGACGGAAATAAAACTTACAGCGGCGGAACTTATTCGCGCCGCAATAGAGCAGGCATACGGACAAGCGCCCTTCGCGCGCGATGAACTTGCCGCAATGCTTGAATATCCCCCCGATGAGAACATGGGTGACTTGGCGTTCCCGTGCTTTAAATTGAGCAAGACGCTTCGCAAAAGCCCCGTGATGATAGCGGAAGAACTTTCCCGCGTCATCTCCTCGCGCGATTTTGCAAAAGTCGAGCCGGTATCGGGGTATCTCAACTTTTTCGTATCACGCGAATATTATGAAGAAAAAATTATTCCCGAAATTTTGCAAAAGGGTGAGGATTACGGCAAAAGCGACGTCGGAAAAGGCAAAACTGTCGTGCTCGACTACTCTTCCCCGAACCTCTGCAAGCCGTTCCACTTAGGTCACCTCGCATCTACCATGATCGGTCATTCAATTAAAAAGATACATCAGTTCTGCGGATACAACTGCGTAGGCATAAACTACATCGGCGACTGGGGCACCCAATTCGGCAAGCAAATTGCAGCATATAAGCTGTGGGGCAACGAAGAAGAAGTGAAAAAAGGCGGAGTTGACGAGCTGGCGCGCCTGTATGTAAGAATTAACAATGAAATTTCAGGCGACGAAGAAAACGGGATAGCTCCGAGAAAAGACTTGGCCGATATGGCGCGCGCGGAATTTCACAAGTTGGAAGAGGGCGACAAAGAAAACCTGAGACTTTGGAAATGGTTTGTCGATATTTCCCTTGAAGAATGCAACCGCACCTACAAAAAACTCGGCGTAGACTTCGACAGTTATGCGGGCGAATCGTTCTATACCGACAAAATGCCGGCGCAGGTCGAAAAACTGCGCGAGATGGGGTTGCTCAAAATAGATCAAGGCGCCTCTATCGTCGATCTTTCCGAATATAATATGCCGCCGTGCCTTATTCTTAAAACCGACGGCTCCACGCTTTATCCGACAAGAGATATTGCCGCCTCGGTTTACAGATACAACACATACGACTTTGCAAAATGCATCTATGTCACGGCATCCGCTCAATGCTTGCATTTTTCGCAGTGGTTCAAGGTCGTCGAGCTTATGGGCTATGACTTTTATGATAAACTCGTTCACGTTCCTTACGGAATGGTAAGCATCGGCGGTGAGAAACTCGCCACAAGAACAGGCAACGTTATACTCATCCGCGACCTCATCGACGCGGCAGTTGAAAAAGTTACGGCTGTTATAAATGAAAAGAACCCTGATCTTGAAAACAAAGAAGAAACGGCGCAAGCCGTAGGCGTGGGCGCCGTTGTGTTCCATTATCTGCTTAACAGCAGAATAAAAGACATCAATTTCGTCATGGACGACGCACTTTCGTTCGACGGTAACACCGGACCTTACGTTCAATACACATATGCGCGCACCTGCTCGATACTTGAAAAAGCGGGCGAATATAAAGCAGAAAAAATAAAAATCACTGAAAAGGCGGAAGAGGACTTGGCAAAGATTCTCTCGCGTTTCGGAGAAGCGGTGGAAAATGCGTTAAACGACTATGAACCGTCGGATATAACGAGATACATCCTCGACGTTTGCACCGCGTTCAACAGGTTTTACCATGACTGCCCGATAATCACGGCGGAAGACGAAGCCGAAAAACAGACGAGAACGGCGCTTACAAAAGCAACGAATACCGTGCTCGGCTCGGCTCTGCCGCTGATATGCATGAAAACGCCGCGGAAGATTTAAGCGGCAATTAAACAAAATGTTTTCCGTTTTTATTCCGCCGCTGGGTTTTCCATCTTCGATGCACATTTGTCAGAGGAGTGATTTACGTCATCATTCTTTCACTTCTCTTCTCAAAAACCCGTTCGGTCAGTGGGTTTATGTTCTTATGCGCGTCACATCGGCAGAATAATCAGGCAAAATCAAATACTCGCCCATATTTTAGGCGAAAAAGGCAAAGAAAAATTTAAAATATTATATAAGGAGAAAAAATTATGTCAGGACACAGCAAGTGGCATAACATTCAGGCTAAAAAATCAAAGACGGACGCCGCGCGCGCCAAAGTGTTTACGAAAATCGGCAAGGAAATGTCGATAGCGATAAGAGAAGGCGGCCCTAACCCCGTTTCAAACAGCAAGCTCGCCGTTCTCATCGCAAAGGCAAAATCGCTCAACGTTCCCAACGACAACATCGAAAGAATAATCAAGAGAGCTTCGGGCGCTGACGCGGTAAATTACGAAGAGATAACGTACGAAGGCTACGGTCCGAGTGGCGTTGCGCTTATAGTCGAGGCGGCAACCGACAGCAAAAACCGCACCGCGGGTGACGTTCGTCACTATTTCGACAAGTTCGGCGGAAACCTCGGTCAGACCGGGTGCGTAGGCTACTTGTTTGAATCCAAGGGCGTCATCGTTATTTCCGAAACAGACGAATATGGCGACAAAGTCGTTGACGGCGACACACTTATGGAGGACGCACTCAATGCGGGCGCCGAGGACTTTTCCGAGGACAGCGGTATTTTTGAAGTAACCTGCGAGCCGGACGACCTTGAAGGTATTAAAGAAGATCTTAGCAAAAAAGGCTATGTATTCGAGTCTGCCGATGTTGAAAAAGTTCCCTCGACTTACGTTTCACTTTCCGGCGAGGACGCCGAAAAGATGGAAAAACTCCTTGAACATCTTGAAGAGGACGACGACATCGTAAACGTTTGGCACAACTGGGACGGTCAGTAATTTTTAAATCGAAAAACTTCCCCGAACACAAGGGGAAGTTTTTTTGTGAGATTACCCGAAAGCGTTTATATCCGCAAACTTGCTGTCGCATATTTCAGCTTTTATTCTACGATTTTTTTCTATATGTTTCTTTTTTCCCGAAAGTCGGTTTTATAAAAGCAAAATAGTGTTCAAAAGCACTGCACAAGCACGCCTGTGGGCGCCAATATCAACAAATCACGGAAGAATTTATATAAAATATACCGTTTTTATTTGAATTTTTCACAATTTTATATATCATTTTATGTTGATTTTCGACACATGATATGATATAATATAGCGCGTAAAAATAAACGTTGCTCCCCGCTAACGCATATAATGTGGCAAGGAAGCAAAAAAAGAGGTAACACAAAATGATTGTAGACACAAAATATTCGGAAGAATTTCGCAGTATGTTCCGCGAATATGACATTCGCGGCAGAGTAAGCGATGAACAGCTCTGCCCCGACAACGTATATAAAATTGTCAAGGCATACTCGAAATATCTCATCAAACGTAACATTTTAAAAAGCGTCGTCGGATACGACAACCGTACCTGCTCTCCTGCGTTTGCAGAGGCTGCGATAAAGGCACTGAGAGAAGAGGGCATCGACGTTTATTTCATCGGTCTTACTCTTTCCCCCGCGGCATATTTCGCGCAGTATCACCTTCACTCCGAGGGACTCGTGATGATAACCGCAAGTCACAACCCCGACGGCTGGTCAGGATTTAAGCTCGCAAACGGATATTCAAAAACACTTGAACCCGACGACATAAAAGAAGTTTATTCCCTGCTCGACACGCCCTCATCCGGCAGAGCCGAGGGTAGTTATACAGAGGTGGATATAAGAGACGCGTATATCGACGCTATCGTTTCCCGCATACACATGGGCAAAAAGAAACTGCGCGTTGTGCTTGACGCCGCAAACGGAGGCGCCGGAGTTTTCGTTTATGAAGTGTTCCAGCGGCTCGGTTGTATGACGTTCCAGCTCAACTGCGATCCCGACACGTCGTATCCGCGTTATTTCCCCAACCCATCCGACGTCAAGGGACGCGAGCTTCTTCGCAAGATGATCCTGCACCCCTATATTCACGCCGACATCGGTCTTTCTTTTGACGGCGACGGCGACAGAATAGGCGTTATAGACGAAAAAGGCAACAACGTTTGGAGCGACACGATACTTGCAATCATCGCAAAACAGCTTCTTGAAAAGAAGCCCGGCGCACAGGTCGTTTTCGACGTAAAATGTTCAAAGACGCTGACGGACGTTATCGAGCAGTACGGCGGCAAACCGATAATGTGGAAAACGGGTCACTCATATATTAAGTCCAAGCTCCACTCGACGGGCGCAGAGCTTGCGGGCGAAAGAAGCGGACATATATTCATTTCCGGCGACGACTGGTATGGATTTGACGACGCCACGTTCGTTGCGGCAAAGCTCGTTGAGTATCTCTCAAATCAAGACGAAACCGTATCGGAGATAATCGCTGACTTTCCGCACTATGTAACGTCCCCCGAGATAAAAGCTCATTGCCCTGACAATGTCAAATACGGCATCGTAGACGAGCTCACCGCAAAACTCAAAGCTGATTTCCCCGGCAAAGTATGCGACATTAACGGCGCAAGAGTTCAGTTTGAGCACGGTTGGGGACTTGTAAGAGCTTCCTCGAACCTCCCCGAGCTTGTGCTTATATTCGAGGCCGATACAAAAGAAAATATGCTGCAAATACGTCAGCTGTTCAAATCATATACCCGCGCTTATGCCGACATTTCGGACAAGTGGGATAATGACGTTGAAATTTAAGAAAATAAATAAAACTGCTCCGAGAGGATCTGCACAAGTCCGTTAAAAACGGACAATTGAAAAAAAACACCCTCCTATGGTAGAATAGATATATTGAAGTGCCCCAAATTGTACGGACAGCACAAAAAAGCCCCTATGATACAAGAATAAAAGATTAAGCAACAAACTGGCTTCGGTATTCCATCGGAGTCAGTTTTGTTTTAAGCTGAATG
>JAFSRI010000019.1 GCA_017446155.1 Clostridia bacterium | reverse complement strand
CGCCGTCGAGGCGCGAGAATCAAGTCCTGTCGCCCGCACCAAAAATACGGCGATGCCCGTAGGGTATAGGCGGATTTTTCGCCGACGGGACTTGAAGAGAATTTTGTCTAAATCCAATGTAAAAATATTTTATATAACAAATTAAGGAGCAGTATTATGAATAAAAAAATCAGTATTTTAACGATTTGTCTTTGCATAATTTCAATCGGACTTTCCATAGCCGCGCTCGCAGTTGCATTGCCGGCGCTTAAAAAAGCCGATAAACCGCAAACGGATATTCAATATGTTTTGTATCTCGGCACAAATGACAAAGACACAAACACGCCCGTTTTTACACACGAAGAAGCACAGGAACAATTAAAAGCGATTTTGCTCGATAAATTCGGCGGATATACGATTCATGAGGCATTCGGCGGTTGGAAAGACGACGGCGTAGTATATAATGAGTATACTTTGGTTATTTATCTCAGCGATACTACGATAGACGACGTCCATGCAGCAGCAGATGAAATGATCCGAGTATTCAATCAAAGCTCGGTGCTTATTCAATGCAACCAGACGACTACCGAGTTTTATTCGGGAAACAACTGAAAATCGCTTGATAATTTATTTATGTGCCGTTGCCGCGTGAATATTATTTTATCGGTGACGAACGAGAAGGTTTTTGTTGAACGCACAGAAAAGAAATATCACACAAGGAGTCTATCATGGATATTGAAAAGAAAAGAAAAGATATAGATGAAATAGACGATTTTATAGTAAAACTTTTTCTCAAGCGTATGCAGGTGTGCGGAGAAATAGGCAGATATAAAAAAGAAAACGGTATACGCGCATATGACGAAAAACGCGAAAACGAAGTGTTTGAAAGAGTGAGGTCGCAGACACCCGATGATATGAAAGAATATATCGACCTGCTGTATGAAACGGTTTTGGGGCTTTCAAACGCATATCAGCTTGAAATTATAAACGGAGAAACGGAATAAAAGAAAAACGGCAAAAGGATGTTCCCTTTTGCCGTTTATCTTTTACATAGCAGATGAAATAACGTTTTTCAGCATCTCGGCGGAATTTTGCAACGCCGCCACCTCTTTTGCACTCAATTTTAACGGTATCACCGTTTCCACACCGTTCTTGCCGACAATAGACGGTAAACTCAGCGCTACGTCGTCAAGCCCGTATACACCGTGATGAATGCTCGATACGGGCAAAATCGTTTCTTCGTCGCGGACGATTGCCTCACAAACGCGCTTGACCGTCATGGCTATGCCGTAATATGTCGCGTTCTTTTTTTCAATTATCTCATACGCGCTGTTTTTTACCCCGTCCGCGAGCTTTTTCATCGCCTTTTGATGATCGTAATGGCCGCGCATTTCACAAAACCTGTTAAGCGGAACACCTGAAACGTTGGCGCAGCTCCACGCAACTATCTCACTGTCGCCATGCTCGCCTATGATAAACGCATGAACCGTGCGGCTGTCAACCTGTAAATGCTCGCCGATAAGATATTTCAGGCGCGCCGTATCAAGCACGGTGCCCGTTCCGAAAACACGACTTTCCGGATACCCGCTGAGTTTTGCCGCCGCATATGTTAAAACGTCCACGGGATTAGCCACTATCAGCAAAATCGCATCACGGTTGCGGCGAGCTATTTCGGGAATGATGGATTTGAATATCGCCACGTTCTTTTTTACGAGATCAAGCCGTGTTTCTCCGGGTTTCTGCCCCGCGCCCGCCGTCACGATTATAAGAGATGCGTCGCCGAGGTCGTCATAGTCGCCCGCATATATTTTCATCGGTTTTGCAAACGGAACGCCATGCGCTATATCGAGCGCTTCCCCTTCCGCCTTTGTTTTGTTCGCGTCGATGAGGACCATCTCCGAAAACAGCCCGCTTTGCATTATGGCGAACGCCGACGCCGCGCCGACAAAACCACAACCCACCATTGCAACTTTTCTTAAATTCAATAAATTCATTTTTCCTCCGTTTTTATCGTCTTGGTTTTTATATCTTTGTTTTTTCTTATGCAAAATATGCGATTTTGCCGTATCTTTTCCATTTGATCAGGCAAAATTAAAGCGTCTGTTCCGGCGCATAAAAACGAGCCCTTTTCGCAAAATGCCGTCGGCTGTATTATGCCGGACTTCACTTACCACATAATAAAAGCTCTTTGCTAAAATAAGTTTAAAGTAAAAAATCGTTAACTTTGCAAAAGATATTTACGCTATCACAAAGCGTGGCAAGAAAAAACGGGTGAACGCGGAAAGCGTTCACCCGAACTGAATTATGCCAAAACAAGTTTTTTAACTTTACCGCAAATAATATCAGTTTCACCCGCCGAGCCGTGTACGGCACATTTAACACCCTGCTTGTAGCAAGGACGGTGCCCTCTTCATTCCGCTTTGTTGCTCCCAACGTCCGCGCAGATCGTGTCATAAGCAGGAAAGGCGCGGGAGGTCTGCATCCCACGGAATGCTCGGGTTCCAATTGTGTTTTGTAGGTTTAATTGACACCGTATCACGAGAGGGGCAGGATAAAATTCTTATTCTTCGTCGTAGTCTATGTCCGAGAAAACCTCGTCCTCAAAAATATCGGCAATTTTGTCATACTCGTCGTCATCGTCGATCGTCACAAGCATCTCTTCGCCGTTTTCGTCGTCTTCGATTTTAAGCAGTACATACTCGCCCGCTTCATTATCTTCCAAAGGATAAAGCGCAACGTATGTCACCCCGTCAATTTCTCTTGTTGCGATTATTTCAAAATCACTTTCATGTCCCGTTTCGTCCGTGAGTGTGATAACGCCGCCCTCTTCGCCTTCAAAAATATCGTCTGTCATAGTGATTCTCTCCTGAAAAATGTATTTTTTATTTCTGTATATATTCTATACTAAAACCGCGTGATTGTCAACAGGTTTTGCTTATTTGGAGGGGTCAAGATATTTCCAATATCCGATAATATACGACAAACCAGACCATACCGTCATCACCGTCATGGGAGCCATAAATATATATGATAATATTCTCTCGCCCCATAAAATCGGCTCGATTATCGCAACTATAACAAACGTTATCTGCGAACCCGTTTTGATTTTTCCGAGCCAGCTCGCCGCAATAACTTTTTTATCGGGGCTTGTCGCCACAACAAGCCGCATCGACGTCACCGCAAGCTCTCTTAACACTACTATTATTGTCGCCGCGAACAAAAGTATTCCGTAAACGCCGGAATTATCGACAAAAAGCAATGTTATGAGTGCCGTGATAACGAGAAATTTATCTGCCAAAGGATCGAGAAATTTGCCGAAATCGGTGATAAGTCCGTTTTTGCGTGCAATCTTGCCGTCGAGAAAATCCGTAAACGACGCGATAGAGAAAATTATCGCCGCCGCTATTTTGCCCCATATTTCCGTGTGAAATACAGCGAAAACGACCACAAACACGGGGACCAGAACGAGTCTCGCAATCGTTAGCTTGTTCGGTGTGTTAAACTTCATTTTATATACCTCCTCAGTCAGTTGTCTTTCCGACAAGGTCATAATCGAGCGTTTCCGTGATCTTTACGTTCACAAGTTCGCCCTCTCTTATTCGTTTTTTACCCAATGCGTTTGTAAAGAACACTTTTGTGTCAATATCGGGCGCGTCGCGGTAACTTCTGCCGTAATAAGATTCCGACACGGGGTCGAACCCCTCGCACAAAACCTTTATCGTCGTTCCGACGAACTTCGCGTTCAGCTCCTCTGTCACCGACAACTGCTCGCGCATAACGATGTCATATCTGTCTTGTTTTGTCTGCTCGTCTATCTGCCCGTCCATTTCGGCGGCGGGAGTATCTTCCTCAGCCGAATAGGTAAACGCGCCGAGTCTGTCAAACTTTGCGTCTTTTACAAACTGACAAAGCTGCTCGAAATCCTCCTCGGTTTCTCCGGGAAAACCGACCATTACCGTGGTACGAATGCATATTCCCGGAATTTCACGGCGGAGCTTTGCTATCGTGTCCTTTATCATTTGCGATCTTCCGTGGCGGTTCATGGCGGAAAGGACGTTATCCGATATATGCTGAATGGGCAGGTCTATGTATTTGACCACTCTGTCGTTATCTCTTATCTCCGCTATAAGTTCATCGGTAATCTTGTCCGGATAGCAATAAAGCAGGCGTATCCACGGGATGCTTGTCTGCTCCGTCAACGCTTTGACAAGTGCGGCGAGCTTATATTCGCCGTAAATGTCGAGTCCGTATCTGGACGTATCCTGAGCTATGACGTTGAGCTCCTTTATTCCGAGCTTTTCAAGATCTTTCGCCTCCGCCACTATATCCTCTATCGTGCGGCTTCTCATTTTGCCGCGTATAAGAGGTATGGCGCAATAAGTGCAGCGGTTGTCGCAGCCCTCGGCAATTTTAAGATATGCGGTGTAGTCGGGCGTTGTAACTATTCTCTCTCCGCCGAGCGGAGATTTTTCTTTGTCTTCAAAATCCTCGAATTTCTTGCCTTCAAGCACTTTTTCGACTGCCTCGCAAATCTTGCTCTCGGAACCAATCCCAAGCACCGCGTCAACTTCGGGCATCTCTTGCATCACCTGCTCGCGGTATCTTTCGGCAAGGCAACCCGTTACGATTATCGCTTTAAGACTTCTGTGTTTTTTCAGCCACGCAACGTCAAGGATGCTGTCTATCGATTCGCGCTTTGCGCTCTCGATAAATCCGCAGGTATTGACAACGATGACGTCCGCCTCGATGTCCTCGGGCGTTATCGTATACCCTTCCTTTGCGAGAAGCGAGAGCATAACTTCCGTATCGGTCAGATTTTTTGAACATCCGAGCGACACGAACCCAACCTTTATTTTGCTATTATCCATATTGAAATATCCTCTTTTCCGGGATTTATCTCTTTTCGTATTTCGTTCCCTGCGGAGTATCGATAAGCACCACGCCTTTTTCGCTTAGTTCCGCTCTTATTGCGTCCGCTTTGGCGTAATCTTTGTTTTTCTTCGCCGCCTTGCGTTCCTCAATCTTTTCGATTATCCACCTGTCCTCTTCGGGAACTTCAACATCTGCGGAATTCACATCCGTGGGCGCGTTCTCGGCTTTCTTTGCGTCTTTCAGTCCCAACGACAGTACCTCGTCGATCTTATCGATCGCGGCGCGCTTTGTCGCTCCGTTTGATTTGGATTTTAAAATATCATACAGCACGGTCACACCGAGCGAAGTATTAAGATCCTGCCCCATGACAGCGTTGAATTTATCGGCAAACGCTTTTACTTCTTCTTCATTAACTTCGCCCTCGCGCTCGGTTGACGCAACTTTCGCATAGAGCTTTGAATATGCCGCCGCGGCGTTATCGAGCGACGAGTATGAGAACGTCAGCGGCTTTCTGTAATGGCTTTGCAAGCAGAAATATCTGTACGCAAGCGGATCGTACCCCTTTGATTTAAGCAGCGATACGGTAAGAAATTCGCCCTTTGACTTGCTCATTTTGCCCGTTTCGTCGTTGAGATGCTGAACGTGGAACCACACACTGCACCATTTATGCCCGAGGTATGCCTCGCTCTGCGCTATCTCGTTTGTGTGATGCGGAAAGATGTTGTCAACGCCGCCGCAATGAATATCGAGGTATTCGCCGAGATATTTCATGCTGATACAGCTGCACTCGATGTGCCAGCCGGGGTAGCCCATTCCCCACGGACTGTTCCATTTGAGTTCCTGATCCTCGAATTTTGATTTGGTAAACCAAAGCACAAAGTCGCTTTTGTTGCGCTTGTTTGAGTCTTCCTCGACGTCGTCTCTCACCCCGACCATAAGGTTTTCCGTCGCGTCGTTGTGCCCGGCAAGCTCGCCGTAACCGGACGATTTCGACGTGTCAAAATAAATGTTGCCGCCCGCCTCATATGCGTAGCCCTTCTCTATCAAGCCCTCAATCGTCTTTATAAACTCGTCGATGCATCCCGTCGCGGGCCGGATTACGTCCGGCTTTTTGATATTCAGCGCGTCGCAGTCAGCAAAGAATGCGTCGGTGTAGAATTTCGCTATTTCCATCACCGTTTTATGCTCGCGCTTTGCACCTTTCAGCATCTTATCCTCGCCCGTGTCGGCGTCGCTTGTCAGGTGACCCACGTCCGTTATATTCATCACGCGCTTGACGTCATACCCCGCGAAACGCAAGTATTTTTCAAGCACGTCCTCCATCATATAAGTCCTGAGATTTCCGATATGCGCATAGTGATAAACCGTCGGACCGCATGTATACATTTTGACCTTGCCCGCCTCGTGCGGAACAAACTCGTCTATTGTTTTTGTAAGTGTATTATAAAGTTTCATATTGCCTCCGATGAGATAATATTTTTTTGTTATTTTGTGTTCACCCACACAAGCATTTCGCTCTCTCCCCTATTGGCAAAGGCATAATACGGAATGAACGTAGCCTTGCATCCGACAAGTCTGCGCCGCATCACAGAATACAGAGGTGCGTCGGGGTTTTCCTCTCTGCGCCATGCGCAAACGGTGAGCGTGGGAACTCCGAGCGATTCGTTTTTCCCGGTTTTAAACGACGAATGCGAATCAATACGGATATCTCTCAGGTGTCCATCATTGTCGATGCCCTCCATACAGTAAACGACGGGACCGCGCATAACGGCATATCTGCCGCAATCGAGTGAAACGTCATTTTTCGCCTCAATAAGTCGTGCGGGCATTCCGAAATCAAGCGAAATCGTTTCGCCGTCTTTTATTTCAAAAAATGCATATCCCTTTATCGTGTCGAATTTTTTCTCGCACCAAAACGGCACGCGCACGGCAATTTTCGTTTCTCCACCGTCAATCTTTATTTTGACTCGCCCGTTTTCGGGGTAACGTGTCGTCATGCTGATATTTAACGAAACGTCACCGCGTGAAACGGTAGTTTTGCTTTGCATATACTGATGAACGTATAGCGTTTCTCCGTCGTCGGAATAAATGAAATCGGCTATCGAGGTAATAAATCTTACAATATTCGGCGGACAGCAGGAACAACTGAACACCTCTTTTCGCTGTGTGGCCGGAAAGCGTATCGCTTTTCCGTCATATCCGGACACATCCTCGCGCGATTGAAGATAAGGTATTATTTCAAGCGGGTTTACATAGAAAAACGACTTGCCGTCAAGCGACGTTGATGAAAGAAAACCGTTATAGAGTATACGTTCTATGACGTCCGAATACTTTGAGTCGAGCTCGATATCAAGCATTCTTCCGGCGAATAAGGCAAGACCTATGGCGGCGCATGATTCTGAATATGCAACAAGGTTCGGAAGATCGTACGGCACGGTAAACGCCTCGCCGCACGACGTAGAACCGATCCCGCCCGTGATATACATTTTCTTGCTTGCAACGTTATCAAAAATCGTCTTACACGCATCGGCAAGTTCCTTGTCGCCCGTCAACTTTGCAATATCTGCCATACCGCAATAAAGATACATGGCTCGCACTGCGTGCCCAACGGCTTCCGTCTGCTCACGCACGGGCAAATGAGATTGATTGCTCATCGCCGGTGTCCTATCCGTTTCTGCACGTTTGCCGCGTTCGTCAATGAAAAATTTTGCAAGCGTAAGATATTTTTCGTTTTTCGTGCATTTATATAGCTTTACGAGCGCAAGCTCTATCTCCTCGTGCCCGGGAGTTGTAAACGCAGTGTCTCTTTTTATATAAAACCTGTCGTAAATATAGTCGATATATTTTATCATCGCGTCGAGAAATTTGCGTTTGCCGGTCGCTTTAAAATATGCCACGGCCGCCTCTGTCAAATGCCCCGCGCAATACAGTTCGTGTTTGCTCCTGTCAGAAAAACGTCCTTCGGGTTCAACTACGGTAAAGAAGATATTAAAATATCCGTCTTCGCCTTGATTTTTCACTATTAGGTCCACAGTTTCATCAATAATCTTTTCCAACTTCGGTTCACGCTTTTCAGCCGTCAGATTCGCCGCTCCTTCTATCCACTTGGCAACATCTGAATCCCAGAAAAAATGCGGTTTGTTCGGCATTCCCTCTTTCCAATTGCAACGAAAAGCGTCAAAACGTCCCGTTTCGACAAATCTATCGTATACTGCGTAAACGGTCGTTTTTCTAACCATGTCCTGCTTTCGCTTCCACAGTCCGCCGGTAATAGTTGTGTTTACAAAATCTATTCGTTCCATATTGCCTCTGGTTAGCTAATAAATAATCTTTTTCATTAATTTTTATTTTATCACACAATTATTTGTTTGTAAAGAGAAAACCGCCGAATTCGGCGGTTTCTGTTTTTTGTTGTTATTCTTGTGGTTCACTTTCCTGAGCCTGCGGCGTTTCCAAGGTTTCTCGCTTCTCTTGCGATTCTGTGTCTGTCAACGTTTCTTCTTGAACGTCAGCCGTTTTATCAATTTTCGTTTTTTTGCTTTTTACCGCTTCGATTATCGACAATACGAAAAACGCCGTAACAAGCGCATACCATATCACAAATTGCGGCATATACGGAGAACCCCCGATATATATCAATAGAACATAAATAACACATACTGCGCTCCACGCAGACGCAGTTTTCCTCTTTTTAAACTCTTTCGCCCCTGAAATAAAAGCTATTATTGAGGGTATGACGGTTAAACAACAGAAAATATAGCTATAAATCCAAAATGCAAACGACATGTTACCTGTGTCTGCTTTCAACAAAGCAAGTATGAGCGAGCAAAGTGCAAAGCCAACTGCTATTCCCAAGCAAACGCATATAATAATGAGCGACACTCTATGAACGACACCTGATATTGAAAATTTTTTTGTAAAACAAGACTTTTTTCTGTTCTCCATATTCTCCTCAGTGTTCTGTTTTATTATATTATACCATATCTTGCCCGAATTGTCAAATCAGATAAGAAAACCGCCGAATTCGGCGGTTTGTTTTATAAAGCGATCACGCTTGCGGATCGCCCTCCGTACCGTCGGCGGCTTGCGCCGTTTCAAGATGCGCTTTTCTGTTCCTCGTAAAATAGAATATCACGCCGAGCACTATCCACACAGCAAGCATAATATACGATTCCTTGCCGAAATGAACGCCTTTAAGCCCCGGAATCGGAACAAGCTGCAGCACCATGAACGAAACGGAGAATATACAGCCGACAATGGCCATAACCTTTAAAAATCTGTTTCCGTCGCCGTCGCGCTTCATTGTTTTAAGTGTGGAAAGACACGTAAAGCCGTATCCTATCGACGCGCCGATAGCCGACATATCCACAAACCAGCCGAGTGCCTCGCGGCCGAGTATCGGACCGAGAAGTGAAACGGCAAGGCAAAAGAGCATTGCGTTGTTCGGCGTTCCGAAGCGTTTGCTCGTTTTGCCGAATACAGCGGGCAGATAGCCCTCTTTTGCCATAGAATACATAAGGCGCGAGGAAGCGAGATAAAATCCCATGATGCCGGAAAGCACGGCGCACGAAACAGCTACGCCCACGAGGACCTTTCCGAACGTGCCGAGGAGTTTTTCCGCCGCCGCAAGAAGCAGCCACGGAGTTGACGACGACTCAACTATAAGCTCCGGCCAGTTTGCAAGCGCCGCCGCCGCTATCGTGTTATTGGCGGTATATACGAACGCGCCGAATATAATTGCGATTATCATTATCACGCTTACTTTTTTGTATGAGAATTTAAATTCTTCCGCCGCCTGCGGAATCGTGTCAAAGCCTACGAACGCCCACGGCGCTATCGCAAACGTTGCAAGGATAGCCGACATTATTCCCATTGTGCCGCTGTGAGCGAATTCATCGACCGATGTGAATTTTCCCTCAGTCGCCGCCGCCACCGCCGCAGATTTATCGAATCCCCACCACGGCGATACGTTTTCAAGCGTTGCATTGGGACTTGCCAGCGCCGCTATCGTAAGAGTGAGCACCGAAACGCCGAGTCCGACGGCGAGCAGTGTCTGCACTATCGCCGCTTTCTTTACGCCAAGCATATTCAACACTGCGAAAACGATCAGTATAGCCATGGCGAACAGCATTTCGCCCAAATATACGTCAAATCCCGCAATCGAATAATGAAACCCCCATTTCAAAATATCAGCTCCGCCGTCGAGTCCGTCAACGATCAGTCCTATTGCCGTCGAGTTCATCGGAACGTTTGTAAGATATGCCGCAACGAGAAACCACCCGCAGATATACGCGGTGATCTTGCCGAAGCTCATTTTGGTGAACGTAAATTCCCCGCCCGCTTTCGGATATTTCGGCACCATATACGCATAGCTAAACGCGATTATCATCATGACAACAGCGCCCAATACCATTGCTATCGCCGTTCCGGCGACGCCTGAATTCGGTAGAAACTTCTTGCCGGGGTTGACAAATGAGCCCCATCCGATGATACATCCGAACGCTATCGCCCATACGTGCATCGGACTTAATTTTCTGCGAAGACCGTCTCCGCCCTGATTGTTTGTGTCCATATCTTTCTCCTTTTCTTTTTTCGGCAAACGTGTTTTGCCGTTTTTAAATTATCGCCTTTTTTGCCAAATGGTTTATCATATTCAAATCCGCATTCGCCCAGCCTGACTTCATTTAATAACGAGGCAGGAATAATGCATTTGGATTTTTCTTTTTACAAAGGTCAAGAAACAGAGGAGTTTTTTTCAGTCTGCCTTTACACGTCGTATGTTTTGTCGATCGCTTTCAGTTCTTTAAATGTGTCTATCTCTATAATATCCTCTTGCTTGCATTCGCGTATTTCAACGCTGTATTCGCGCGGGAAAAACACAAACGGGACCTGATCCCAATATCTTTCCTTACCGCCGGGCATATCGTAGGTTTGCTTGATATGTTCCGACAGTTTTCTTCCGTCGGCGTCGTCCCAGTATGATATGCCGACCTCCTGATAACAGTCGATGCCGCCTACTTTCTGCTCTTTTATAACTCCGTCCTTCACCTCAAAACACCAGTCGTCCGTTCTGTCTTTTTTAATTCCGAGGAAATTTGAGCAATAGTGATATTTTTTTATTATCGCCGGATTATATATGAGCAAGTCAGCCTCAAAAACGTAAGCGTTGGAAAGCAAATATCTGGCGCACATGGCGGAAGAGATATTGTTCGCCTCGTTATACGCGGGGTTTTCGATGAATTTAATCATCGGATATTTATAAAGAAGTTGGTCGAACTGCTCGGCAAGATAACCGCGCACGATTATAATTTCCTCTATCCCCGCGGCAAGCACAGCGTCTATGAGTCCGTCTATAATTCGTTTACCGTTTACTCTGACAAGCGGTTTCGGAGTATTGAGCGTCACCGGCACGAGTCGAGAACCGAACCCGGCCGCAATGAATACCGCGCGTTTTACTTTATAAGGTTCAAGCGCGTCGAGCCCTTTCTCGGTGAGCTTTCCTTCTGAGATAAAGCCGAGTCCGTCAAGCTCGTTCAACGTTTTGTTCACCGTTCCTACGGAAACTCCGAGCTTTGCCGCAAGCTCACGTTGAGTCAACACTCGCTTTGCCGCTTCAAGTTCCGTCATAATATCAAACTGTTTTCTTTGTAGCATTTTCTTTTCCCCTCTTTTTTGTTTTCCGTAATCATTAAATAAAATCAATATTTAAACGCCGAAACATATATTTCAGTTTTCTTTTTGCCTAAATGTTCAAATTATCGCTTTTCACGCTTACTTTTTGAACGTTTTTCTAAAAAAATTGTAATTTTTTCAGCAAGAAAAACCTTGCGTTCATTCCGCGAGGTCTCTCTTGCTTATTTTGAACATTACTCTTTGTTTTCCTCAACCGTCGCCGCGACATCCGTTTTTTCGGATGCGGATTCGTTTTCCGCGTCGGAAGTTTCTTCGTCGTTTATCACAACGTCTTCTTCAACTTCTTTTCCGGCGTTTTCGTCAATGCCGAGTTTCTTTGAGATTTTCGATTTCGCACGACGGAAAATGAGATATACCGAAGAGCTTATTACAACGATTATTCCCGCGATTATCGGTATTACCATCGATACGGCGCTTATGTCAATATACAAAAGCATGGTTTTTTCTCCTTTATATTTTTGTTTTTTTCTTTATTCACCCTTGCCGGGCTCAATCGCCCGGCACCGTTTTAAGTCTGAACTAACAAGCGCATTCAAGCCTTTGCCGAGGCGATACGTCGGCTTTCGGTATTTACTGCTTTGCCGATCTCTTTTCTTTTTGAATTTGCGTCAAGCGTTGCAATATATATTTTACGCCTTCCGCCCCGTTGCTTCCGTAAGAATACAGGTGTTCAAGCTTTATTTTGTCGATCTTGTCGTGATATTCCCCGCTTGAATCAAGCAGCATATTTGCCGTATCTTTTACGCGGTCCAGCTCCGTTTTTTCAAGCGCCACGCCAACCTTGCTTCTCAAAGCGATTTCAACGGGTTCAATACCTATCTTTTCCCATTCGGGGTTTTCAACCTTCATTTTGGTATTTATGAAAAGAACGGGCTTTTTGGTAGCAAAAGCAAATTCATATGCTATGCCCGACCAGTCGGTGACGAGCAGATCGGATGAGTAAATAGATTTGTTTACGGTAAAATCATATTCAAACGTCAGTTTTTCCTCCGGAACGCCGTCATAACGCTGTTTTAAAAGCTCAAGCTTTTCCGGGTAACGTTTTGAATATTCGGGATGTGGACGGACTGTGACGTGAACGCCTTCGCCCATTAACTGCTCGATAAGCTTATCGACGCAGCTGTCGAGGAGGTTGTCCTCCTGCCATGACGGCGCTATAAGTACCTCTTTTACCCCGCTGTCGTTTTTTTGGAGCGCGTCGCACGCTTTTTCAAGCTTTTCAGCCAGCGGATATCCGAACGGAACAAGCGTTTTTTCGCTGAGCCCGTACACCTTCTCCGTCGCTCTTATTTCTCTTTCGGCGTGGGGTCCTGTGCAAAAGACCGTGTCGAAATGGTCGAGCGCGCCTTTTCTGAAACCCATGTGAACGCTCATCATATCGTGCGGAACGTAGATATATTCTACGTTTTTATCGACAAGAGAACGTTTAATGTAATACGTTTCAAGATCGGGCGTAGTCATAACGACTATATCCGCTTCCATACGCATCATAAGCGTTATCAGCTTCCTTTGCCCTATATAATAGGCGCGGATACGGTCGTTTTGCGCGGCTTTTTCAAATATTGCGTCTTTGGGATCGTTTGTGATGTAGTGGATCGTCACGTTCGATTTTTTAAGCAGCCCCTCTATCAGCGATTCGTAATATTTATAAAAACCGCTTCTTTCGGAATAAAACACGACGTGCTTGTTTACCACCTTGAAAAATCTCTTATAGTCCGCTCGCTCGCGCCTGAGATTCGCGCGTTTTTCAGCGTCAATTTTGCCGCCGTCGAGCTCTTTTATCTTTTTAAGCTCTTCCCGGCTCTTTTCAAGCTCGTCGTAATCGACAAACTTTTTGGGATTTATCACCGCATTGAGAATAAACTGTTGAATTACCGAGAAGATGTTGCTGGCAACCCAATAGAGCGCCACGCCGGTATACACGAAAAATCCGAGATACAGCGAAAGCCCGACGGAGAGTATCGTCATTCCGTATTTGTTGAACTTCGTCTGTTCCGCCTGAATTACGTTTGCGACGTTTTGAACATAGCAAAGAAGTAACGACGAAAGTGCCGCGATAACGGGAACAAGAATATATATTCCCCATGTGCTCGAAGGGATGGCGTCCAGCGCAAAGCCGAGAAAATCGAGTTTAAGGCCGCCAATCAGCGGAATTGCGTCCGCCGCCGCGCCGGAAAACATCGCCTCTGTAAGTCTTCCGTCAAGAACGGCGCGAACGATTGAAAGTTGGTCTTCTTTGAAATCGACGTTTATGGCGTCCGCAAACTGACGGATAATCCCCTCGTCGATATGAAGGATATGCGTCAGCGGTTCTTTTATAATGTAAACGACAGCCATAAGAAGTATTATTTGAAGCGCAAGCGGAACAAGGGAGATAAACGGGTTATATTTTTCACGCTTGTGCAGCTTGTTCTCTTCCTCGGCTATCTTTTCTCTGTCACCGTAATACTTAGCTTTAAGGAAATTTACCTCAGGCTGTATCTTAACAATTTTTATGGCGTTTTTGTGAACCCAAACCGACAGCGGAAGCATAACTATTTTCGTAAGCAAGGTGAAAAGAATTATCGCCAAGCCGTAATTGCCCACTATATCCCAACACCATTTCATCATGTATCCGAAAGGATAGCAAATATAGTCCATTTTCTCCTCCGCCGGTATTATTTATAAACGTAATCTATCTCGTCCTGAGATTTGATATTCCAGTTGCTGAAATCATCTCCGGGTCCGGTTACCTCAAACGTAACAATCCTGTCGCTTTCGCCCTTGACGTAAAGCTCGAATTTGTGATATCTTACGTTGTTCTCACCCTCGGAAATTTCATAATACGTTTTGCCGTAATCGTTTTCGGTTTTGATTCCCGCCGATTTTATTATAGTAGGTATAAGGTTTGCCTGACTGACCTGAGCCGAAGAATATTTAAGAGGTTCGTCGGGCGCGCCGGAGGTTTTAACGAAAAGCGCCGTCTGCCTCGGCTGCGACGGTATCTCCGCGTCGTCGCGGGCTCTCGGGTGATCGCCCGTGATTATTATCGTCGAATCGTCATAAACGCCCAAACGTTTGAGTTCCTCGATATAATCGTATATCATGTTAAAACACCCGTAAAGCGATTCTTCGGGCGAGCCTTTCTCTGTTCTGCTGCCGTCGCTTGCCATCGTGAAAGGATCGTGACAGCCGCTGAGATGAATGAAAATATAAGAATTTTCGCTTTCGTCAAACGAAAGACCGTTTTCTTTTATCGCCTCGTAGACTCCGCAATCGTCGAGCTCATACATAGGCGCTTCACCGTTGTAATCCACTATTCCGTAAAACGACGCCGACGAAATATTGACAGCTCCTTTGAGAGCCGTCGGCAAATAACGATAAGCGGAAAGCGCCAACATATTGCCGACGAGCGCCCCCCTGTCGGTTATTTTATAATCGGTGGCAACGGAGAAATTATCCGCCATGCCGTAGAACGGCGTCCCGTCGCGATAACAGTAGTAGTTTTGAATATAAAGCTTTATCTTGTAGTCGTTCGCTTTAAGGTCGTGCAAAAACGCCGACGTTCCGTAAGCTTTATTGAAATATCCGTTCATATCGGACGAAAAATCATCTTCAATTCCCGTTATCATACTTGGAACTCCCGGGAATGTTCTTGAATAAAGCGATATGTTGTCGTTAAAATATGTAAAGCCGCGAAGGTCGTTGAAAAACTCGGGGGTTTTCTTTATCGCGTCCTGATAATACGACACGTCGAAGCGGTCGATGAGGAAGATTATCACGTTTTTCCCGTTTGAAACCTCCGTAAGTCCCTGCGACGTAAGATACGCCTTTTTAACGTCGGGCGAATCGACCGGAAGCTTGCCGACATCGGTTTCGGTGCTTTCGCTCTGCCCCGCCTGAGTTGTGCTCTCCGTCGCACTCGGCTCGACGGACGACGTAGCGTCGGTTGACTTGCTCGATGAGAACGTATCTCTTGTAATGTCGTTTATCTCTGTGGCACAGCCGGCAAGCTGCATCACAAGGATCATTACAAGCAGAATAACGAACGCTGATTTAATAAATTTCTTTTTTTCCATTTTTATCGCTCCGAAAATGCACCCTGCGCCGGTAATAATCCAAATCAACCCGTCGATTATAGCAAACGCAACGTTTATCTGTGTTCCGTCGTCGCCGCTAAGCGTTCCCGCGCCGTTGAGAAACAGCGCCTGAATATAGCCCATTGCGGTTATCCACACGACAACGCCGAACGCGACGTCCGAAAACTTGCCCGGCAGGAAAAATATGACGGCGGCAAGAAGCACCGCGGCACAAAGCGCGACAAGCGCGATTTGAACGCCGAAATCGCCGAATGAAAACAAAAACTCATCTCTGTTCCCGGCAAAAATATCAATAACGCCGAAGAAGAAAAACGTCAGCCCGGCTGTTGACCCGGCAAGAATCGCCGGCAAGAGCTTTTGAGTTATTATATTTTTCTTGCTTTTGTTGTTCATGGCAGACCCGTCGCTTTTCCTTTCAAAACAAGTGTTTTATGTTTTTTTGTCGTTTCAGCGGGATTATTTTCTCACCGAAAATAAAAATTTTAAATTTTTTAATACATACTTCGTGGAATATTATAATATCACTTTTTATGCAGATTGTCAACCCGTATAATGTGGTCTGAACGCCAAAAAGTGCCCATGACGCCAAGATATTATCCACCGAAAAAGATTTGCCCGAGCAAACGCGCAAAAAACAAAAAAATCCCCCGCTGCAACAGAGCAAAAAAATACTGTCGCAAGGGGGGATATTTTACTTTTTTCGGAATATCGGCTCAGACGAGCGATAAACGAAAGAGATTAAACGATTTTCGTTATTATCTTGTTTTAAACTTCGGCTTTATCTTTTGCGCAAACGTAAGAGCGCGCCTCGTATTTCATAACTCCAAGCACTGTCTCCCCGTCGATCTGAAGCGCCGTCGGTTTATCGAATTCAACAGTTATTTCTTTTCCGCTGAAAATGGATATCATCTCTTTGTGTTTTATATGTTCGCCCTTGAATATCGACGGGAAAACCATAAGAGTTTTAAGCTTGCTCTTGCAATAGAGGCAGACGACCGAAAGGTTTTCGTTGTGCTTTCTATCCTGCATGGGAGCTATCATCATTCCGCCGCCGTAGAAACGGCCGTTCATAGCGGGCGCCAGCCAAGCGTTTTTAAATTCGTGCGTTACGCCGTCAACCGTGATTTTCGCATTTCTCGTTTTAAACTTTCCGAGCAATCCCTTTATAGCTATCGACGTGTAATTTATCGGCTTATCGGACGTTTTCTTTATTTCGTCGGCAACTTCGCAGCAATAGCCGTCGATACCGTAGCCGATTCCGTTGATAAAGAGGCGTTCTTCGCCGTTGACGTACACTGTAGGAAGATTTTTTATGTATTCGTCGATGAGCACCGGCTCTGTGACGCCGGGCGCAACGTCGTTTAAAAAGTCATTGCCGTTGCCTGCCGCAAAAAGATAAATGTTATGTACATCAACGTCTTTAGTATCGTTTACAAAACGGTTGAGCGTTCCGTCGCCGCCGCAAACAATGACCTTGTCGTCGGTCTTATCGGCAAAAAAAGCCTTGTAATCGGATATAGACGTGATATCAACGTACGTTATGTCTTCACCCGCCAATATCTCGTTCAGCTTTTTGGCGCTCTCCTCTCCCGTTTTGTTGTTTGCGTATGGATTGAAAATCGCATATGTCTTCATTGATTTTTGCCCTCCGTAATATTGTTGTAAATTTTTTCATATGTCAGAGTGCTTATGTCGTCGCACTTGTGAGTCTTTATATATTCCGCGTCTATAACGTCTATTATGTCGATGTAAACGTCGGATGAACGCTTTGGAAAATTGCGGTGTATCTTCTCCGTTCCCCTAACCGACGCCACAACGACGGGAACGCCCGCCTTTTTGGCTATCATGTAAATACCGCTGTGAAACGGCAAAAGCACGCGCTCTCCCGTTTTATTCCGCGTGCCTTCGGGATAAACTCCCACCGACACCTCGTCGGATTTCATAAGGTCTGCGGCTTTATTTACTGTCACCATCGCCTCTTTCGCGCTTTTGCGGTCGATATTCATAAAGCAGCAGCGACGGATGATTTTTCCGAAAAACGGTATCTTGAAGTTGCCGTCTTTTGAAATATAGGCAAGCTTCTGTTTCTTTAACACATACCACGAAAGGATAGGATCAAAATTCGAGCGATGATTGCTGACGAAGAGAAACCTTCCCTCAGGCAATTTTTCAAGGCCGCTTGTGTGGACGTGGATTCTCAGAAGCACTACCATGAGCCACGTCGCGCTATCGAGCAAAAACCTGAAGTATCCGCTGTTTTTTCTGTAATCTTTTTTCGTATCAATAAACAAGCTGCTGACGATTATCAGCAGGCAATATAAAATGAACAGCGCCAATATCAACGCAACGGCAGATAAAAGCGCCAACCCGATTATTTTAAGTACCGCCATTTTTTCCTCTGAAAATTCGATTGATTTCTACATTTATGAATTATACATTCTTTGTATGCAAAAGTCAACAATATCACGGGCTGTTTTAACAAAAAGTTCATAGAACGGCTTTTGGGCGCGTGGCTATTCAAAGCTGATTTTTTCGTTTTTTTCAGCGCCGGTGACGTTTTTTAAATGATAAATTCTTTGCTTAAAAGATTTTTTCACCGTCATGTTTTAGGCAAAACAGCCCGGCACATGCCGCGTCGGACCGTTTTGTGAGTATATATCGTTTTTCATTGAATATAATATCATAATTCACGCTTTTTTGCAATAAAGCGCGGCAAAGATATAATGAAATCTTTTTTACTGCGAAGGAAAATCAAAAAGCCCGACGCGAAGAGCGTCGGGCAAATGAAAATAAACAATCTTTATTTTGCGTCGGTAAGGTTCAATTTTTTCGTCTTTTTGAATCCCACCGCATTGATTATTACGGAGAATAATGCAGTTACCGAAACCGCGATAAGCCATGCGGGAATACTGAACGAGCGGTCAAACATCATGTCGGCAGATTCGGTCAGTCTTTCCATAACGTACCCGACAATGCTGCCAAGTCCTACGCCGAGCCCGATTCCTATCACGTTTGTGATGATCGTCTCGCCGATAAGATATTTCATCGTTTCTTTCGTTCCAAAGCCGTTTATACGCATTATGGCGATTTCTTTCATACGTCGATTTACGAAAATACTCGTGAGATTCATAAGAATAATCATCGCCATAAGTATGGCAACAGTCGACATTCCGATTATCGCCGCATTCGCAATTCTCATGAACGACTGCATGAATTCCGGTATTTCCTGCCCGCGGTAAAGCGAAATGTTTTCCGAAACACCGTCAAGCGCTGTCAAAACCTCGTCCATATCCGCTCCGTTAAGATTTATATAACGGAAATTATCAGCCCCATCGGCTCCGAGAAGATTCCGTCTTGCTTCATTTGACATTATGAATGTCCTGCCGCTGTAATTTCTGAAAATTCCGGCAATTTTGACCTCGCGCAAATTCAGTGCGCCGTCATACATCATAATGGTGTCTCCGACATTCAGCTTGCCTGTTTCGGCAAATCTGACGTTGACGATGACTCCGTCGTCAGGCAGGCTTAGCTGCTTTCCGGTTTTGAAGTCGTTTACGGCGAAATAATCGTGCAAAGTTTTGTCGTCGGTAGAAATAACGATCGCGGCGCTGTTGTTTTCGCCTTGTTTCAGCGCGTAACCCGTCTCTGAAACGGAAATGGCCGATGCGCCGTATTCGCTTATTATCCTGTCAACTTCTTTTATCTCGTCGTCTGTAAGATCCGCCGTTTTCACCTTAATGTCATATTTGATAATACCGCCGTACTGCTTTGACATCATTCCGCTGTATCCGTATTTAATCGTAAAGCCGGTGCCGATAAGTCCCGTGCAGCCGAGAATTATTATGATAGAAACGAAAACACGCGATATCTCCGAACGCATATTGCGTCTGATAAGCCGCGAGAATACCGATCCGTGCGCTTTTGCGTTTGCGCTCTTTTTAGGTTTCTGAACGTTGTCGTTTCCGCTCATAAGTGCGGATGCCGGTTTTTTCAACACTCCTCGGCACGATATCAACGTAGTGATAAGCGAAAGAGCAATTACAGACACGCAAACGGTTATAAGAACCTTAACGTCAATCTTTGTACTCACTTGATTGAAGATATATGTATTGTCAAAGCTGCGGAGCATTGCGGAATCGAACACCAATGCAAGTCCAAACCCTATCACAAGACCGAGAATTGTTGCCGCCATGCTGAACACGGCATATTTCAAAAATACCTCGCCTCCGAAGAATCCGAAAGCCTTCGTAGCGCCGACGAGCTTTTTCTGTTCGTCAACGATCAACGCAATCGTAGAGAAGCACACGATCGCGCCGACGATCATAAACATTATCGCAAGACCGCCGCTTGCGACGGTAAATATCGCTATAGCCGAGGAGATATCCAAAAAGCCCTGGTTGCTGCTTCTGTTCTGAACGACCCAGTTGCTTTCGCCTAAGCTTGCTATCTCAGCTTCCGCCGCGGCTATTTTTGCGTTGGCGTCAGCCGTTTGAGAGGCAAGCTCGGCTCTCGCGTCGGAAAGAAGCTTTTCTCCTTTAGCTTTTTCCTCTTCATATTTAGCCTTTCCTTCGGCATATTCTTTCTTACCTGCCTCAAGTTCCGCTTTCGCCTTTTCGATTTCGGCTCTTCCCGACTCTATTTCGGCTTCGGCGGCGGAAAGCTGCTCGTTTGCGTTTTTCTCTTCTCTTTCAAAGAGTATCTCCGCTTTTTTAAGTTCGATCCACGCTTGGTCTATTTCCTTTGCGCTGATCTCCGCTTGAATTTTTCCGTCATTGAGTTTTTCGTCGGCATCGTCAAGCAACGGTTTTGCCGCCGTCGCCTTTGCAATTCCTTCTATATTTTCAAGCAAAGTGGCTTTTGCCGAATTATACTTTTCAAGCAGCTCGCCTTCGGGGAGATAAGTTTTTATCAGCGTATCAATCGATCCGACTATACCGCTTCCAAGAAGTTCTTCTTTCGCGCGGTCGATCGCGTTTTGAGCCAACAATTCGATGTCCGCGGTGTCGATTCCGTCAATCATTGCCTGAACGACCGGCAAATACGCTTTCATTACCTTATCCTTATAATTATAATATGTGTCCTCGGCGTTTTGCCAAGCGAGATCGACCATCGCTTTGATGTTATCCGAGCTCAGATATTCGGAAATCAGCTCGCGTGACTGTTCAAGCTGAGATACGACAACAGGCAACATATCCAATGTCGTTTTCGCTTGATCGAGTATCGGCTGCAAGCGCGTCATCGCCTCATCGATAAGAGGTCTGATGACAACGGCTTTCGCCACCATTTCAACATAGCTGAAAACAAATTCCTTGTTCGACATAAACTGCGACAAATCGTTTGCCTGTGAAATATACGTTTGCGCCGTTTGGATTATGTAGTCTATCGATTCATTTTCCAAAAATTCTTTTTTCGCGTCGTCTATAAGCTGTTGCGCCGCCATCATGGCGAGAGTGTCGTTTTCATCGTTTACTATCGCCTCTATAAGCGGCAAGTAAGCGTATTCTATCATCGACTTATATGTGATATAAGCGTCCTCGGCATCCTGCCATGCGGCGTCAAGTTCCGCTTTTATCGATTCGTCGGTGATATAGCCGTAAAGCATTTCCTTCGTCTGCTCTACGGTTTCGGCAAGCTGCGATATCGTGTCAAGCGCGTCGTCAGCCTGCTCGATAAACGGGTCAAGCTTTTCTTTCACCGTTTCAAGCGCCGGCTTTATCACCGCCGCTTTTGCAATTGCTTCAACGTTGCTGAAGAAAAACTCCTTGTATGACAAAAAGTTTGCGAGAGCATTTGCCTCGGAAATATATATTTTTGCCGATTCAATTATAAAATCAACGTTTTCGTTGTTCAGGAACTCTTCTCTTGCGACGTCTATCGCCATTTGTGCCGCCGCTTCAAGCGTATCGGCATCAGTTCCGTTTATAATTGCTCTTACTACAGGCAGATAAGCGTTCATTATAACCGCTTTATATATATAATACTCGTTTTCCGCATTCTGCCATGCCGATTCGAGTTTTTCCTTTACGTCTATCTGATCAATATAATCGTAAAGCGTAAGCTTTGCCTGATCAATATTTTCTCTTGCCTGTGCGGCAAGCGCAAGTGCTTCGTTTACCTTCTCCATCAAAGGACTCAGCTTTTCTTCCGCGTCTTTAATTTCATTCAACGCTTCATAAAGCTCGCTCTCGCCTTCTCTGATCTTCGCGCGTCCTTCTTCAATTTGTCTGCGCGCGTCGGCAAGAGCAGCCTCTGCTTCCGCTTTCTTCTCGGCAAGTTCTTTTTCGCCGTCGCGAAGTTTCTTCTCGCCCTCCGCTATTTCTTTTTCGCCGTCCGCGATTTTGATCTCGGCTTCTCTCAGCTCTTTTTCCGCTTTTTCAAGCTCTGAACGGAGCGTCCTTTCGCCGTCTTCTATTTCTTTTTGCGCATCGCCCGTTTTAATTCTTATTTCTTCCTTTGCAGCGTTTATCTGTTCGTTTGCCGTCGAACGTATCTCAACGTCGCGCTCGGCGCCGAGCACTGTCGCAAGTTCGGCAAGTTTTTTCTCCGAGCTTGCCGTATGCTCGTAATAGCTGTCTGTGAAAATATCGACGTCACCGTCAACGTCCAGCAAAACCACGGCTTTCGTATACACGCCGTGCGTCGCTTCCTCATCGAAAGCGTCGGTTGAAACAATAACGTAGCTTGTCGTATTTCTTCTCAAATATCCGGGGTGCGATACAGTTCCCACTACCGTAAGCTCGCTGTTTTTCAGCACATCTCCCGGGACGGATATTCTCACCTTATCGCCTATCTTTATACCCAATGATCGCGCCGTGTCGCTGTCAACCGAGCATTCGTTTTCGGCTGAAGGCAAGACGCCTTCGATTACGTCGGAAATGTTGACGCGCGTCGTCAAAGATATAAGCTGGATATCCGCCTTTTCTTTGCCGGCAAATATCTTTGCGTCATACTGTTTAACGCCCTCGGCGGCGATAACGTAATCTTCCGCGCTTATTTTTTCAATGTCTCTGTCGGTAATTCCGAGCGACGACATCATCTCGACATGAGCAAATTTGTGTTCCGCGTAATATTCGGTCGTTTTCTTGTTAAGAGAAATTATCAAAAATCTTGCCCAAAGAAAACTGCCGACCCCGAGAAGGACTATTATGCAAATGGATAAAAAGGCGATTTTCTTTTTGCCGATATTCCGCAAAGCGTCTTTTAGTTGTGTTCGTTTCATAAGCCGCAGTTATCCCTTCTCACCATGAAATGTCCGCCGCCGCCATCGGATGAGCGTTTGTGCGGATGCTCGACACTTTGCCGCTTTTAAGCTTTATCACGCGGTTTGCCATTTTTGCTATTTCTACGTTGTGAGTTATCATGACAACCGTCGTGCCTTGATTTTTAACTATGTCCTCAACAAGCATCAGCACTTCCTGCCCTGTTTGGAAGTCAAGCGCCGCTGTCGGCTCGTCGGCGAGTATAACTCGCGGGCGTTTTGCTATTGCGCGCGCAATCGAAACACGCTGTTGCTGACCGCCGCTCATCTGCGACGGGAAGTTGCCGGCTCTTTGAGTAAGCCCGACCTTTGCGAGCGCCTCGTCGGCACTCATGGGATTTTGACAGATTTCGGAAATAAACTCGATATTTTCTTTTGCCGTAAGATTCGGCATGAGGTTATATGATTGGAAAACAAAGCCTATGTAGTTTCTTCTGTATTCGGTGAGGTCATGCTCTGTCGGGTGAGAAAAGTCCTTGCCGTCTATCGTGAGCGTTCCCTCAGTGAGGCTGTCCATTCCGCCTATGATATTTAGCATCGTCGATTTTCCGCAGCCGCTTTCGCCCAGTACAACGAGGAATTCATTTTCGTAAATATCAAGGTCGATACCTTTAAGCACGCGGAGTTTACCGTCGCCGGAAGGATATTCTTTTATTACGTTGCGAAGGGTGATTATCGGGGTTTTCTTCTTTTGCGGAAGAAGCGACACACCGCGGTCTTCCATGGCTATCGCTATAAGCGACGCAAAGTTTTCGCACAATTCGAGCTCGTCGCGCGTAAAGAGCGAATCATCGCGCTTGTTTATGAGCTGAATACATCCGAGCGTTTCATAGCTGTTTTTCAGCGGAACGCAAATAAGGCTTTTCGTTTTAAAGCCCGTCTCCTCGTCAACGCTCGAGGAGAATCTCTCGTCCTTCGAGCAATCCTCAACTATAACGGAATCCCCGCTGTCAACAACGCTTCCGGCAATGCCCTGTCCTTTTGCTATGCTTATGCCGGTAATATCGTTTTTGCCTATATTTACAACGGCATAAAGGCGGCTATCCTCTGCATTAAGCAACCAAAGCGAGCCCTCCTCGCACGAAATTACGTCGGCAATTATTTCAAGTCCGCTTGAAAGCGCCGCTTCGAGCTGTTCGGCGCCTCTCAACTCCTCTGTAATTTTCCATATAGCTTGCAGGTGTTGTGTTTTCATATTACCTCCGAATCAAAATAATTGTCTATTTTTTTTATTTCTCTTTTCAAAATTTCATCAACGTCGGCACCGTCAATGTCAAGTCCCTCGGCGCAGAAGCGCACCGTATTCTTTATTGAGTAAAGCGATTCGCACAAAGCCCGAACGTATCCGAATCCAAACGCGTCTTCCCCCGTGTATCCTCCGGCGGAAGAAACATATATCAGCCTTTTTGCGCGGCAATGGCCGACAGGCGTGCCGTCCGTAGAATAAGAAAACGTTATGCCGACAACGTTTATCACCTCAAAATATGCTTTCAGCGCCGACGGAAATGAAAGATCCCAAAACGGGGCGGCTATCACTATTTCATCAGCATCGGCAAATTGCCTTGCATATCCGAACATTTCATCGTCAAGCCGTCCTTGCTCAATAAGCCTGTCGCGCATTGACAGAACGTCATCGAAAACCGGCGTGATTTTTTCTTTATTTAACGCGACTTCGGTAATTTCTCCCGACATTCTCGATAAAACTCGGTCGGCGAGAGTTTTCGTTCTCGAACCCTCTTCTCTGCACGCGTTGATAAAAAGAATTTTCATTTTTACTCCAACGTTTTCATCCACTCGCCAAAACATTCCGGCTTTGCGGTGAATCTGAGTTTGTGCATATCGCCCTTTTTGCCTATAACTTTGGCAAAGAGCTTGCCGCCTATATCAAGCTGGATATTGTCGAAAACGGCAAGTTCGGCGCCGCTTTCCATTATAGCCTCGTCGCTCGATATTTCGGTTATCAAACCGTTTTCGGAGTTTGCCGCGGTGTGCTTGTCTTTTACTGTGAAAAACGGCACGCTGACGCGAGTTTTGAGTTTGCGCATTTCGGCGGTAGTTGTAGAACAGTAAACGTTATACGGCGCGCCGACACCGGTTATGTGAGAAAGAATAATCGGTGCGTTGACTCCCTTCGGCATTACCTCCGCCTCGTTTTCAACGGTGAGAGGAGCACTTATCTTTTCGCGCGTGGTGGGAGAAATAAGCACCTGCCCTCCGACGGTGTAACTTTCGATCCTGCCGCAAAGGTTGACGTTTGCGCCCGTAACGCCGTATTTGGTGCGTTTTTCGCTGCCGATATTACCGACTATCACGTCGCCCGTGTTAATACCTATCCCCATTTGCAAGATCTCATATCCGTGCTCTTCGTTCCAACGGTTTATATCACCCATGCGCGACTGCATTTCGACAGCCGCCGCGACAGCGTCGGAGGCGTGCGTTCCGCTTTCAAGCGGCGCGCCGAATATAGCCATTATACCGTCGCCTATAAATTCTATTATCGTGCCGCTGTGTTTTTGGATGATCTCCGTCATTTCACCAAGATAGTGATTGAGCATTGCAAGCAAGTCCTGCGCCGCCATTCTTTCCGACATTGCGGTAAATCCGCGCAGATCGCTCATCATTATCGTAAGCTCTCTCTTTTTCCCGCCGAGCGCAAGTCCGTTCGGAGTTTCAAGAAGTTCTCGCACGATATCGTCCGAGAGAAATCTTCCGAACGTTTCCGAGAGAAGCTTGTTTCTCATTTCGAGCTTGCCGTTGAGCGCCTTTATCTTTTCCATCGCTTTCAGCGCGTCGCGCAGCTCAACAAGCTCGCTCATATCCGAAAGCACGGCGATAACGCCAATTTTCTCTTCCCCGTCTTTCAAGTAAGACGTTGTGACGTGAAGCGTGCGCGTGACGTCGCCGGTAAAATAAGGCACGATGTTTTCATGCGATGACGAAGTGTCGTAAACAGCGTCAAGTATCGTCTGGTTGAATGCGTCGTTTTCTTCATACTCGAAAAAAGACCGCGCGAACGCCCGTCCGACAAGTTCCGACTCCGTTTTCTGAAGGATCTGCTCTGCCGCGGGATTTATGGAGTTGACTTTTCCGTCAAGACCTATGGTCATGACGCCCTCCGACATATCTCGAATTATGCTTTGTTGAATAAAGTCTTTGTTATTGTTCATTTTCTCACCGTCCGAAAAGATGATTTTCTTTTATAAAATCAATTGATTTCTTGATATTTTCCATTCCTCCGACTTCAAGCGTCATCGGAATATCGCCTAGTGGCGAAAGAAGCTCGCTTGCGCGTAAAACGTCAACGGTTCCGGTGCCGAGCGACATATGGTTGTCAAACAAACCCTCGTTATCTGACAGATGCGCGTAGCGAATGTTTTCGCCCAAGGCATTTACCCATTCGTCAATCGACGCACGAGAGTAATTTGCGTGACCAATGTCAAGGCATACGCCGACGCGGCGGTCGTTTATCCTTTTCATAAGCTCAT
>JAFSRI010000018.1 GCA_017446155.1 Clostridia bacterium | reverse complement strand
TTTATATAAAACAAAACACGGCGGAATCACCGCCGTTTTTTAATTTTTCACGCTTTGTCGTTTTTTTATTCTTTTCCAGTTTACAAAACCATATATATCATTTACAAAAAATGCCGCGAAGCAAACGATAACTGAAATATATTTTAAATTTTGATATGCCGCAAGCGTCCATAAAAAAATCAAAATCACATCATTTAACGCATATGCAAAGGCAAAATACGCGCTGCGCCTGAACGTAAGATATGCCGCGGCAAAACTTGTTGCAACGGATATTGTCCCCGGTATTATATTTGCTGTTCCAAGCATTTTTAAAATAAAATAAAAAAATGTTGAAATCAAAACTGTCAGAAATATCATAAACGCCGTTTCTTTTACGCTCAATTTGTTTACTTGCACCTCGCTTTTGTTTCCTTTGTAAGGATTTTTAAGCCATGTCACGAGTGCTGTTACCGCCATTGGCATCGTCATTCCGAGATATGTTATCATCTCGCCGTAGTATGAAAACGAAAATGAAATTATCCCGTACATAATACTGAAAATTATCATAAGAACCTGACCTATCGGGTTTGCTTTTGCGTTAAAAATAAGTGATGTTACACCGATAAGTGAGGCTATAAGGCTTAAAGCGTCACTTTGCCCGAAAGCAAAGAAAGAAACTGTAATTCCCATGACAGAACACGCCCAAAGTGTTTTTTCAAATTTTGAAAAATAGCCGGAAACTCTCATATTCCTCCAAAAAATAAAAGCATCCCCATGTGCGTCTTCAAAGACCTAACGACGCACAAAAGAATGCTCGATTTGCATTTTTCTACCCGGTGGCAGTATGATGATTTTATCATTAAATGCAAAAAAAGTCAATAGATATTCTTATATGTAAAACATTTATAACCGTAACAATAAATAATGTCAAATACGTATTGATTTCGGTTTATCGAGAAATGCGGCGTTTTTTTCATTGCTACTTGTTTTATGGTGTAGATTGTGGTATAATATAAATAATTTATTTTGAATGTCAAACGTAATCGACATATAATGTGATTTTTCCTATTTTATCGTTGTGTATAATCGATATATGGCATCTTGAATTATGTTTGGCTGTGACTGTGCCGATTTCATTTGTTTTTTATAGGCTTTGATTTACAGTGATTTCGTTCTTTTTATTTGACATATTTTTCGGGGGATTTTTATTTTGAGTAAAAAAGATATAAAGAAAAAACGCGCAATAAATTCTGCGAAAGCGGAAAACAAGCGCGCCGATTCCGGAAAAATTGCAAAACTATCGCGGGCGCCGGCAAAGAAAAACCCGAAAAAACGGCGCATTATAGTGATGATACTTACCATTGTGCTCAATCTTATTATTGTCGGCTATATTGCGGTGAAAGAAATAGGCAAGAGCGCAAAGGAAGCGCAGTTTATTTCGTTTGCGGATGTAAAATATTTGTTTTTGCTTGCGGGTGTGCTGTGTTTTTGCATAGCGGTGTTCGTGGAATATCTGAAATACAAAGATATGATAATGATGTGCGAAGGGCATATCGACCGTGGAGGAGCGTTTAACTGTTCGATGCTGGGAAAGTATTATGACAACGTAACTCCATTCGGCGCGGGCGGACAACCGTTCCAAATACATTATCTTTATCAGCGCGGCTTTTCTTCCGGAACGAGCAGCGCTGTTCCGATAGCGGCGTTTCTTATGCAGCAGATAGCGTTCGTTGCGATAGCCATAGTCGTGTTCATAGTGAACGGGCCCATGCTCGCGGGAATCGCCGTCGTGAGAGTAGTGGCGTTTCTGGGGCTTGCGATGTATATGGCAATACCGCTTGCTATAATTTTCTTTGCGGTGCTGCCTAAGCCGTTCAAAAAACTCATCGGCGGCGTAACGGGTCTGCTTGCAAAAATGCACATACTGAAAAACGGAGAAAAAAGCGCGGAAAAAGTCTTTTCGTTGCTCGACGAATATATTACCAGCCTGAAAGCGATGAACAAACGCCCGTTTTTCTTTATAAAAATGTTCATTTTCTCGCTTTTATATCAGCTTGCCATTCTTTCCATTCCGTTTTTTATGCTGAAAGCCTTTGGCGGAGCGGGGGATTGGTTTACCGTATTTTCACTTACGGTTTACATTTACACGTCGATAACCGTTTTTCCCACGCCCGGAAACGCAGGGGCGGCTGAGATGTCGTTTTATGCGGTGTTTTCGTCGCTTAAAGGCGGATTTCTATTCTGGGCAATGATAGTATGGCGGTTGCTTGTATATTATTCTTGGATTATTATAGGTATAATTATCGTGACAAAGAGTGCAGTGAAAAACAAAAAACACAAAAAGAAACAGGTTCCGCAAGACAGACCTTTGCGGGTGGCGTTGTTTATCGATTTGTTCTATCCGTCGATCGACGGGGTGGTGAGAGTCGTTGACGCTTATGCGAAAGAGATCAACAAAAGCGGCGGTTATGCCTGCGTGTTTACGCCGAGCAACGGCAAAAAATACGTTGATAATACCGAATATGACGTTGTGCGAACTCCATCGTCGAGGTTGTTCAAGTTTGGAGTATCCATCGGCTTCCCGGTTCTTTCAAAGAAACTTATCCGGTTTTTTAAAGAAAAAGATTTTGACGTCGTTCATATTCATTCGCCTTTCGGTGAAGGCTTGTTGGGACTGAGGTTGGCAAATAAATTTAATCTTCCGACTTTTGCAACGTTCCACAGCAAGTATTATGACGACGCGCTGAACATTACTCATAACAAAACAACGGCAAGCCTTGTTTCAAACGCGGTGGTAGATTTTTTCTGCCAAGTAGACGTCGCGTGGGCTTGCAGCAAGAACACCGCTGATACGCTGAAAGGCTATGGCTTTAAAGGCGATGTTGGAATAATGGAGAACGGTGTTGACTTTTTGCCGACGGACGACAGCGAAAGCATTAAAAAAGATGCGGCGGAAAAGTTCAATATACCGCTTGACAAAAAAATACTGCTGTTTGTCGGACAGCAAATATGGCAGAAAAATCTTAAACTTGTTCTCGATACGTCAAAAGCGTTGTCGGCAGAGCGCGACGACATCGTAACGGTGATCGTAGGGTGCGGATATAATGGGGACGAAATAAAGAAATACGCAAGAAAGATAAAGATTGACGACAGGGTGATATTCACCGGTAAGATAGCTGACAGGCGACTTATCGCAGGGGTTTATATGTTGTCTGACCTGTTGTTTTTCCCATCGCTTTATGATAACGCCCCGCTTGTGCTCAGAGAAGCCGCAACGGTGGGATTGCCCGCTTTGCTTGTTGAAGGATCAAACTCTGCCGAGGTTATAGAAGATGGCGTCAACGGCTATGTGGCAAAAGACGACGTTGAGGCTATGAAAGAAAAAATCGTCGAAGTTTTTTCTTCCGACAGAATCAAGACCGTCGGCGAAAATGCTAAAAACACTATTCCGAAAACATGGGAAGAGATTGTTAAAAAGGCGCTTGACGGATACAGAGAAGCCGATATTTGATAAATAAAAGCCGTGATATGCAAAATATCCCGGCTTTTTTGCTTTGTGTTAAAAGAGTGTTTGAAAAGCTCCCGACAAGATGAAATGCACCCATAGGGGGTGCATTTCAAGAGTCGGAAGCAATTTTTTTGATTTATATTTCCAGCATAAGCGTAACAATTTCAAACGGTTTTATGTTCAGCGTAACTTTTCTGCCGTCGGTATCGGCTTTAAACAGTTTGTTTTCAAGCAAGTCGCAGATATATGCCGCTTTGAAATCAAACCCGAATGATATGGCAACGTCATTTGTGGAGTTGAACGCGTCATACAAACGAAGCACAACGCTTTTTCCGTCCTCGGAGAGTTTCAACGTTTCAAAATACACGTTATCCGAGTCGGCTGACGCGAGGCTGAACGCATCGGGCAATTTGCCGCTTTGCGCTTTGACCTCAACTGCTGAAAGCGGCTGATTTAACAGATACGCCTCTTTATACGTTCCCGCCTGACGGAAATCGCCCGTGTGCGGAAAGAGAGAATATGTGAAAAAGTGTTTTCTCTTGTCAGCGGCAGGGTCGGGATACGTCGCGCTTTTCAGCATTGTGATCCTCAAAGTCGAGTCGTGAACGTCATACCCGTATTTGCAGTCGTTGAGCATGGACACGCCGTAACCGTATTCGGAAACATCGACGAATTTGTGAGCGCATACCTCAAATTTTGCCTGATCCCAGCTCGTGTTGCGGTGAGTCGGACGTTTTACGTTGCCGTATTGAATGTCGAACGTCGCCGTGTCGGTGTTAATTGCGAGCGGAAACGCACTTTTGAGCAGGATGTGGTCGTTTTTCCAATCTATCTCCGTTTCAAAATCAACGCGTGCCTTGTGTGAATAAAGCCAAACAGTTTGAGTAATTGAAGAAATATCGAAGCGCTTTGTGTATTTAACGCCTTTTCTTTCGCCATCTTCGACGAGCTCAACGCTTGCCACGTCGTTTACTTTCCACATTTTGTCCTCATAATAGTTTGTTATCTCCCACGCGTCATATTCGCGAGGATAATCTTCAAACGCTAAAAGCTCATTGCCGACGGAACCGGCTTTCAACACATCGCGCTTTGCGCGCTTGTCAAAAAGACGTGCGATATTCATGTTCTCGTCGAATACAACGTCAAAGAAGTCGTTTTCGGCGTGGCGCAAGTCGGATGAAATCACAACGCTGTCTGAAATTACGGGATGTATGACTTTCCAGCCCTTTGCCGGAATATCTTCAACGTAAACGCATTTACCGCCGACATTTACGACGTCTGATGCGGTGAAAGAATTGGGGTTAAAGACGAGCGTGCCGCCATCGGTTTTAATGTTTGCCGAGATAGACGAAAGGGCGTCGCATTTTATTTTATTGCCGTCAGCTATGACTTTTTCATATTCTTTTTCGCTTACTTCGTATACCTCGTGAATGGAGGAACCGGGAAGAATATCGTGGAATTGATTGAGAAGGACCGTTTCCCACAGCGAGCGGAGCGTATCCGTCGGGTATTTTCCGCCGAGGAGGAGCATATCGGTGAGCGCCGCAGTTTCCGCCTGTTGAAGCAGGAATTCGGATTTTCTGTTATTTCGCTTGTTCTGCGCCTGAGAAGTATATGTTCCGCGGTGAAATTCAAGGTATAATTCGCCTGTCCAGCTCGGCAGATTTTTGGAGTTTTTGACCTTGTCAAACGCGCCGTCGAGAAAATCCGCCGAAAACTCAAATCTTGTTTTCGGGCAACCGGGTATGCCATAGCTTTCGCGCCTTTCAAGCTCCACCATCTCATATGTCGGCCCGCCCCCGCCGTCGCCGAATCCGCAAGTGACGAGCACGTCGTTTAATATATCTTTTTGCTGGAATCTTTCCCATGCGCCGCGTATCATTGCGGGCTCGGTCGTGGCGTTATAAGTAACGTATGTTTTCGGTTCCGCTTTACTGCTTTCATGTTTTTGAGCCGTAAGGAAATACGATTTAACCTCCGTGCCGTCGATACCTTTCCACATGAAAATGTCGCAGGGAAGTTTATTTGCTTCGTTCCAGCTTATTTTTGACGTTACAAAATAATCAACGCCGCTCTTTTTGAGTATTTGCGGAAGCGCAGCGCTGTATCCGAACACGTCCGGCAGCCACAGCACGCGGCTATCTCGGCCGAACTCTTCGCGAATGAAACGTTTGCCGTAAATGATCTGCCTTACAAGGCTTTCGCCGCTTGTCAGGTTGCAATCCGCTTCAAGCCACATTGCTCCCTCAACTTCCCACCTGCCGGCTTTTACCTGTTCTTTGACTTTTTCATAAAGTTCCGGTGCTTCTTCTTTTAAAAATTTATAGAGTTGAGGTTGTGAACTCATGAATTTATAGTCGGGGAAACGGCGCATCATGTTAAGCACCGTGGCAAACGACCGCTGAACTTTTTCTCTCGTCTGTCTTACAGGCCACAGCCACGCAACGTCAATATGTGTATGACCTATGCAGGCGCACTCTATTTCTTCTTTTCCGCAAAGCTCGTTGTAAAAATGCTCTTTGAGATATTCTCTCGCTTTCGGTGCGGTTTCTCTCAGCGCTTCGACGCTTCGTAAATCGAGCAGATCGCATGCGGAAGAAAGGCAGTCGCGAATAAGCCCGTACTCGCGCGTGTCTTTTTTTGTGAAGCTCATGACGTCATGCGGCGCACGAAGATCATAGTAAAGTCCGATTATGTCGTCGTCCATAAGGGATAGATTGTATGAGATGTTTATATATTGCTGCCCTTCGGGGAGGTATACGTATAAAAGAAGATCATGTTTTCCGCAAATTCCTTCGAGAGAGAAATATCTGTGGAACGTGTCAAACGCGGCGAAAAGCTCACCGTCGATATATACTATCGTTTGCGGGAGACTGCTTTTGTTGCCGTAAACTTCACTGTCGTTGAAGAAAAACACGGTTTTGCCGTTCCATTCTGCAGGGACATCAAGCTCGGCTTTTATCCACCCGTGGCATTCGCCCTTTATTTGCGGTTTTTGTTCGAGAGGTATCCATGACGAATCCTCCGGCGGCGTGTGCCCGGTTTTATATTCGCAAAACGTCCATTCGGCTTTTTTTATTGGTATTGTGGAAACCCTCATGTTTCCATCGACCTTGTTCATCGTTTTTTTGATTTTTTCAAAAGTGAAATCCATAAAAAACTCCTTTGTGGTAAATTCAATAATAATTTACCACAAAGAAGTTATAAAATCAATATTTTTTCTTTGTTTTAAGAAATATAGCAGGGGTTATTGGCAAATGAATTGTAACTTTTTGCAAGCGCGTTCCATGTTCTTATATCCACCGTACCCGTTTCGCTCAATCGGTTTATACGCTGAAAAATTTTCACCGCTTGCTCGGTGGGCTCGTCAAACGTTCCGTTTATCTCAATTTCGGGAAAGTCGTCATATACGACGCCAAGCGCCGTCAACATCACTTGGATAATATATACAAGGTCGCTTCTCTCGCCGCTGTTGCAGCAACATCCGGCGTAAAACGGGTAAATCCCTTCGCCCGCCGAGCATTGCTCCATTACGTCTTTATACTCTTTTACTATTGCGTCCCACGTCGTTTGGTCGGTTATGCCGGTTGGGTTTATTCCGTGTTGTTTTTGAAAAATTTTGACCGCGCGTTCGGTTTCGTCACCGTAAATACCGTCAGGTGTAAGCATAACGTTTATTTTTTCGGCGCTGAATATTTTCCTCAACATATTCTGCAATTCGTAGACACTGTCTTTTTTCATTTTGCCGCCTTTCTCATTCGACGGTGCCGTTTTCACCGCCGAACTGATATTGATTTCTGTATTCTCCGCTTTGAATGTCGGAATAAAGATTTGCAAGTCTGTCCCACAATATCGGCCCTACAAAGCCGTTTATCGGAAGACCGAGAGTGCTTTGCGCCGCAAATACCGCGTCGCGCGTGTTTACGTCGAACGCACCTGTGACGGGTATCTCGGGTATCGTGTCGAACGCAACTGACACGCCGTTTATATATTGTTGTAATACCGTAACGTCTTCGCCCTCGTAACCAAGACTTAAAAACGAGCCGGGAAAGGGAAGCGGACTTGTGCCGAGATCGGAGATGTCGATTGACTGAACGTAGCCATAGTAAACGTCGAACAGTTTTTCCCAAGTTGCCACGTCAACGACGCCCGTTATCGGCAGGCCGTATATATTTTGAAATGTGAACACCGCGTCGCGCGTTTCTTCGCCGAAAACGCCGCTTACCTCGACGGGCGGCATGCGCGGGTCAAACGTCGATAGAACGTTGAGATAATACTGAACTACGCTTACCTCTATACCCTCGTCGCCCATGCTTATATTGCCGTTGTACTGCTGTGCGACCTCGTCAAACGTCAGCCCTTCGCTCACTATTTCGTTCAAACGTTTTACGGCGCTGTATATTCGTTGAATTTTATACCATGTGGCGCTGTCAACGACGCCGTTCTCCGGCAGACTGAAAATGCGCTGAAAAGCCTTGACGGCGTTTTCCGTATCAACGCCGAATACGCCGTTGACGTTTGCTATTTTCGGTATTGAAGGGTAATTTGACGATATTCTGTTGAGCCTGATCTGAATGAATCTGACGTCGTTGCTCGTAATTCCGAGCCGCAATGGAACGGTGGGGGTAGACGGGCGCGCTTCTTCGACCGGCGCGTTTACAACAAGGGAGATATTATCTCCGTAATATGCTTGCAAAATGTCAAACGCGCCGTTGCCTTGGTCTGCCAACGCAACGCTGCCCCATTGTGAAAGCCCGTCGCAGGTAGTGTTCACTCCGTCGCAGTAGAGCGCAAAAAGCGGTTCAATCGCGCCCTCGCGCACGATATAAGTATTGAAAATTTCATCAACTATCTGACTTATATTTTCATAGATGTCCCTTTCGGGGATAAACGCTTGATCCACCGTCGTGTCGTTGGTAATGTCGAAATTATATCCGCGAGATGGATAATATTCGGTGTATATGCGATTGAGCGCGAACGAAATTTGTGCCAGAACGTTTGCTCTTATGGCGCTTTCGGGCCATGTGGGATATATTTCGCTTGACGCGACGTTTTTTATGTAATACGGAAAGTTTACGGTGACGTTTTCGGCGTCGGACGCCGGTGCGCCGAGATGCACCGTTATTTTTTCGGGAACTGTTGGGAAAACCGCCATGTTTTCGCCTCTCTTTCTCAAAGCTCGGGCGGGGAGCTTTCGGTGACGTTTTCCATGATTGAAGGATAGCGCATTCTATCCGAATCGGGCAAGGGGATAAGATTGACGATTTGAAGCGACGTCACCCCGCTGTATATTTGCGCGTTTTGCTTTACGTCAGTCATAAATCCGTCCGCTTGTACTTCTATGTTTACGGCGGTATACGCCTTGCCGAGACCGGGTGAGAGCGACTGCGACTCCGGCGGTGCCTCTATTTCAAGCGGGTCGGTGAGTCCGTCTTCGTCTGTTCTCAGCGACGCTATAAGCCTCATTCCGTTGTCCGTCGCCTCTCTTACAAGCACGAGCGCGTCCGGCACCGGGTATGCGCTTTGCGCGGCGACGGCTTGCACTATCAGTTTTCCGTAATTTGCCATTTTATTCTCCGTTCTTGTTTTTTCTCATTATATGTAAAGAGTCGGAAAAGTGTTATTTGCCATATGTAAACTGTTTTGAATGGATAACTGACAAATGAAGCTATAATATTAAACGCTTTTTTGAAAAGATATTTTTCTTAACATTTCCGAAATGCAACGTCGAAAAATGCTTTTGCATTTTAAACTGCCGTGCGAATAACTTTTATTTTATTTAATCATCCTGAATTTATGGAAAAACTTTGTCTGCTAAGTTAATAATGAAAATTTAACTCAGTTTAACCGGATAATATTTGTAAAATTAAAACCGCCGCGCAAATTGCGCGACGGCTTTGAATATTGCGGAAATTCAGCCTACGTAAATAAAGCCGAGTTCTTCGATCGTTTCTTTTAGAACTTCCTCGGGTATTTCCTTTTCCAAAACTATTTTTGCCGTTTTGCTTTGCAGATCTACCGTGGCGCTGACTCCTTCCAAAGCGTTGAGCGCTCGCTCAACTCTGCCTGTACAGCCGGAGCAGTGCATACCCTCGATTTTGATCTCTTTTGTGACTTTCATAGTAAAAATATCCTCCCATTTATTTATTTTTTATATAATCTCAGTGCGTTTGTAACGACGAACAGTGAACTTAAACTCATGGCCGCGGCGCCTATCATTGGGCTGAGCAAAATGCCCCATATCGGGTAAAGAACACCCGCCGCTATCGGTATTCCGATAGTGTTATAAAAGAACGCCCAGAAGAGATTTTGTTTGATATTGCTCATCGTCTTCTTTGAATAAGATATAGCTTCCGCCGCGTCGTTTAAGTCGTTTTTCATAAGAACTATCCCGGCGGAGTCTATCGCAATGTCGGTGCCTTCGCCTATGGCAACACCGACGTCGGCGCGCATAAGCGCCGGTGAATCGTTTATTCCGTCGCCGACCATAATTACCTTTCTTCCTGCCGATTGCATATCTTTTATAACTGTTTCTTTATCTGCCGGCAGAACGTTCGCTATTACGTCGTCTGCGCCTATTTCGCTGCCTACGGCTTTGGCACACACGGCGTTATCGCCTGTCAGAAGCGCCACTTTGAGTCCCATCGCGTGCATTTTCTTTATCGCTTCAACGCTTGTCGAACGAACTTTATCTCCCGCGGCGATAAAACCGAGAAGCTTATTTGAAACAGAGAAGAACATGACTGTTTTTCCTTCGGACGCGAGCTTTTCGGTTTGTTTTTCATATTCGGATATGTCACATCCGATCTCAGCCATATACGCGGCGTTTCCGCCGTATACGGTTTTGCCGCCGATGTTGGCGGTAACACCTTTGCCGGGAACAGCGGTGAAATTTTCAACTTCGAGCAGTTCCTCTTCTCCCGCCGCTTCAACGACAGCCTCCGCCAGCGGATGTTCGCTCGGCTTTTCGACGGACGCTGCGAGTTTTAAAAGCTCATGCTCGGGCATTGAAACGGAAATAATATCTGTTACCGCAGGCTTTCCCTCGGTCACGGTGCCTGTTTTGTCGAGCACGACCGTGTCGCATTTGCAAAGTGTTTCAAGCGCCTCGGCGGATTTTATCATAATTCCTTTCGACGCGCATCTTCCGGTTGCCACGGTGATAGCCACGGGGGTGGCAAGTCCGAGCGCGCAAGGGCAGGATATTACAAGAACGCTTATCGCGCACGAGAGGGCATTTTCAAACGTGTTGCCGGTAATGAGCCATACGGCAAGCGTTACAAGAGCGATGCCCGACACGACGGGAACAAATATTCCCGCTATTTTGTCGGCCAGCTTTGCCACCGGCGCTTTTGACGCACCCGCGTTTTCGACGAGCTCAACTATTTTTGAAAACGTCGTATCCTCTCCGACCTTTTCGGCGCGAATAACAAGAGCGCCGTTTTTATTTACGGAAGCCGAAAGTACCTTACTGCCCGCTGTTTTTTCAACCGGCATGCTTTCGCCCGTCAAAGCTGATTCGTCAACAGACGACATTCCTTCTATCACAACTCCGTCGACAGCAATCCTCTCGCCCGGACGGACGAGCACTTTATCGCCAACGACAATTTGCTCTACCGGAATTTCAACTTCTTTATCGTCGCGAATGACAGTGGCTGTTTTCGGCGCGAGGTCGATAAGCGCTTCAAGGGCTTTGTTTGTCTTGTTCTTTGATCGTTCTTCAAGATATTTGCCGACCGTAACGAGAGTAAGTATCATCGCCGCGGACTCAAAATAGAGGTTTGACATGTACCTGTGAACGAGTTCCATATCGCCGTGACCAAGCCCGTAACCTATGGCGAATATCGCAAACACGCCGTAAAGCATTGAGGCGGTAGAGCCGAGCGCAACGAGGCTGTCCATATTTGCCGAGCCTCTGAATATTGCGGAAAAGCCGTGAATAAAGAATTTTCGGTTGACGTAAAGGACGGGCAATGTGAGCAAAAACTGTGCGAACGCAAATGCGTGGGCGTTTTCCATGCCCGAAAGGAATGGCGGCAAGGGAAGAGAAATCATATGTCCCATGGAAATATACATAAGTATCACCAAGAAGCATATAGATATTATAAGGCGTGTTTTTACGGGAGTATAACCGTCACCGGTGTTTGTTTTAACAGCCGGTTCTTTCGGCTTCTCAGACTGGGCGGTATATTCGCTTGCTGAAAACCCGGCTTTGCTTACAGCCGTCATTATTGCGTCAGCTGACACCTTGTTTTCGTCATAATCGCATATCATTGATTTTCCGAGCAGATTTACATTGGCGGTTTCAACTCCGTCAAGTCTTGACACGGCACGCTCGACAGCCGCGGAACAAGCCGAGCAGCTCATTCCTTCTACATTGAATTTTTTTTGCATCTTATTCCTTTCTTTTTTCGGATAAAATTGTTGTAACGAAAATATTATTATAATACGGTGTGGTTATTCAAAGTGTTTTCCGCTGATAAATCTTCCTCAATACATAAATACAAGTCGATTATAGCGGCTTTACAGTAATCGAACCGAATTGATAAACAATAAATAATTATGAAAACCGTCAGTTAAAAATCGGTCAAAATCTGCGTCTTTGCGTCGGGGGAAATGTCGGCGTAAATTGTTTTCTTTCCGGCGGGTATACCGCGGAAGATGTTGCTCATTATGCGTATCTGACCGCCTGCTGTCGGATTGCTTATCCGCCATGCAAAAATATGATAGCCCATTGGTTCGGGGTAAATCTCCGACATTCGCGGGGAAATGTCGGTAAGCATTGAAAAACCCGCGCCTGCTCCGTCGCAAACGTTAAATTCAAACCTTACGTTTTTTCCGATTTTATCCCTTATCTCATATGCCGCCATGCCGTAATTTGAAAAATTGTTCGACAGAACGTCAATGTTTTTAAACTCGCCGCAATTATCTCCGTCACCTTGCGTTGTAAAGCACGAATCATATATATCGTAAAAATCACAGTTTTCTATTTTTACGTTTTCCGCCCCGTTCCAAAACTCGACACCGTTGCCGAAACGTATCTTTTTATCTTTGTCCCAAACGCAACCGCCTATGTGCTCGAATATGCATTCGGAAAAAGAAACGTTTGTCGCGTTCGTTTCCGCATATCCGTGAACGCCGCCGCAAAGAAAGTGCAATCCTTCAAATTTCACGTTGCTTCCACACAACATTTTTCGTTCGCCGTAGAGGCAAATCTCTATACTTCGGTATTTTTGAGCGGGATTGCAGTCGCAATAAATAAGAAGATATGCGTCGTGGGAGGGTAAACTCTTGCAGCCGTAATCAGAAAAATACCATTTGCCGTTTTCGTCAAGGCTTTCTTCATCCCACACAAGCTCGCCGCACTCCTCGCCGAAATCGTAAACGACGTTGCCTACTTCGCTTTTCAGCGGCAATTTGTATTTCCAAACGTTATCTCTTACGTTTTCCCACAAATATATTTCGCCGGCGCTTTTTGAACCGTAAAACCGCGGAGCTTCACCGTCGCCGTAAGCGGAAAACGTTACCGGTTGCCCGACATCGCCCGAGTAAAATAAACATGTGTTTCTGTATTCGCTTCCGCGCCTGAAAAGTACCGTATCTCCCGCGGATATTTTAAGCCCGTGTAGGCTATCCCGCGGAGTAAGCGCACTTTTGCCGTCGTTTTCGTCAGAACCCGAGAGGGAATCTATATAATATGTTGCCATTTTAACGTCCTTTTTTGTTAGCGTTTGCTAAATTATATCACAAAAACGCGGCTATATCAATAAAAATAATGTTAAAAGATAAAAATTCACAAATACATTTGCAAAATTTGTCATAAATTTGTAATTTGAAAAAAAGCGAAAACAAATTGTAACATTATTCGCAGGAAAATTGTAAAAAAAATACTTTTTGCAAATTTTTTATAAAAATATCTTACAAACTATTGACAAATCACATATAAGCGTTTAAAATAGATGTGAATACAAATGGTAAAAAACTATTTGTTGTTTCGTGGGATTTTCTCGCTGAGAAAAAATGTACGAAATCGGTTATTGAGCTGCGCTCTTGCTTTTCGCCGTGAACACTTATAATATTTCGGAGATCGCTTGCGTTGAGTAAGTTTCTCATATAACCGCAAAGTGATTTTTGTTTCGTCATTTTGCGGTGCAGAGTTTTCGTTTCTCGATCTGAACTATTGCCGGGTGAAACCGGAATATTCGCCCGAGCAATTTCCGGGGATGGATCGGGAGTGAGGAAAGCGAGAACGAAGCAAAACAAAAAATATTTTAATAGGAGGATCCACTATGAAAAGAAACAAAAAAGGCTTTACTCTCGTTGAGCTCGTTATCGTAATCGCGGTAATAGCAATACTTGCCGGCGTTATGATAGC
>JAFSRI010000017.1 GCA_017446155.1 Clostridia bacterium | reverse complement strand
GTAGATAATCTTGGAAGTACGGAAGAGCTTATCGCATATGAACGCGCTTCATCGACAAATATAAAAAACGGAGCAATCAATCAAATGGAAATTGAAGAAGATGAAAATACGGGCAGAATAATCACCGCGGAGGTGGACAAGCCCGAAGTTGATGAAACGGAAAAACCCGAAGAAAAGGCGTCGTCCGACACGGCAATGATGATGATGGCGTTCGGATATGAGCCTTCAAAAGACGAGGGCACTCATACGACGGGAAAAGGGTATGACGAGTATTCATTTTCAGGCACGTCCGAACTTGAAACGACGGAAGAACTTTCCAATACGGCAATGCTTGTAACGGATACGGTTCAGACAAACAACACCGTAACCGAAATGCTCGACAGACCTCTGTTTGAATATACGGACGCTGAGGATAACAAAGAAATTTTCGGTGTTTTCAGAAAGAAACATATGTCCCTCAGACTCAGGATGCTCGCGTGTGCGTTCATCGCCGCCGTGCTCCTCGTTTGGGAATTTATCCTTCCCATTCCGGCGCTCGGCGCAAATATAGACACCACGGTGTTTATTGCCGTCGACTGGATGCTGACGGTTGCGTGTGCGCTTATCGTGTGCGACAGGCTGATTCTTGCCGTAAAGAACCTTTTCAAAGGCAAGATCGACGTTGATGCAATCGTATTCACAGCGCTTATTATTTCGATTGCCACATCAGTTACAGCATTTGTTTCGTACATGACATTTGACTTTTGGGGCGAAATAAAACTTTACAACTTCTCATTTGCAATATTTGCATTCTTTGATCTTCTCTCAGCGTCGTTCCTTCTCAACAGAGATATATACGCGTTCAAAGTCATTTCATCAAGAAAGACAAAACGCGTCATCTCCCGCGTGGGTGCCGACGAGAGAAGCAGAGAAGACGTTGCGTTCAGCGAGTATCTCACAAAAGATTCCGACGTTTGCAAAGTAAAGAACGCAAACTTCATTTCAGACTTTTTCTCAAATAAAGACGATACACCTAAAAACAGAAATCCGCTTAAAATTTTCCTTCCCATAGTTTTGGTGGTAGCGGTTATCGCGCTTGTCGTTTCGCTTGTCGCGTTTAAAAACGATGCATATACAAGCATGACAAACGCATATATAGCATTCTTGCTTTGCGCGCCAATGTCGGCGTTTATCTCGTTTGCATACCCGGCATACCTCGGCTCTCTCCGCTCATATTCTCACGGCGCGGCTATTCTTTCCGAAGCTACGCCTGAAAAATATGAAAAGACGTCTGTCGTCACATTCTCCGACGAGGATGCTTTCCCCGCGGATAAAATCAGAATGAAGAGCGTTAAGGTTCTTGACAATAACAGCATTGAAAAAGTTATATACTATGCCGCAAGCGTATTTTCCAAGATAGGCGGTCCGCTTGCAACGGTATTCGGTGCGGCAGCATTTGAAAAGGCAACGTCGGACAGCGTTGAAATAAAGGAACTTTCAGATCTCGGCATCGACGCAATCGTCGATGGCAAGCACGTTGTTGTCGGTCAGCCCGAATATATGGAAAACCAGTGCTTTGAAACGGTGAAAGAAGACGTCGACGACGAATACGGCGGCAAGACGAACAAGCGTATTCTTTATCTTGCGTGCGACGAGGTAATCATTGCAAAATTCTATATTCAGTATAACACCTCACCCGATTTCATTTATATTGTAAAACATCTCCACGAGGACGGCATCTGCGTAGCTATCAGTACAATCGACCCGTGCATCGACAGCGACCTTCTTTATAAGAACAGACTCGACCCCGACCAGTATGCGATAAAGGTGATAAAGGGAAGTGCCCCTGATGGCGACGAGGACGTTGTTTCGGCGCGCGACGGCGGCATTGCTTCAACAGGCACGCTTAAAGGTATGATCAAAACTTTGCTGCTTTGCGACAAGCTCGTCAGCATTTCAAGAACTAATTTCGCCATGAAGCTCGTGGCGTCAGTTATCGGCGCCGTTGTTGCGGGACTTCTCATCGCTACCGGAAACGCTATCGGTTGGCTTACAATTTATCCCGCGCTCTATCAGCTTTTCTGGCTTATACCAACATTTATAGTTTCAAAAGTTTATGTAAAATAATTACGTCAACCGAGGATATTAAAAAATGGCGGACAGCAATGTCCGCCATTTTATCATTTTGCGCATATTTTTGTTTGCAATAAATGGATATACATATATTTTTAATCTGTATTAAGGAAACGAAAATTATTCACAAT
>JAFSRI010000016.1 GCA_017446155.1 Clostridia bacterium | reverse complement strand
CGTTTCTATTGAGTTCACTTCGTTCGCTCAATAAAAACGACTCCGCTCTCGAAACGATAAATGACAGTTAATCTCGAACTGACAGTCATTTGTCATAAATCATATCGAAGCGATAACCCTTCGCTCGGTCGTCTCCGACCGGCTCTTCCGAGCCGACCTACGACTCCCCAAACGCATCTCATACGGAAAATCATATCAAAAGTAATATCATCGGATCCCGTAAAGAGGTTAGTACTTGGCGCTCGCCTTACGGCGGACGCCGTGCGCATACCCTTGAAGCAAGGGTGCCCGCAATGGACTGCGCGGCGCCGAATCCCGAACTCAGTCGGTGTTTCTCGGCGGGAGCTTTCCGATTTGCCTTATGCACGACGAAAGCTGCCTTTGAAAGCCCGTGATCCGAGAACGAAAATCTTATGCTCAAACGTTCGATTTACTGTTTTCGTCCTCACCGATACAGGTTTTCGCTTTTTGGTTTTCCACATGAACGCTCAAAGCGATAAAGAGCGTTTTTTCGGCGTTCCTTCCGATCGCTTCACCGAGGTCTTGCCTCTCTGCTCTCGTACGTGATCCGGCGTCCGGCTATTACGCGCTTGCCGTCGCCCTGTTCGGTTCCGCCTTGGCGGAATCCTTTTTGTTTCCCTCTGTTAAGGTTCCTTCATCATCAAACTCTCCTTCATATTATTGAAATTTGTTTTATTTGAATCCCACAGATGCGAACATCTGCGGTGAAACAAAAGCAAGTTTTGATTTATAAAACACCGTCAACGTATAGCAGAACGAACCGTACTCTTCAAGTTCAAATCATGCTAACGCTGACGGTGTTTTTTCTGTGCTTACACTGTAATATTACGGGTTTTTTCAAATCTTTTCAAGAACACGCGGTTGGCACATAACGGCTCTGTTACGCGGTTTTCCGCGCCTTTTGAGCGCCGTATTTTTCCCTGCTCGGCAGTAGACGGCAATTCACGTCGAAAAAATTTTTTCAAAAAATTTTTTATAGCGATTTCAAGCAACGCTTTTCTTTGAAAATTCACGCATAGTACTTGAAATTTAGGGAACTTTGTGTTAAAATACATTTGTTAGATTTCCCTATAAGGAGATTGCGATTATGAATTACGAGTATATGGAGATACAAGAGTTGTTGCAGCAGCGCGCCGATTTACAAGCGCGCCTGAAGCTGTTGCCCTACGACGGTACTCCCGAGATAAAAGAGAATAACAGCGGCAAGTATCTTTACGTCCGCAAGCGCGTTGCCGGGAAGCTGACCAGCACCTATGTTGACGTCTTCTCCGACGACCTTTATGCCGCGCTACTTCGTTATACAAAAGAAGCGCGCGAACTGAAAAGAGGTGTTCGTAAAATCGAAAAGCGGCTCGCGGAGCTCGGCTACGCAACGGAGGAGCTTTCCGATAAAGTCATCCTCAATATCGACTTCGCCCGCGCTAATATGAAGGCGAACATTTACGATCAAGCGGTACTTGAAGGCGTGGCGACCTCCTTCCCGCAGACCGAGGATATCATCGAAAACGGCCTCGTCAACGGCGTATCGGCAAACGACGTGCAGAAGATCCTCAATTTGAAACACGCGTGGGAGTTTGTAATGGACCGCGACGTGATCGCCACCAAGACGGATTATTATATCCTCTGCCACATCGCAAAACTCGCGAATGAGGGCTTTTACGCCGAGGGCGGCAGGATCCGCG
>JAFSRI010000015.1 GCA_017446155.1 Clostridia bacterium | reverse complement strand
ATCTCCGCTGCATCTTGCACGACGAACTGCCTCGCTCCCATGGCAAAGGCACTCAACGACGCGTTCCCGATTCAAAGCGGTATCATGAGCACGATCCACGCTTACACAGGTGACCAGATGATCCTCGACGGTCCTCACCGTAAAGGCGATCTCCGCCGTGCTCGCGCAGGCGCTGCTAACATCGTTCCTAACTCCACCGGCGCCGCTAAGGCTATCGGTCTTGTAATTCCCGAACTCAACGGCAAGCTCATCGGCTCCGCACAGAGAGTTCCCGTTCCGACCGGTTCTACAACGATCCTTACAGCCGTTGTTAAAGGCAAAGACGTAACGAAGGAAGCTATCAACGAAGCTATGAAGGCTCAGGCTTCAGAATCCTTCGGTTACAACGAAGACCAGATCGTTTCTTCCGACGTTATCGGCATGAGATACGGTTCCCTCTTTGACGCTACACAGACAATGGTAGCTAAGATCGCCGACGACCTCTATGAAGTTCAGGTTGTTTCGTGGTATGACAACGAAAACTCTTACACAAGCCAGATGGTTCGCACGATCAAATATTTCGCAGAACTTAAATAATTTTTGCTTAATATTCCGAAAGCGCACTCGTTTGAGTGCGCTTTTCTCTTTTTCGTGCATTATTCTCTTTTTGATGCCTTGCGGTTTTGGATTGCCGCATTCCGCCCCGTGCTATCCGGCGTTTTTTCCTATTGACGGCGCATACACAAGCAAAACGGGCTTTTATATACGAATCACCGGGCGCACATTTTTTATATACAACGCTTTTAAACAAAGATTTGTTTCACGTGATTTTTCATAGCGCATATATTTTCACCATTTATATTTTTCAAACCACTTGAAAAAACCAAGTAAAAAGAATATAATGATTTCCGTAAAACCAACTTTGGAGGAAACGGATATGTCCGAAACAAACATAACGGCTCTGCTGGCAAAAGGCGATTTTGTTTGCGAATGCGGCAAACCTCACGCGGCAAAGCTGAGCAAAGCTATAATCGAAACGGGCGCGATAAACAAAATACCCGAAATAATAAACGGCTACGGCGCAAAAAAAGTGTTTATTTTAGCCGATGAAAACACATATTCAGCCGCGGGAGAAACAGTTGAAAATGTAATATCTTCGGCAGGCATTAAATACAAAAAGTTTGTAATGGGAAAAGCGCGTATCGAACCTGATGAAAAAGCAGTCGGGTCTGTAATTCTTCACTACGACGCAACGTGCGATATGCTTATTTCAGTCGGTTCCGGGGTTATAAACGATATAGGCAAGATCGTAGCAAACATTGCTAAAATTCCTTATATGATAGTAGGCACGGCGCCTTCGATGGACGGATATGCGTCGGCAACGTCGTCTGTAATACGCGACGAGCTGAAAGTTTCCGTCGACAGCAAATGCCCCGACGTCGTAATAGGCGACCTTGACGTTCTCTGTAAATCTCCGCTGAAAATGATACAGTCCGGCATAGGAGATATGATAGCGAAATACATAAGTATTTGCGAATGGAAAATTTCAAAGATCATAAACGGCGAATATTACTGCGAAAGAATCGCGACGCTGATAAACACCGCGCTGAAAAAAGTAGTTGACAATGCCCGCGGAATAGTTACACGCGACAAAGAAGCCGTTAAAGCCGTAATGGAAGGCATGGTTCTCTCAGGCATTGCGGCAAACTATGCGGGAGTATCCCGCCCCGTTTCGGGCATGGAGCATTATTTCTCTCACGTTTGGGATATGAGAGCGGTCGAGTTCGGCGTCCCGTTTGATTTTCACGGAATACAGTGCGGAATAGGCACGATAAATTCTCTGCGCGTTTACGAAAAGATAAAAACGCTTGTTCCAAACAGAGAAAAGGCGCTTGAATTTGTATCGAATTTCGACTATGAAGAGTGGAAAAAAACACTTATAAAATATCTCGGCAAAGGCGCCGACGCAATGATTTCAAACGAGCAAAAAGAACGCAAATATGATAAAGAATCTCACGCAAAACGCCTTGAAACCATAATTCAAAAATGGGACGAAATAATAGCTGTAATCGACGCATTGCCATCATCTGAGAGCGTTGAAATGATGCTTAAAGACATAGGCGCGCCGACGACAGTCGAAGAAATAGACGTTACACGCGAGGCGGAGCACTATGCTTTCCTTATCACAAAGGACATTCGCGACAAATACATAGGAAGCAGACTGCTGTGGGATCTTGGTCTTATAGACGAGTTTGCAGACGAGTTGTTTCCGATAAAATGAAAACGTTACAACATGATCGGTTTCATCAAATTATCAAAATTCAACATTCAATAATCTTTTCGGAGGAAATAAATATGAGAAAAATCGGTGTTCAGACAGCGCCCATGGCACAAAAATACGGTATTGACAAAGCATTTGAAATGATAAAAGAAGCGGGCTTTGACGCGGTTGATTTTAACCTTGACGTTTATTATACATGGCCGGACATAAAGACCGCTCTCCCCTGCGAGCAGCTGACAAACAGAGATAAAATAGAAGAGTTGATCTCGCAAATAAATGCCGCAAGCGAAAAGCACGGCATTGTTGTAAATCAAATGCACGCCGTATTCCCGATCTACTTTGACGACCATCCCGACTACACCGAAATATGTATAACACACTTGTTTCTTCCATT
>JAFSRI010000014.1 GCA_017446155.1 Clostridia bacterium | reverse complement strand
GGTCTGAACCCCGACGTTCCCCGCAACCTCAAAAAGGTCACTATCACAAAATAAGCTCAGTTTTTATGGGGAATACACCGCGCGATATACATTCCTTGCGAATTTGAGATATACCCCGGTAGAATGTAAAATATTCAGATTACATCGCATACGAGAGAAACGAGCATATATCGCGTTTTAATTCAAAACATACCGCATTGCATAGCAATATCGTTTTTAGTAAAATGACGCCGAATTTTGGGGCGCAACCCATTTCCTCGGCGTCATTTTTGATGGTATTGTATAATCCTTATACATCGATATGATGATCATACACGGTTCCGCAACTCTGTATTAAATACAATATCCGATTGGGACTCATCGTTCTTTCCAAGACGGCATAAACCCCGCGACGACGCTCAGTATCGCCAAAACGACGCTTATTGCGTATAAACTGCGTTTATTGCCGGCAAACTCGACGATCCAGCTCAACGCACTTCGTTTTTTGGCTTTTGCATTTTGCTTTTCCATACATTTACCTCCAGCTGTTAGCATTGCCTAACTAAATATTATAATAAAATGCCTTTACCAATACAATAAAGACATTAATATCCGAAAAATACTTGCAAAGCTTTCGAGAAAAACATATCCAATGTTTCTGCGTAATGCAGGGCGTCTTCCTTTGAAAAATCGTGTTCTACCGTTTGAAAAATAGCATTGACGTTTGCCGTGGTCAAAAGATGTAATTCGCTCGTGCGAAAATCATTGATCTTTATCCCTTGTTTTTTCAGCGTATCCATAAAAGAAAGGGTGACGCCTTCTTCGAGTACCGCAAGATCGTGTATGAAATTCTCGTATTTTGTGCCCTGCGATTTACATACGAGCAAACGAAAAGCATCCAAGTGATCGTATATGTAAGCGACGGCAAGTTTTGCGTCTCCGCCGTTTTTCCACATACTTATGTCCCCGTCGGCGATATTTTTCCGTTGCGCGCGCTCTTTGCCGCGGAATAAAGCTAATAATCCCTGATAAGCAGGCTCAATGAGGGCGGAAAACATTTCTTCTTTGCCGGCAAAATGTTTGTATAAACCCGACGCGCTCATTTTGGCAGCCGAAGCGATCCGGCGCATCGACGCATCGGTAAAACCATACGTCAAAAACTCTTTCGTCGCGGCTTCCATAATGCTTCCGTGGTGCATTACCTTATCTCTGACCATAACACTCTCCTTTATTTTAGCGAACACTGTTCTCTATTTGCCTGTAGAATACACCATTTGAAATGCAATGTCAAGCGTTTTTGCGAAAAATATGAAACTTATTTCATAATTTGCTTGACAGCTTGTTTTCGGAAGAATATAATGTAACCGTCAATGGAAAACGGCGGCTTAGGCTGATTCTTTTAAATAATGGTTAGGCAAGGCTAACCAAAAAAAAGGAGCAATAATATGTTTATTGAAATCAAAGACATCAAAAAAGACTATGGAACGGAAGACAATATCACCCACGCCCTCAAGCAAGCGTCTTTTTCTATGGATAAAGGGGAAATGGTGGTTTTGCTCGGTCCGTCGGGGAGCGGCAAATCCACGCTACTCAATATTATAGGAGGCATAGAATCGTCGGACAGCGGCAAAGTGGAAATAAACGGCGAAGCCGTCCACGGAATGAGCGAAAAGGAGCGCGTCGTCTACCGTAGAAACCACTTGGGATACGTATTCCAATCGTATAACCTCATTCCCAATCTGACGGTCAGAGAGAATATAGAGGTCGGCGCCTACCTTTCCAAAAACGCATTGAACGTGGGAGAATTGATCGACGTTCTCGGATTGAAACAGCACAAAGATAAAATACCGTCGCAACTTTCGGGCGGGCAACAACAAAGGACTTCCATCGGCAGAGCCATCGTAAAGAATCCCGATCTTCTGCTTTGCGACGAACCGACGGGCGCGCTCGACAGCGACACGTTGAAACAAATTCTCGAACTGATCGAAAAAGTCAAAGAAAAGTACGGAACGTCGATCATTATGGTCACGCATAACGAGAACATCGCAGGAATGGCGGACAGGATCATACGTTTAAAAGACGGCAAGATCGTTTCCGACGAGCGAAACGAAAATAGAATAAAGGCAGGCGAATTGGAATTATGAGAAATCCTCTTTATAAAAGACTGAAACGAG
>JAFSRI010000013.1 GCA_017446155.1 Clostridia bacterium | reverse complement strand
TATACAGATCTATACGGCATAACCCGCGGTAAATACGACGGGCTATGCTTTTTTGCGTTTTTTTGATAATAATCCGAATTTTAAAATAAAAATCTTTTTTGGAGGAACAACATTTTATGCCTGACCCCTTACCTACGCCGAGTGCAAGCACAATAATTCTTCAAGTGCTCTTGCAGCTCGTGCTGATATTCCTTAACGCCGTTTTTGCATGTGCGGAAATAGCCGTCATCGAGATGAAAGGCGCAAAGCTCGACAAACTCGCGGACGACGGCGACAAGCGCGCAAAGCGACTTAAAAAACTGACCGACAACCCCGCTAAATTTTTGGCGTCGATACAGGTCGCCATTACCCTTTCCGGCTTTCTCGGCTCGGCTTTCGCCGCGGAAAATTTCAGCGTTTATATTGTAAACGGTCTCAGCGGCAAAATAGGTCTGTCCGACAAGACGATAGAAACAATATCCATTATTTTAATTACGATATTGCTCTCATATATTACACTTATCTTCGGCGAACTCGTTCCCAAACGCCTCGCTATGAAAAAATCGGAAAAGATAGCGCTCGGTGTTTCAGGTACGGTCAAATTTATCTCGGTTATTTTCGCTCCGCTTGTGTGGCTGCTTACAGTGTCGACAAACGGCGTCCTTCGTATGATGGGCATCGACCCCAACTCGGAAGAAGAAGAAGTTACCGAAGAAGAGATAAGAATGATGGTGGACGCGGGAAGCGAAAAAGGAACGATCGACGTAGAAGAAAAAGAAATAATTCAAAACGTGTTTGAGTTCGACGACATCACCGCCGGTGAAATATCCACTCACCGCACGGACATCGTGCTTTTATGGATGGACGACGACGTTTCCGCATGGGAGCAGGCAATACATGAAAACCGCCATACGTTCTACCCGATATGTGAGGAAAGCGTTGACAACGTTGTGGGTATACTCAATGCAAAAGATTATTTCAGACTGACCGATAAAAGCAAAGAAAACATATTGGCTCAGGCCGTAAAGCCCGCCTATCTTATTCCCGAAACGGTTAAGGCCGACGTGCTTTTCAAAAACATGAAAAAGACGCGCAATTATTTTGCGGTGGTGCTTGACGAATACGGCGGGATGAGCGGTATCGTTACGATGACTGATATTCTGGAATGTATCGTCGGTGATTTTGACGACGGCACGGAAGAGATAGTTGAGCCGAAAGTGGAAATAGAAAAAACAGGCGAAAACACATGGCGCATCGACGGTTCGGCACCGATAGAGGACGTTGAGGAAACACTCGGCATCGACCTTGATGACAGTTGTGACACGTTCGGCGGATATGTTTTAGGCATCATCGGCACAATACCCGAGGACGGAACAACCCCCTACGCCGAAACGGAACGGCTGAAAATTCAAGTGACGGAAATAAGCGACCACCGAATCGAATCGGCAAACGTTGAACTTATTGAGAGCGATAACAACGAGGACGAAGAATAAAAAAATGCGGGAGAAACGAAGTTTTACGCTTTGATTTCTCCCTTTTTTATTCATTTTCTTTTTAATTTGTGATATTTCGTTCAAAAACCGTAGTATACAGGTGAAGCGGAAAGGAAGGTGGCAATTTTGGACGATAGCAAAATAATTGAATTGTTCTTTGAGCGCTCGGAGCAAGCAATCGTTGAACTATCGAACAAATACGGTTCGGTATGCAAAAGAACAGCAAAAAATATTCTCGGCAACGACCTCGACGCAGAAGAATGCGTAAACGAATCGTACCTCGGCGCATGGAACACGATACCGCCGCAAAAGCCGGACGTTCTTTCAAGTTATGTTTGCCGAATAGTTCGCAATCTTGCAATAAAGAAATACCATTCAAACACCGCGACGAAACGAAACGGGGCGTATGACGTTGTGCTCGACGAAATAGAAGAATGTTTCTCTTCGTCGCTGTCAGTTGAAAACGAAATTGAAAGCAAAGAAATAACGTTTGCAATTAACAAATTCCTTTCATCTCTCGACAAAGAAAGTCGCGTCATGTTTGTCAAAAGATATTGGTATTCCGACTCATTGGAAGATTTGTCAAAAGCGTATAATATGAGCAAGCACAATGTATCGGTACGGCTTTTCCGCATAAGAAAAAGACTTAAAGTTTTTTTAAGCAAAGAGGGGGTTTTCCTGTGAAAAAAGAAAACATTTCGGAAATAATCGGCAATATTGATGAAAAATATATTGAGGAAGCGGCAATGTATGAAGCACCGGACAAAAAAATCATAGATCGTCGCGGCAGAATGCGCGCGGGAAGAGCGCGAACACACAAAACAAAATGGGCGATAGCGGTCGCGTGCGCGGTTTTGGCAATATCAGTCAGCTTAGGCGGCGTTGCATATGCCGCTGAGGCGAAAGAGTATAATGACGCCGTCATGTTTTTTGAGCAAAACGGCTTGGCCGTCGACGGACTCAGCCGCGCGGAGCTGAAAGCCGTATACCGCGATATATCGACCGAGCGTTTTGCGCTTGACAAAACAGCCGAGGTGATTTTAAATTCCATTCCCGGCTGGGAAATATATCAAGAAACTCCTACACCGTCTTATATTGCCGACCTCTGGAAAAGAAATACTGCAATAGACACAATATCAAAAGAAGGCGTAAGTTATAGCAAAAACAGCGTATATACCCGCGACGAGCAACTCGGTTTTGACACTTTCGACAAATGCGTTCTCGATTGCTACCGCGACGGGAACCGTTTGTGGACGGCGGAATTTACCGATTTCGCTGTGGATCAATGCGTATATACACAAAACGGAACGGCAGTTTACGGTTTTAACGCAAGGTGGCCGTTAGAACAGAAATCTTACGGTTGGATCGCCCGTGTGGACAACAGCGGCGAAATACTTTGGGAAAAACGTCTTGACCATGACGGCATCAAAAACGAATACGTTAAAGCCATAATCGACAACGGCGACGGCACGTGGACTGTCATAAGCCGCGGCGAAAAATATATGTTCTTTGATAAATTCGATATAAACGGAAACGAAATAAGCGGAAAAGTTATCGAAATCGGTTATTGTGGTATAGGAAAAGCGATAAAACTCGGCGACGGCTATCTTGTTCAACTCGGTAATATTTTCGGAAGAACAAGCGATACCGCCTCCGTAATAAAGCTCGACCGCGACGGGAACATTATCGACAACTTCAAATATAACGGAGACGGAAACGATTATTATATAACGGACATGGCGGAATTCGGCGGGCAGATATATCTTTCAACATACGCGGTTCCCACTCAGAAAGACGCGGGCGGACGTGATGAGATCGGAAACGTTTTAAGATATATATCCGAAAGCGGCGGCTTTGAAAGTCTCGACGAGGTCATTTCAAACGACGAATTGACGCAAAAGGTGAAGGACAATTACACAGCTGTCCTTCTGATATGCGACGCGGACGGCGGCGCGCCGAAAACGTTCTACTCCGCAAAAGGCTCGCTTGGCGGCAAGCTGTTCATAAACGATGCGGGGCGGCTCGAATGGCAGGTGGAAAGCATTGTTTCAACATTTTTCTCTCCTTTCACAAATTCGTTTACAATCGGCGGAACATGCAAAGTATACCAATATGAATTTAATTCGAGCGGAACACTGATAAACCAAACCGACACCGGTGATTTCAGCGTATATCGCAGATAAAAAACACAAAACCGAGCGCACGCGCTCGGTTTTATTATTATAAAACTTTTGAAAGAAAATCTTTTGTTCTCTCACATTTGGGATTTGAAAAAAACTCGTTCGGCTCCCCTTCTTCAAGTATGTTTCCGTCGTCCATAAACAGCACCCTTGTTCCCACCTCGCGAGCAAAGCCCATTTCGTGTGTCACAATTACCATTGTCATGCCTGTGTCAGCCACCTGTTTTATAAGCTCCAACACCTCGCCAACCATTTCCGGGTCAAGCGCACTTGTGGGTTCGTCAAAAAGCATAACGTTTGGGTCCATGGCGAGCGCGCGAATTATAGCTATCCTCTGTTTTTGTCCGCCGGACAACGTAGCCGGGAACACATTTGCTTTGTCCGCAAGCCCTATGCGAGATAAAAGCTCCATTCCCTTAGCTTCCGCCTCTTCTTTTGTTTTCAGTTTAAGTTGAACAGGAGCCAGCGTCAGATTCTGCATAACGGTGAGGTTGGAAAAAAGATTGAAATGCTGGAACACCATGCCCATTTTCTGCCGTGCCTCGTTTATATCCCAAAAGTTATCCTTATAGATCCTTTTGAGGAGCGCATTATATTCTTTTCCCTCGTGGACTTTCAGCAAATCCTGCTTTTTTATTTGCCAAATTATTTTCTCACGTTTTTCTTCGCCCGATATTTTCTCGCCGTCGGCGTCCGTCGTCTCTGCGCTCATTTTTTTATATGTGTTCGACGCCGATATAACGTCAAAATGCAAATACGGATCAGGCTTTGTTACAAGCTTTCCTTCAAGCCATATTTCGCCGTATGTCGGCTCTTCAAGCAGATTCATACAGCGCAGCAGCGTCGATTTTCCGCTGCCCGACGGACCTATGATAACAACTCGCTCGCCCTTGTCTATCTCGCACGAAACGCCTTTAAGCACGGAAAGTGAGCCGAAATTTTTATAAATATTTTTAACGTTTATCACTTGCTTTCAGCCTCTTTTCCATGTATTTAACGATAATTACCATCAAATATACCACACCGAGATAAAACGCACCCACGATAAGATAACAAGCAAGATAGTTTGTCACCGTTTTATAAATTGTCGTTGCCGCGTAGTTTAAGTCAAACGTAAGCGTGCCGGGGGTGGAGCCTATAAGCTGAATTATCGACGTTTCTTTAAGCAAAGCTATCATTTCGTTGCCTACCGCTGGCAATATATTCTTGACCGCCTGAGGAATGATGATCTTCGTCATGGTTTTTACCCAACTAAGTCCAAGCGCGCGACCCGCCTCCATTTGTCCTTTATCGACTGACGATATTCCCGCACGGATATTTTCGGAAACATATGCGCCGGAGTTTATTCCGAACGTAAGCACGGCCGCCGTGGGCTTCATGCCGGGAATGGCAAGCAACGCAAATACCATAATGAAAAGCTGTAACGCCACGGGAGTCCCGCGGATGACGGTTGTGTAAATATTGAAGATCGCCGCGGGAATTTTCATTATTTTATACTCTTCCGCCGCTATCTTCACTATCGCCACCACAAGCCCTATCACAAGACCCATCGCCGCCGCGAGAAGCGTGATGAGCAAAGTGTTGCCAAACCCGCTGAAAACATAGCCCATCAAATCTTTATTTGAGATTATTTTCCAAATATCTTCAAAAAGCATATTATTTCCTTACCGCAAAGAAGGGAAAGACGAGCTTTTCGCCTTCCCTTCCTATTTTTATTGTTTTAAACACTATCAGCCGAGACCCAAGTGTTTGTTTACGAGTTTCTGAATACCTTCCGTGCCGAGCTCGTCAAGAACTTCGTTTATGGCATCGAGAAGCTCCGTCTGTCCGGGCGTCACGCAAATAGCGTAAACGTCGAACGCCGCCTCGTCAGCCTCGCCGTCGCCGCCCTGATAATAAAGCGGAGCGCATGAATATTGAGATTTACCGTCTACAAGCATCTGTGCGGGAAGCTCGTCGATGATGAGCGCGTCACAGTTGACGCCTACGTCAGCCAATGCCGTAGCAAGTTCCGAAAAGCCCGTCTTTTTCGTGCCTGATCCATAAAGTGCGCCCCAGTCCTCGCCTATCTCGTCTGTAAGGAACAGGTCTGCCGTTGTGCCGTCTTGAACAGCGATGTTCTTGCCTGCAAGGCTACCCCAATAAACGCCTGTAACGTTGTCGGTTGTTGTGCTTTCAAACGAGCTCTTCTCGCTTGTTTTGTAGATCACATAAAGGTTTGCCGTATAATATTCGTTTGAGAAATCGACCTTTTCTTTACGAGCGTCGGTAATCGATATGCCGGCGGCACCTACATTACAGAGTTTGCCGGAATTTACCGCGTCTATTATCGTGTTGAACGCAACGTTCTCAAACACCACGTCCTTGCCGAGTTTCTTGCCGACAAGGTTCATTATTTCAACGTCAACGCCGACTATCTTGCCGTTTTCGATATATTCAAACGGAGCAAAGCCTGCCTCGGTATAAACGACGAGTTTTTCTTTTCCGCATGATGAAAGCGCCAAAGCGAAAACCGATATGAGTGCCAGCGCTATGATAATTGATACTGTTTTTTTCATAATTATGTATTCCCCTGTTTGTTTTATCGGCCGAGCCGTTTTTTTATTTGTGAACACATAATACACCGGATGAGATGATTTGTCAATCGTTTTTTGAAAAAATATTCAAATAAAATGAATATTTTTAATATTTTATTCGTTATTCAACGATTTATCGTATTTTTATACAATTAAATCGGCAATTTTGTATATTGTCCCGGCGCCGAGTATCAAAATCAAATCTCCGTCGTCGGCAAACGTTGTGGCGATAGACGCCGCACTCTCGTATGACGGCGCATAGCATGCCCCCGGAATAGCGTCCGCAAGCTGAGCGGAACTGACGCCGAACGTATTTGTTTCCCGCGCCGCATAAATATCCAAAAGGATAACGTTGTCAGCCTCAGAAAGAGCGGAGGCGAACGCGTCGAAGTGTTCAGCCGTGCGCGAATATGTGTGCGGCTCGAAAAGCGCAATTACTTTTCCACCGGCCGCAACTTTTTTAGCCGTTGAAATAACAGCCGATATTTCCCTCGGATGATGGGCGTAATCTATATATACTTCAACTCCGTCGCGGCTTCCCTTATATTCAAAGCGCCTCAGCGTTCCCTCAAAATCCGATAACGCCGAGCATATCTTCTCACACGATATTCCGCATACGTCCGCCGCCGCAAATGCCGCCAGCGCATTATATATATTATGATACCCCGGCACTTTCAACGCAACCTTGCCCTCCGGTTCCCCATCCTTTATTATTTCAAAGCTGTAAAAACCGCGCTTCTCGGTAATTTTCGTCGCCAGATAATCACAGTTGGGGTTGTCTATTCCGAACGTCACGTCGCGCGGAGATCTTGCCGCTATGTCAAGCGTTTTTTCGTCGTCGCCGCAGGCGATGACGATCGGTTCCTCGGCGCCTGTCAAAAACGGTATTTGAGCAAATTTTTCAAACGAAGTCTTTATTTGCTCTATTCCCGAAAAATAATCGGTGTGGTCCACGTCTATATTCAGAAGCACCGAAATAGACGGGAACATATCGAGAAATGAATCTTTATACTCGCACGCCTCGAAAATAAAATTCTCACGCGATTTACCCGTTCTGTATGCACCGCCCATTTCCCTTGTTTCCGCGCCGCTCATAACGGTTGGGTCCGTTCCTGCCGCAATAAAAATATGCGCCATCATAGATGTCGCCGTGGACTTGCCGTGCATACCGGCGACGCCTATTCTATGGCGGAATTTTCTCATAAGCCAGCCGAGCAGATCCGCTCGATATATGATAGGCAAATCTTTTTCTTTCGCGGCGATAAGCTCGGGGTTGTCGTCAGCTATCGCGCCGGTATAGACAACAGCGTCGTAACCGTCGATATTTTTCGCGTCGTGCCCGATATAAACAGGTATCTTTCCGTCGCTTAGCTTTTTTGTCATGGCGGAAGCGTCCCTGTCAGAACCAGCCACCTTATAGCCCGCCTTTTTACACGCAAACGCAAGCGACGACATACTGATGCCGCCTATTCCGATAAAGAACAGGTTTTTGATTTTTTCCATCACAAATCGAAGGTTTTTTTCCATAAATCGCCTTTCAAAATGTTTATTTATTTTGTTTTTTAGAATAAAAATGTAAAAATAAATTCAAATCTTGTTTGAATAAAGTTCACAATTATGTATTATAATATGGATGAATTTGGGGACACATTTTAAAAATTCGAGAAGGAGAATGCAAAAATGACAATCACAGACGTAAAAATCAGAAAAACATTCGACGAAGGCCCGATGAAAGCGGTCGCTTCCGTTACATTCGACAATGAACTTGCTCTCCACGACGTCAAAGTTATCTATGCGAAAGAAAAATATTTCGTTGTGATGCCGTCGAGGAAAAATCCTGACGGGACGTACAGAGATATAGTACATCCGATAAGTTCCGTCATGCGTGAAACGCTTGAGAAGGCAGTTGTTGAAGCATATTTTGACGCGTTAAATGCACAAACCGTCGCAACGGAGGAACAAAACTGATCGTATTTCTCCGGAAAACCTCACGAAACGTGAGGTTTTCTTTTTTGTCAATATCCGAATTTTCCCGAGAGGCTGTCGTCGTTATCTATCCATTCGGATACGTCATATACGGTAAAATCGTCGGGCGACTCGCGAACGACAACCTTTTCTATGCCGGCGTTTATCACCTGACGTTTGCACATCATGCAAGAGCATGTGTGCGGAACAAGCTCGCCTGTTTTCGGGTCGACGCAGCTCATATACAGCGTCGCGCCGAGCATTTGCTCTCTCGACGCCGCAATTATTGCGTTTGCTTCCGCGTGTACGGAACGGCAAAGCTCGTATCTCTCTCCGCGCGGGATGTTGAGATGATCTCTCATACAGAAATTGATGTCCGTGCAGTTTTTTCTTCCGCGCGGCGCGCCGTTGTATCCTGTCGATATTATTATATCGTTTTTCACGATTATTGCCCCGAAGTGCTTTCTTAAACACGTGCTGCGCTCGGAGACCGTCTGCGCGATGTCGAGATAATAATTTTCCTTGCTCGTTCTTTTCATTTTTTCTCCGTTCTTAACGCCTTATGGCGGGTTGAATATTGTTTTAAATAATTATACAATAAACGCTTGCAATAAATCAACACAAAATGACAAATTTATTTTAAAAAGACGAGGTTATGTTCCTCGTCTTTCTGTTTTTAAAGTATATTTCAGCTTTGGTCGCTCATGTCGGGGTTGTCGTTGAGCCATTCGCGCGATTTTTTGCGGCGAATTCTCGAATAGATATAATGTGCGGCATAACCCGCGCCGATGAGGAATAAAACGGTTACCGCAATCACTACGATAAGCCACGTTTTCGACGTGATCCTGTTATTTTCAAATCCCGTCGTATCAACTACGGCATATACGCCGTTCGACCTTTTGGCAAAAATGAGCGCCCCGTTTGAATTTACGGCGCCGCAGTCGTTTACCGTGCCGTCGGGGAGTATTTCATAAACATAAAACGTATTGCCCGTAAATCTTGCGGTCGAAATTTTTATCGAAACGGCTGTTTCGCCAAACGGCGTGCCGTCGGGGTTGCTTACGCCTATCTCATAAAACAGCAATCCTCTGCATTTCAGTTGCCGTCTTATTTCCCTTACAGCTTTGTTATATGCGCTTGTGCCCAAAACATTCTCGGCGCCGGGGTCGTCAGTTATACCGCGGGAATTAAGCACCGCGTCAATGCCGAACGCATAATCTTTGCCGATTATCGCCGTGACGTCGCCCGATGTGGCGACGTTTTTGTCAACCTCAGGTACCTCTTCCTCAGCTTTTGTTTTCACTATCTCGACCGTTCCGCAGTCAATACAGTGCTTTACGATGTTTCCTTCTCCGTCAGTATATTCCGTGGAATACGTATGCGAAGTTTTTGCAATTTCTCTTTCGTCAATTATCTCTCCGCATATTTCGCAAAACAGACGGCTTACCCCTTCTCTGATACACGACGCCGCCATAACGGTTTCATATTCTCCGCCAACGTGTTCATGTATTTCATGTTCGGTCTGCTCGCTGTAAACAATTTGTCCGCACACGTCGCACACGCCTGTCATAAGTTCACGCTCGTCGTTAAATTCTTCATGTGTGGACGGGTGAGAACAAAGCGTGGCAAATTTTGAGGAGTTTCCTATCTCGCCCACCGTGTTTTTCCATTCAAAAACATACTCGGTATATTCGTCGAGGTCGGTAAAAACGTTGCTTTTGCGCCATGAACCGCCGTTTATGCGATATTCATAGCCTTCTCTGTATTGAAGCGAAATGAGGTGTTCGGTGTTCGTTCTGAGTGCCGGTGCGCCGAGCTTTGTCGTGATCTCATAAATTTCACTTCTTCCAACCGACTCATCGCCGACAAGTGCGTCTATCATTATATAATATGTTCTGCCGTATTCAAGAGAAGTAAACGTATATTCGTTTTCATTTCCTTCAACGCTGCGCTTTTTATCAAAAAAGCGATCGTCAACCTTTTCGCGCAGATTTGCTATCCACACGCGGAACTCTTCCACTTCATCAAGCTGACATTTCCACTTGACTGTAACGGTATCTTCGTTTGAGAAAAGCTCCACGTCATAGAATATTTCTTCCGTCGGAACAACTATCGGCTCGTCAAATCCGCCGGGTACGCCCGGGCCTCCTTGACCTCCGTCAACGACGGGAGGTCTTATATCGCCGTCATCTGCCGCCGCAAAAGCGGGCATGGCGAAAAGACACAGCATAAGCGCGCACAATATAGCGGAAATCAATCTTTTCATGCCGTATCTCCTCCTTTTCGTCGTTTATCAATTTTCCATACTTCGCGGCAAAATCCGCCAAATGAATTATAGCTCTTTTCCGGCGCTTTGTCAATGGAGTATTCTTCCCATTGACGCGCTGCGTTTGTAAAAAAATATTGAACAAAACTTTTATATTTTCCGGATTAAAATATATGCTTCGCGTGTTTTTTCGTAAAGAGGCATATTTATTTAATCAAAAACATACCGCATGCAAGTACGGCACACACAACGGTCGCCGTGACGCCCACAGCGTTCTTTTTACGGCTCGCGATAAACGCAACGCCTCCCGCTGTCGCCGCGGCACACACCACCGCCGCCGCCGTCACGGCACATATGCCCTTTTCCGCCGATAAAATTATCGACGCGACGAACGACGCCGCCGTCAAAACCGCCGCCGTCACGGCGGATGGGATATGTATTTTCTTTTGCGATAATGCAATAAACGCCGCTACGTTCATAGCGCATATGCTGACAAACGTCGAAAATGCCTGCACAGTAAGCCCAAAGCGAAGCAAACAAAAACACAATATCGCGCCGCCGACAGCTTCTTTTACAGATGATGTCGGCGGGAATTTCGTCTTGCAATATCTGCATCTTCCGCCGAGAAGCACCCACCCGAAAACCGGTATCATGTCAAGCGCTCCCAGCTCGTGACCGCAACTGTCGCACACACTGTGCCCCGAGATAAACGAGCGCTTTTGCGGAATGCGTATTATCATTACTTCAAGAAAAGAGAATATGCTGGCTCCGAGAAAAAACGCGAAAACGTATATTATTACCCGCATAACAGGCGCAAGGTTTTCCATATTGCTTTCCTCTCCCTATCTGAAACTCGAATTTTTATTGATAGAAAATCGGTTTGTCTGCCGTTACAGACGAAATGCCAAGCAAATAAGAGTAAGTTTTTTCTAAGATTTGCGATTTCCGTTTTTAGTTTTTAAAACGCCTCAGTTCTGCTTTTGCACGCTCTTATATTCGTCGTAAAATCTGTAATATGGGCAAGTTGACGTATTTTTCCCGAGATAATCCGCCATTTCGTCCTCGTCAAGCGCTATGTCGCACACATAATCGTCGAGATATTCGTCATAGATAAAAAACTCGCAAGTTTCACAGCTTCCGCCCTGAAACACCTTTTTTTGCTTGCTCGGTTTGTTGTCATTCATCATTTTTCAAGATAAGCATAGTCGCGGCGTGCGGGCGCACATATGTAAAGCTCCGCCATACCGTCGAGCTGTTCTTTTGCGCTTTTTGCCTCCGCTTGATCTTTGAATATTCCGAATACAGCCGGGCCGCTTCCGCTCATTTGCGCTGCGACGGCACCAAGCTCCGTCAACTTGTTTTTCAGTTTAATCGACAAAGAGTCGGCTTCGCATATTTTTTCAAAATCGTTCTTCATCGCCGCCGCCATCTTTTTCATATCGCATTCGGCAAGCGCGATTTTCATATTTTCAACCCCCGAAGGATACCCCTGGGGCAGTAGTTTCGAGTACGCCTCAGCCGTGTTCGTTTTCTCGCCTTTCGGCATGGCAATGAGTATTCTGCAATCGGGCATCGGCGCGGCGCTTTCAAGTATCTCTCCAAATCCGGTGGCTGTAACCGTCCCCTTCTTTACGCAAAACGGAACGTCCGAGCCTATCATTTGACCGATTTCACAGAGTTCAATGAGAGAAAACCTGTCGTCATCAATCATATTCAACGCAAGCAGAACGGTTGCGGCATCTGTCGAGCCGCCGCCGAGTCCCGCTCCGTCGGGTATCTTCTTTTCAATATTTATGTCAACCACGGTTTTTTCCGCTCCAGCGCGATAAAGATATGCCGCCGCCGCTTTGAACGCGATATTGTCCTCTTCTTTAAGCCAATTCAGTTCTTTGCAGTTGACGTGTACCGCATTGTCGTCGCCGTCGCGCACCTCGACGCTCACCCTGTCGAAAAGGTCGATCGTCTGCATCACGGTTTGAACCTCGTGATAGCCGTCGTCGCGCATACCGATCACGCCGAAATACAAATTTATTTTCGCGGGAGCCAATAGTGTTACTTTACCGTTTTTCATATATATCCTCTTTTTTATTAAGGTTCATTTGATATTTCCGACAAGCCTCGTTATGAAATTCCGCTTTATCTTAATTGCCTTGAACGGGCAAAGTTCCTGACAGCAGAAGCATCTTATACAGTTAGAAACGTTTATTCTCGCCTTTCCGTTTTGAAGCGTTATCGTTTTTTTCGGGCAAGAGCGCACGCACTCACCGCAGGCGCGGCAGTCGGAGGTGGCATAAGGCTTTGGCATAAACAGCCGCCCTATTTTGCCACGAGAAAAGAACGTAAGCGCTTTTACGCTCCCGCCTCCGCTCGTATCCGGCTGTGCAAAATTCTCTGCCGTTTGGGGAATATCCCCAAGTATTTCAAGTTCGTCCGCGCTCTGTGGGCAAAGCCCTCTTCTGCGCGATATTTCCACACTCGGCACTTTTCCCTCAAAGCCTATTATTCTCTCAGCCAGCAAATCGGACGCGAACGGATTTTTCGACGTCAGAATATATCCAATCTCTTTCGGCGATCCTGCCGTCGGGCCGTTGCCCTCCATACATACGATAGCGTCGGTTATGGCAATAACGCTTTTTTTCGTGCAATGCATAAGGCACAAGTCGCATAACATTCGGTTAAAATCGGCATAATCGGGATACGCCGCATGCGCCTCGAATTTTTCTATCCCCGGAACCGTACCGAAAAGATTTTTCACCGCCGCGCTCATTGTCGTCAGCGAATGAGATTTCAGCCGACAAATGTCGATTATCACGTCAGCGTCGGCTATCGGTTTTATAATGTTGAAGCTCTTGACAAGCTCCCCGTCAAAGTCCACTCTCTCGGCATCCACGTCGTAATTCAACACCGCGCCGTATTTTTCCGAGGGCTTGTCAATGCCGCACCCGCGGTAGACGCCATCAAGCCTCGCCGCGCTGTAAACGCCGCCGGGACTTTCCGCTATCGTCGGCTTTACGCCGAATCCGTTCAACACCTTCAAAAGTCCTTCGAGCATCGCGGGGTGAGTCGTCGCCGCGGCGTCCGGGGATTTTTTCATCACGAGGTTCGGCTTTATCACCACTTTTTTGCCTTCAAACAGACTTGCGCCTATTCCGAGTGAAACAAAGTGATTTGCAATTATATACGCTATTTTATCCGCGTCATATTCCCTCTGAGCGCTTACCGCCACCGTGTTTGAAAACATACGTTTTTCCTCATGTTACAGTTGTAGTATAATATTATATCACAAACACAGCGCTAAATCAAGAAAAACTATATGCCCCTTTTCGCCATTTCTTCTCTCAGCGCCGAGTATGCGTCGGAAATGCCCCCTATCGCGTCGATAAGCCCGGCCTCCACCGCTTCTTTCCCGCTTATAACACTGCCCACGTCCGTGGCAAGCTCGCCTGTGTTCGTCATAAGTTCCGTAAGTTTTTCATCCGTTATTCGGCTGTGCGAAACGATAAACCCGTTTACTCGCTCCTGCATTTTGTCAAGCGACACAAACGACTGCGGCACACCTATCACCGTGCCCGTTATACGCACAGGGTGCACCGTCATGCTGGCGCTCGGAACGCAAAACGATTTTCCGCACGCGCAGGCAATGGGCAATCCTATCGAATGTCCTCCGCCAAGGATAAGCGACACCGTCGGCTTGCTCATTCCCGCCAGCATTTCCGCTATCGCAAGCCCCGCCTCGACGTCCCCGCCGACCGTGTTTATTATAACAAGCAATCCCTTTATGCGAAAATCCTGCTCCGCGCTTGAAAGCAACGGCAAAATATGCTCATATTTTGTCGTTTTTTGTGTTTCGGGCAACAGATAATGCCCCTCTACCTGCCCGATTATCGACACGGTCAGTATATTGCCGCCCGGCACGGTGCCAAGCTCCTTTATTTCGTCCGCACCGCCTTGCTCAACCGCCGTCGGCGGCGTTTGCTCCGCATTATTTTCATTTTGAGTCATATTTTCTTCGTCACCATTTGCGCCCTGTCTTTCGACCACCGCCTCGTCCTCGTCGCATGAGATTGCCGCGTTTTTCTTTTTCTCCATTTTTTCATCCCCTTTTTTGTTTTTTTATTTAGTTTTGACAGCTTTTCGGGGATTTATTAAAAAACGCCCGCCGAAGCGGGCGTTTATCGTTATTTGCGGTTTCCCCAAAATTCGTTTTTATTAAGCAGTCTTTGTATCGTTTCCGATTTTTCCGCACCGTATTCTTTGAGAAGTCCGTACGTTTTCTTAGACGCTGAGATCATAACGCATTTCTTCGGGTTTTGTTTGAAAAAGCCTTTATCTTCAAAATCACCAAATGCAATAACCGGTTTAAGCACCTTTCTATGACCGTCTTTTCCAATGGTAACGTATAGCTCGTTTATTTTATAATCTTTTATGTCTTCCCACCTTATCGAAATGTATTTGTTTCTTATAAATTCTTTACTTATATAAACTTTGACAAATGCATTTTTGTCAAAAACAAAACGGCATAATATCCAAAGGATTATAAACGGAAAGGCAAACAAAAAAGGTATCCACCACTTAATGTCAAATTTTGAATCAATCAAAATCGACAAACACATTATCAACGCCCCGAAAGCGCAAATCAGATATAAAAACAATACATATCCGGGGCTTGAATATACTTTATGTTCTTTACGGTCTGTTTTCATCTTCTTCTCTCCTGTCGAAAGTTTTAATTTCTCGGAAAGTTTTTATCTTCACCGAAATCAAACGAGTTTTCCGCAAACAAATCGCGTATTCCCTGCGATTTTTTATATCCGTATTTATAAAGCAAATCGAGTGTTTTGCCCGATGCGGAAAGCATAATACATTCCGTAGGACTTTGTTTTGTAAAATCGTCTTTGTGTTCGCCGAATGAAATTATTGTCGGTCCATATTTAGGAGGTTTAAAAAAATTCCCGCGAAACGAATACGTATTACAAAGTTTATAGGATGTTACCTCTTCCCATTTAAGTAAAAAAAATTTATTTTTTATGCCGTTTTCATCAAACGTTATTATCGTAAAAGTGTTTCGATATGACGGAGTTATAATTAAAATCATCAATGTTACTGCAAAAATAATAAAAAACCACCAAAATTCCAATTGATGAATGATCGTCATCACAACACAAAAGATAATCTGACAAAAAACCGTTCTTACCACGTCCCGCGGATATGAAAATACTTTTTTGCGTTCGGTTTTCATTTCATTCCCCTTTCGGAAACATTCTGTCTTTATATCCGCAATAGATACATTTCGTTCTTACGCTGTTGTCGCCGTAATTTATAAGCAAATCGAGCGAGGTTTTCGGGTGAAAAATTTTTCCGCATTCGGGACATTTGAACGTCAATTTTTTTACTCTGATAATATGGACAAGGCACAGAATAATGCAGAAAATCAGACTTGCCGAGAAAATCACCGCGCTGATGATGCCATACTCCATAGATCCGTTCCCCCTTATCTTTTCAAAAAATCTTTTTCCGTTAATATTATATCATCTCCTTTCACCGACAGTCAATAGAGCAAAAGTTGAATTGCACGGTTTTTGTTTGGTGATGAGAAGAGAAAATCCAAAATTTATCGAATCAGGCGCAAATTTTTTTATAAATTTTCGATTATCTCATTTACAATCGCGCCAATTTATATTATAATTACTTGAAATGATAAAAACAAACGCCTAAAAAAGTGCGTTTTGAGTCAATACTATTTCAGAAAGCGAGAAACAATATGGAAAACAAGATACTTGTTGAAACGTCCGCAAGACACATCCATCTCACAAGAGAAGCCGTTGACGTTCTTTTCGGAAAAGATCATCAGCTCACGGTAAAGAAAATGCTCAGCCAGCCCGGGCAGTTTGCCTGCGAAGAAAAGGTTGAGGTAGTAGGCCCGAAGAGCAGCCTCAAAATGTCCGTGCTCGGCCCGGAAAGAAAAGACTGTCAGGTTGAAATATCCCTCACCGACGCAAGAACGATAGGCGTTACGGCACCGGTAAGAGAATCCGGCGACATCGCGGGATCAGGCGCCTGCAAGCTCGTTGGTCCCTGCGGCGAATTGGAACTTACGGAAGGCGTCATCGCGGCAAAACGTCATATTCACCTTACTCCCGAAGCCGCGGCAGAGCTCGGCGTTGAGGACAAACAAATCGTTTCCGTCAAACTCGACACCGAAAGATCGCTCGTTTTCGGCGACGTTGTCGTAAGAGTCAGCCCGAAATTCGCGCCCGCAATGCATATCGACACCGACGAATCAAACGCCGCTTGCGCATTCGGTACGGTTTACGGCGAAATAGTAAAATAATTATTAAGGAGATAAATCACATGAGCAAAGTAAGCGAATGCCCTTACGCAATGAGCACGGAAGTGCAGGAACAGTGCGTAGTTAAAAAGGGTTGCGATCACGGCCCCGCTCCGCTTCCCGAAGAGGGCAAGTGGATACAGGCAAAACAGATTTCCGACATTTCCGCATATACGCACGGCGTCGGCTGGTGCGCTCCTCAACAGGGCGCGTGCAAGCTCTCGCTCAACGTTAAAAACGGTATCATCGAAGAGGCTCTCGTTTAAACGATCGGTTGTTCCGGCATGACTCACTCCGCGGCTATGGCGGCGGAAATTCTCCCCGGAAAGACGATACTCGAAGCGCTCAACACAGACCTTGTCTGCGACGCTATCAACACCGCTATGAGAGAGCTGTTCTTGCAGATCGTCTACGGCAGATCTCAGTCCGCGTTCTCGGAAGGCGGCCTCGTTATCGGCGCCGGACTTGAAGATCTCGGCAAAGGTGCTCGCTCGATGGTAGGCACAATGTACGGAACAAAGGAAAAAGGCGTTAGATACCTTGAAATGACGGAAGGTTACTGCACGAGAATGGCACTTGATGAAAACAACGAGGTCATCGGATATGAATTTGTATCTCTCGGCAAAATGACAGATTTCATCAAAAAAGGTATGGAACCCAACGAAGCATATAAAAAAGCAACGGGACATTACGGCAGGTTCAATCCCGAAGACGGCGCGGTCAAATATATTGATCCGCGCAAAGAATAATTAAAGGAGGTACGCACAATGGCACAATTTGAAGGTTATGAAAGACGCGAGGCGAAGATCCTTGACGTTCTCAAAAAATACGGTATCTCCTCTATCGACGAATGCAAAAAGATCTGCGACGAAAAGGGCATCGATCCTTACACAATAGTTCAGGAAACACAGCCGATCTGCTTTGAAAACGCAAAATGGGCATATACGGTAGGCGCCGCTATCGCAATCAAATCCGGTTGCAAAAAGGCTGCTGACGCCGCGGCTATGATAGGCGTGGGACTTCAATCATTCTGTATTCCCGGCTCCGTTGCCGAAAACAGAAAAGTCGGCCTCGGCCACGGAAATCTCGGCAAAATGCTCCTCTCCGACGAAACCGAATGCTTCTGCTTCCTCGCGGGACATGAATCATTTGCGGCGGCTGAGGGCGCAATTAAAATTGCTCTTAACGCAAATAAGGTAAGAACAAAACCTCTTCGCGTAATACTCAACGGTCTCGGCAAAGACGCCGCTTATATCATTTCCAGAATAAACGGCTTCACATATTGCAAGACGGAATTTGACCCCTATACCGAAACTGTAAAAGTTGTTGAAGAGAAGAGATTTTCGCAGGGCCCGCGCGGAAACGTTCGTTGCTACGGCGCGGATAACGTTCCCGAAGGCGTTGCTATAATGAAACTTGAAAAGGTCGGCGTTTCCATCACCGGTAACTCCACAAACCCCACAAGATTCCAGCATCCCGTTGCAGGCACATATAAAAAATGGTGCAACGAGAACGGCGAAAAATATTTCTCCGTTGCATCAGGCGGCGGCACAGGCAGAACACTTCACCCCGACAACATGGCCGCAGGTCCGTCTTCCTACGGTATGACAGACACAATGGGTCGTATGCACTCCGACGCGCAGTTCGCAGGTTCGTCCTCCGTTCCGGCGCACGTTGAGATGATGGGCCTTATCGGCATGGGCAACAACCCGATGGTCGGCGCTACGGTTGCCGTTGCTGTTGCGGTTGAGGAAGCAATGAAATAATCCAAAAAGTCAGCAATATCAAGGCTTTTAAGACTCTCAAGAATTTTCTTGGGAGTCTTTTTTGTGATTGTTTTTTTCCGAAAAATTGGTATTAAATGGCAAAAGATAGCATCGAGGCAGCATAGTTTCTGCCCTTTTCAGAAAAAATATTGCCTCGAATAAGCCTTGTTTTTTGTTATAATTTATTGCCTTAAAGAATTATATTTTTCGACTAATTCATCTATCTCTTTCCTTTTCGGGAATATTTTTTATTCTTTTGGCATTTTATGTGCTAAACTATTTACCATATATAGTTTCTTTTTCACAGTTTGCTTTTATGAGTGTATCGTTTATCTTGAGCAACAAGCTTTTTTGCTGTATCTCAACCTGAAATTTTTTCATCATCGGTTAACCTCTGAAAAACCGTGTGAAAATATCGGAACTCGTTTGCACGGCAAAAGCACCTTCCGCAGCAGATATCACATACTGCAAAAAGCCGCTATACTATACAAAGCATAAATTCTCTGTCGAAAATTTATACAAGGTTGTATAATACTATGGACATTTGATTGGTATAAATGTATAATTACAATTGTAAATAATGTTTTATATTAATTCAGCCGGAGGTTTTCCATGCTTACCGAATTTGGAAAAATACTCAGAATAATAAGAATGAACAGCGGTGATAGCGCGAAAAATATGGCAAAAAAGCTATACATATCCACGTCATATCTGTATTTGATAGAAAACGGTAACCGCAGAATACCCGAAGATATGGAAATCAGCATATCCAAAGCTTATGATTTGTCAAACGAAGAAATGGAAGCTCTTCACCGCGCCGTGATGGCGGAAAGAATATCGCAAGACAAGAAGATTGCCGCTTATTCAAATAAAATCGATAGCGATGCCGATGTTACTTCAAATACAGAAAAAAACGGCTCCAAACCTGCGAAAGCAAAGAAAAATGTATTCAAAGCTATTTTGATAATTGTCGTCGCCGTCGTATTGACGATTGTGTTGACTGCTATAATTTTAAAAAACAACAAGCCAAGCGAAGGCAATGTACCAATAACTGTGAACAGTACGGCAACAGAAAATGTAATACCCGAAATGCCGACTGAACCGACGCCTGCTGAAATGTTTGAATATGATGAAAAAGATGGCATGATTTATATAACGGGATATATCGGCAATGATGTATCCGTCCTTGTACCATCCGAGATAAACGGCAAGCGAGTATATGAGATTGTCGAGGGAGCATTCGCTCACAATGCCACGTTAAAGCATATTGCTTTTTCCGAAGGCATAAAAAGAATCGGCTTTCGTATTTGCGAAGACTGTCAAAATCTTGAATATATCAAAATACCCGACAGCGTTTACTATATCGGCAACGGACTGGCATTATCCTGCGAAAAGCTCGAAAGAGTTGTTATCGGAGACGGTGCTACATTTATGGGAGAATATTGTTTTGACGGTTGCACTAACCTAAAAACCATAAAAATTGGCGAAAAAATTTCTCAAATAGATCACAACGCGTTCTCCTATTGTCATTCTCTTGAAGAGATAGAACTCCCAAACTCCTTGACTGCGATTAAATATCATGCATTTTACGGATGTACCGAGCTTGATTTTGTTGAAATCCCGAATGGCGTTACGCTGATTGAAGACAACGCGTTTTGCTTCTGCTCAAACCTGAAAATAATTATAGTTCCTCCAAGCGTTGCGAAAATCGGTAACAACGTTTTCGGAGAATGCCACAAACTTACGGTTTATGGAGAATCCGGATCATATATTGAACAATACTGCTTAAAAAACGGGTATTGCTTCAAATCTTTAAGCAAACCGACACCTGCTGAAATGTTCGAATATGAAGAGCATGATAATCAAATACATATTACAAAATACATTGGCAACGACGAAAATATTATTGTTCCAAACAAGATTGACGACAAACCTGTATCACGAATAGCCGAAAGGGCTTTTTATGGAAATAAAACGGTAAGATCGATCATCATTCAAAATGGCGTTGAAATTATAGAATTCGAAGCTTTTGCAAGATGCACAAATCTCGAGCATATACAAATCCCCGACAGCGTAACATATCTCGGCAACGGAGCTTTTATCTATTGCTTTTCTCTCAAGAGAGTCGAACTCGGGAATGGCATCTCAACTTTGGGGCAATGCCTGTTTTCGTTTTGTTATAATCTTTGCAAAGTGAAAATGGGAAAGTTCGTGAGCCGCATTGAGCATAACGCCTTTTCGAGTTGTTATTCACTTGAAAACATTTCGCTTCCCGATTATTTGTATGAAATAGAATACGCCGCTTTTTATAAATGCAATGCGCTTGAAGAAGTAGTCCTGCCAAACAAACTGAAAATTATCGGAGACAATACTTTTTGTGAATGTAAAAATCTTAAAAGACTTTTCATCCCATCAAGCGTTACCAAAATAGGTAGCGAGCTATTGATGAATTGCAATGATGTGACGATATACTGCTCTTCCGGTTCATACGTCGAAAAATACGCAATAAAAAACAGTTATAAATACAAAACGATTTTAAGTGTTAACTATATAAAGTAATTTTATATTTTTAAAAACCGCCGAATAAGGCGGTTTTTTTATTACAAATTTGTGTGTATTTTTTACAAAACGACAGCCATTATTGATTTTGCAAAACTACGCATGTAAAATTTTAATATATAAGTAAACCGGCAAAAAACGCGGTTGCTGGGATAACTTTTTGCAAGTTAATATGTTTGAGGATTGGAAACAAAAAAATTATATGGAAAATTTCACTTGTAAATGCGGCGGGGAGTTAACACTTAAAGACGGCTATTATTTTTGTGCAGATTGCCGCAGCAAATGGATTCTTGATAGAAGCGAAGAAGGAATATCATTTCTTTATAACAAAATAGAAAAAAAGCGCATTGAAACAGGCAGAATTACGCCAAAGGCTACGCAAATACCAAATTCGATATTGTCGGTAAAAGAAATTCATTTGCACGAAGATTCCGAAGCGGAAATTTTCAAAAATGTTTTTGACAAAACAAAAGAAGAAGCATTAAGAGTTATCATAACGTATTTAAACACATCGCAATGGGAGTCGGCGATGTTGGAAATAAATTCGGCACTTTCAAAAATGCCTTTATGCCCCGAAATACTTTGGTATCGGCTTTGGTGTGAGAAAAAAGCCTCCAATGAACAAGAACTATTAAAGAAAGTATATACTGCTTTTGAACAATATGACGCTATTCAAGTAGACAAAATCATTTCAAATGCCACTCCTCAATTTGCAAAACACATTGTCGATTTGTTGCTTAAAAATGGAGCATCAAACGACAATTCATATTACAATAAGCTGTCCGTCGTATTGCCATACGCGAAAAATGAGCTTATATATACTGAACAAGAATTTAATGAAAAAGTCGAAAAAGCTTACGGAATAGTTAATTCCAATAAGTTTTGCCGCTCGTTTGAGTATTTGATTGAAAACACAACGGAAAGTTATGCTGTAGACAAATATATAAACTGTCTTTTTCGATTTGCAAAATCGTGCGATGCACGCACGGCAAGAAAATATTTAATCATGATATTGGATGTTGATAAAGGCAACACGGACGTATATCGCAAGCTGGTAAAAGACGACCTATCGTATTATACGTCTATTGATACAAAAATCAAAGATTTAGAAGGGCTTCTTTCATATTCCGTCGAGCCCGAAAAACAAATCGAAGAATTGATTTTATATATTGTTTCAAGAGACAAAACCGACAGATATATAAGCGAATTTTTGATGAGACTGCTTGAATATCACCAAAATGCCCCGGAGTGCTTTCAAGAAGAGATGATCAGATATGCGAAATTGCTTCTTTCATCTTCGTTGTTCGGAGAAGCACGTTATTGGTGTAACTTGGTCTTATCATTTAACAACAAATGTCGTGACGCTTGGTTACTCGTTTGCCTTGCAAAAGCAGAAGCCGTATCGGATGATACTCGCACGATAATAAACTGCAAAAAGAACATCGGAGATTGTCGGGAATTTAATAAATTTTTATCATTATGCCCGGACGAGACCGAACGAAAAAAATATGCCGAACTGCCAAAAAAACAGAAGCAGAAAAAAGAAAAAATCAAAAAAATCAAAATTTGTGCGATTTTAAGTTGTATTGTAATAATAGTTTTTATATTCGGTGTGTCGATGATCGACAACGCAAAATATTCAATCGGCAATATCGGAATGATAATATCGGCAAAAAAAGGAAATTCGTACGCGCTTAAAATAGAAGTAGCCAACCGCAGTTTGCTTGATATAGAATCGCTTGTCGGTGTGCTTGACGTTTATAATTTGGAAAATGAAAACATCGTGTCAAGCAGAGTTACGCTTTCCGGCGATATTAAGTCAAACAAAAAGCTGTCTTTTGATGTCGATCTGAACGCCGATTCCGGTGAATTTTATTATTTGAATTACGGAGATATTTGGGCAACTTTTCAAATTGAACAGATACAGTATTCAAATAACGTTGTTAAAGAATATCAATCAAAAGCAAAGACTATATTAGAACTTCGGAAAAACAGCAACGGGACAACAGACGCCGAAAACAAATATATAAATGCAAAGAATTTATATGAAGATAACTATTATTTTGAAGCATTGGAACTGTTTAATACATTGCAATATTACAAAGATAGTGCGGAATACATATCAAAATGTCAAATTAAGATAAAAGAACTTTGCTACAACGAGGCGATTTCTTTATACAACAGCGGCAAATATGGTGAAGCCATTAACGCTTTTTATGATATTTATGATTATAAAGACAGCGCAAACAAAATAAAAGAAGTTATTGCAAAGGCAGAAACCGAGGCGCGGAATTTTGCTGCCAAAGGCGATTATTCCAAAGCATTTGAATCTCTTTCAAATTTGAACTGTTATTCGTATGACCGATATGACACAAATTATCTTGAAATTTATGCCGCATACTATTATGCAAAAGAACATTATTATGCAGATGCGGTTTTATGCGGATTAACCGAGCTAATCATTGAAAATGGCGTGGAAAGCATCCCTGACGGATATTTCAAAAAATCTAAGCTTGTCAAAATCACTTTGCCGTCAACGGTAAAATTGGTCGGGGCGTCCGCGTTCTCAGATTGTGAAAGCCTTGAGGAAATTATAATGAGCAACGGCACGTCAGAAATAGGTGAGAATGCATTCTGCAGATGTATATCGCTTAAAAAAGCAACTCTGCCGCAAAGTCTTAAAACCATATCGGCATCGGCGTTTTCAGGATGTAAAAGCCTGTTGTCAATCACAATACCAAACAACGTAAGCTTTATCGGCGCATATGCTTTTTCAGGTTGTACTTCTTTGAAAAACGTAATTATTGGAAATGGAGTTAAAGAAATATCGAATAATACTTTTATGGAATGCACTTCGTTAACGGAAGTTGCACTTCCTGACAGCATTACGTCAATCGGACGCGAGGCGTTCTATAAATGTTCGTCTATCAAAAAAATAACTTTGCCAAAAAATCTTATTTCAATAGGCAAATCGGCATTTTACAGTTGCTCCAAGATCGAATATATTACAATACCCGAAAACGTAAATCAAATCAACGTAGCTGCTTTCAATTATTGTACAGGCATGAAAAAATTCCAATTTGAAAATACGAACGGATGGGATTTTGGGCGCGGTATAATCGACGTTTCCGATGCAACAAAAAACGCAAAATATATCAACGATTCAAGTTATTATATCTATATTTGGACAAGAAAATAGGGAGGCTTTTTATGGCAAATTTTTATATTGAATGCCCAATTTGCAAAAGAAATGTTGCAGCAAGCACAGGAATATTTGCAAAAAAAATAATAAAATGTGCTTGCGGATATGACATCAAGATAGATTCAGAAAAAGTTGTCACCAAAAAATGTCCTCATTGCGGTAATGATGTGATATACGACAAAAGCAAAGAACGTTTTGCCGTATGCCCTGTTTGCCACAAAAAAATCAATTCGGCAAACACAATCTTAAGTTTCACTTGTCCCTCGTGCAAACAACGTCTTGAATGTGACGCAGCCGCTACCGAATATACTTGCCCGCAATGTAATATAAAGATTAACGTTCAATCGCGTTTGCTTCAAGAAAAAAACGGCAAAGTTCCCGTTGTTGTCGAATGGGATCAAGGCCTTAACGATATATTCATATATCGGCATCCACTGCAAAATTTTTGTCTCGGCTCAAGGCTTGTAGTAAGAGAAGGTCAAAAAGCGATTTTCTTCCTGGACGGCAAAAGTCTTGATTTATTCGGTCCCGGCAGCTATATGCTGGAAACGAAACGTTTACCGCTAATAGACGAGCTGTACAAATTGCCGACAAACAATGGAGTAACGTTTGCGTCGAACGTATACTTTGTTAGAACAAATCCTCTAAAAATTCGCTGGGGAATACCGGAATTAAGATTGCGTAATCCCGGAATGGATTTTTATATTGAAATAGGTATGGGCGGATCGTTTGAGCTTAAAGTGAAAGACGACAATGAAAGTGCAAGAAAGTTGCTTTATAAAATAATAGGCACTTCTGCAAGTGAGAAAAAAGAATCTCTTATCGGAAACACAGAGTCGTACGACGTCGAATATATAAGTGAAAAATTTTCAGATATTGTAAAAATGCGAGTGTCTGACTTGATGGCAAATATCATTATCGAAAACAACATAAACGTTTTAGACATCGAAACTAAAAAAATAGTAATTTCCAATGTTTTGCGAAACGATATTAACGTCGTATTTGACGAATACGGTCTTGAGATACCTGAAAATCTTTTCAATCTTACAAGGGTGATCATTCACAACAGCAATGAAGTGGAAAGATGGCGCACACAAGAAGCGGAAAAAATTATACGTGTACGTGATGAAAGCGTGTTAAAAGCGGAGGCGGAGGCTCGTCAAAGAAGAGTTCTTGTTGAGGAGCAGACGGAAGCACAAAGAAAAATACTGCGCACGCAGGGCTCTGGCGAAGAAGCCAAAATTGCGGCCTCCGCTAAAGCGGAAGCAACAAAGCTTGAAGCTCGCGGCGAATCCGAAGCGATAAAGCTAAAAGGACAGGCAAGTGCAGAAGCTTACAGTGCACAAGCTCTCGCCGAAGCGGAGGAAATGCGCGCCAAGAGTTATTCATACAGAGAAGAAACCTTGCGTCAGGTTGGAATTCAGGCAATGCAGAACGGTCTCCCCGGCACAGGTTCTGGTGGTTATCAAGGAGATGCGGGCGGAATCGGCGGTTCAATCGGAAGCATGATAGGGCTTGGCATCGGACTTGGTACTATGGGAAGCGTTGCAAAAACAGTAAAAGGAACAATAACGCCAATTATCAGCGATTTCATGGGCTCCGGCAATTCGACGGAAGGCAATATCGAATCGTCTGATGTCGGCACGTGGACTTGTACTTGCGGCAAATCACGCATTACCTCGCGCTTTTGTCCTGATTGCGGAAAAGAACAACCAACCGTTTCTTCAACCGGCATGTGGGATTGTCCGAATTGCGGCAAACGAGATATAGCGTCAAAATTCTGCCCGGATTGCGGAAAACAAAGGGAGGAATAAATCGTGAGGATAACAAAAAGGAAATTTTCTGTATTGCTGATACATATCATATTGATGCTTTTATATACAGCTCTGTTTTTTATTATTCCTTTTAACAAATCGACGTCTGCGTGGATAGCATTTATGTTTTCATTGATATCCATTGCTTTGTGCGCAATTGTTTGTTTGTATGCTTTTGGAAAAGGAAAGGATTTGGTCAGTAAATATTACGGTTTCCCTGTTTTCAGGCTGGGATTTATATATATGGCGTTGCAAGTCGCTTCCGGCATTATAATTATCATTATAGATAATTTTACAAGTGTACCGTTTTGGATAATTCTTTCAATATCTTTATTGCTTTTGGCAATGGCTTCCATCGGAACAATTACCGCCGACAACGTCAGAGATTACGTTAAGACAGTTGATAACAATGACGTATATAAAACAAGCACAATGAGCGATTTGTGTATTGAGGTATCATCTATATTAGATATATGTAACAACGACAAAGTAAAAAAGCACGCCAAAGCTCTTAAAGACAAAATTGTTTATAGTGATCCCGTTTCTTCAGAAAAGACCAAAAGCATTGAAGATGAAATAACGCGGGAAACGGAATTTCTGAAAAGCATCGCCCGGCAAGAGGACAGCGCGGAATTAATAATCAATCAAATCGATAAAATAATTAACTTGTTGAACAAACGGAGCAAAATTTGTCAATCAAGTAAAAATAAATAAAAAGAGGTGTTTTTATGGGATTTTTTCATTCTCCGATCAAATTGGTACAGGTCATATGCTCCGTAACAAAAAATGATTTCTTATTTGCGAAGAACGCTGAATGGTTTTTGTCAGATAAAGGTAGAGCTGTATATGAAAAATATAACGGCTACGAAAAAACATATTTTTTCTATAATTATCTGAACGCCACAAGCAAGTTGTCGCGTGATGATAAATCAAAAGTGGCTATTTTTATGTCCGAATGCTTGCTTGGAACAAGCTGTGAATTCGGCAATTACCCGAATATATTGAGTTACAGTAAAAATCCGGTTCTCAACGCTATCAACGGCGAAAGCCATATCCCGTCCGCCTTAAAAATCTTAAAAAAGTTAAGAGCTTACTTCGGGAAAGAAGCCGTTAAGTCTTATACCGATTTGACATCTCCGGACGATGCTGAAAACGTCGAATTATTTAAACTCGAACAATATATAATTTGGTTTTTTAACTGCGAAAATTTGATTTATCCTGAAAATTTCAATGAAAACAACATAAATGGTGTTGAGGGGGACAACTGATTATGGCAAACGAAAAATTGAATCCTACAATCTCGGAACTTAACGAAATATATAAATGCTATTGTTTGAATAAATCTGCTCAAATCAATTTAAATTCTATACCGGAAAAAATGAGTAGCGAAAAAGATTTAGCCTTAATAAACATGAAAAATGCGATTGAGAAAAAAAGGAAAAACGAATTTTCCAAATTACGCAAGCCGGAATTAAAATCGACATTCTCGTTAACGCCTCCGGAAATATATAATGAAGGTTCGTTACCTTCTGCAAAAATGTTGTTGCCTGCCGTTGTATGTATTGCGGGATTGTTGTTTATATTGTCGGTTTTATTTTTGCTTTTGTCGTTTTGGGTAAGCGTTGGAGGCTATTTGATTGGCATAATAAATGCAATAGTGTTCTTCGGATGCGGCGGATTTTGGTCTGCAAAATACAATGAAATCGACGAATATGTGCAGTGCAACGATAGCTTAAAAAAGTGGATAGAAAAAGCTAAAAATTCAACTTTTGAAGATGATGACAAATTTATTGAAATGTGCAAAGAACATGCGCGAGACTACAGCGCGGCGTTAAGCACACTCAAAGATTTTGCCGATTCAGAGCAAAAACAATATAAAAAGTCAATTTCGAAAATCGAAAAATCATACGAAAAAGAAAAACAGGAACTGTCAACCAAACTCCGTGACCTTGATGAAAAGCTCGATTCATTTACATTGATAAACCCCTCACTGTTTTACATCGCAGGCAAAATTGCCGATGCACTTGATATGGGAAGAGCGGATTCATTGAAAGAAGCAATAAATATAGCTTTGGAAGATGAAAGAAAAGACAACGAAGAAGCGGAAAGAAGAGAGGAAGCTCTGCGCCAAGAAGAGATTTTGGAAAGACAGGGCAGAAGATAACAGAATACATAACGCGATCATGCAAGAAGCTGAACGTCAAGCGCGTTACACTCAAGAACAGCACAACCGCGCAATGGAAGCCGCCGCACTAAGGCAAGCGAAAGAAACAGCTAAGTTGAGATCGGATCTAAATAAGATGCAACAAAACAAACGGTAAATAGTTTATTGAATAATAAACTTTTTATAAAAAAAAACAAATTCATGGAGGTAAAAAATGGGATTTTTAGACAAAGTAAAGGGTGTTGTCAACAAAATTAAAGAGGAGAACCAAGGCTTTTTGACAACAACCAAAAGAATCAATGATTCGACAAACTTTTGCGGCAATGTAAACCGCGGTGTATCAAATGGAGATTTCTGGGAAGGAAGTTATATCAGCATTGAGGATGATCATGCTGTAATTTACGGTTCCAACCAAGTAGATTACACGTTCAAAGGCGAAGACGTTGAATCGTTCACTATCGCTTCTCCGATTCCCACGGTCGTTTCTGTCGGCGACAAGGAAATCGAAGCAGTAAGCTACCTGATCACTTTTAAAGACGGCAAAAAAGCAAAAGCCGATATTTGCGCAGGAAAAGTTGCCGACTTGAAAATGAAACTCAACATAACTTAACACTCATTTTTCATATCGTTTCCACAGCGACTTTCCGACAAAACCGTCGCCGTTGCTGTTGCGATTGAGGAAGCGATGAACAAATAACCGCATAAACGAAAAAAGTCTCCGCGTGGCGGAGACTTTTTTGTTGACATTTGCACGGTTTTTGTGTATACTTTTCAAAAAACGGAGGTGCGGATATGGAAGTGATTTTTGCAAATGACAAAATCGATGAATGTTTGAAAATCCGCGCCGAAGTTTTTGTTGACGAACAAAATGTTCCGGCGGAAATCGAAGTTGACGGGTTCGATTCCACCGACGCGCCGTGCGATCATTTCTTGATTTATGATAACGGCGAATACGCCGGCACGTTCAGATGTATTTTCGAGGGAAAAGCAGTTCACGTCGGGCGATTGTGCATAAAAAAAGATAAGCGCGGGCGAGGATACGGACGGGCGGCGATTGAATTTATCGAAGAAGAATACGCATCGCGCGGATTTAATAAAATCACGCTCGGCGCGCAATGTACGGCGATACCGTTTTATGAAAAATGCGGATTTTCCGTTGTGTCGGACGTTTTCCTCGACGCGGGAATAAAGCATAGGACGATGGAAAAGAGAATTCAATAGAACACACAGTAAAGCCGAGACCACACGGCAAGACGAATTATAAATTATAAAGAGCCACCCTCTTGTAACACAAAAGTTGAAAAGCAAGCATTACGCTTGCTTTTTGCATTTGCCTGTGATACAATTAACATATTAAATCGGCTTATCGGAGAAAAAACGTGAAATACAACGGTGAATACTTACGTGAAATATCATTCCCCCTCGGCGGGATCGGAACTGGAAGCATAGGTGTAGCGGGTAACGGCGCGCTTGTCGATTTTGAGATATTTAATCGTCCAAACAAGGGCAGTAGAATAAACGGCACAACGTTTTTTGCTATACGAGCAATCTTCCCGGACGGAAAAACAGACACAAGAATACTCATAGGCGACACAACAAAAGACCTGTCGGGAAGACACAACGGCAGATACGGCTTCGGCTTTGGGCCGTTTGCCGACTCGATGTGCGGTTTGCCGCATTTTTCCTCCGTCACTTTTGACGGGCGCTTTCCTACGGCGGAGCTGACTTTTGCCGACGACACTTTTCCCGCCGCAATCAAGATGACGGCGTGGAGCCCGTTTATTCCCCTTGACTCTGAAAATTCAAGCATACCGGTTGCATGCTTCAACATTTCCGTCGAAAGCGGCCGCGACGACATTCGGTACAGAGTCTTTTTCTCCGTCAAAAATCCGTTCGGTAAAACAAAAAATAAAGACGTTTCAACCAAAAAATACACCGCCGTCAACCTTTATGCCGACGGGGTGGAGATGAGCGACGTTGAATACGGCGATATGACCGTCGCCGTCGCAGGCGGCGACACTATTCAGGAATACTGGTATCGCGGCGGAGGGCGCGACGCCGTTTCGACGTTTTGGCGCGAGCTGACGGCGGGAGAGCTTCATCCGCGTCACTATGATAATTCTTTTTCACGCGACGTCTGCACCGTCGGCGGATCTATTCGGCGAGGTGAGGCGCTTCGCTTTGCATTGAGCTGGAACGTGCCAAACAGATATAACTATTGGGATCCGTTCACTGACGAAAACAGCAAGGATGTGACGTGGAAAAATTACTACGCGACGCGCTTTTGCGACTCTGTGAAATCTTGTTTTTATACGCTTGATAATTACGGCTCGTTTTTCGATAAGACAGTCGCGTTCCGCGACGCACTTCACTCATCGACGCTTGATCCCGTCGTTCTTGACGCCGCGTCATCGGCACTTTCTGTTTTGCGTTCGCCTACCGTTATGCGCCTTGAAAACGGAGAGCTTTACGGCTTTGAGGGCGTGGCGGAACAGGACGGCTCCTGCGAGGGAACGTGCACGCACGTTTGGAGTTATGCATATGCGCTGTGCTTCCTTTTCCCGGACCTCGAACGCTCGATAAGAGAAACAGAGTTTACTTACGACACCGCCGACACCGGACGAATGAACTTCCGCACAAAACTTCCCCTCGGCAGAAAAGAGCCGAACCGCCCTCAATGCCTGGACGGACAAATGCTCTCCGTCGTAAAGACGCTTCGCGAATGGAAAATAAGCGGCGACGACAAGTGGCTTGTTAAGTATTTTCCGACTGTAAAAAAGGTGCTTTCATACGCATGGAGCGAGGACAATTATCAAAGCTGGGACAGAGATCGCGACGGCGTTCTTGAAGGACAGCAGCACCACACCCTCGACGCCGACCTATTCGGGCCGTCGTCGTGGCTTGAGGGGCTGTATCTGCTCGCGCTGAAAGCGGCTGCCGAAATGGCGGAATACCTCGGCGAGCACGATACGGCAAAAGACTATCTCTCGCTTTATGAAAACGGCAGCAAGTACACAAAAGAGCACCTTTTCAACGGCGAATATTTTATACAGAACATCGACATATCTGACAGATCGTATATCGAAAAATTTGACTGCCCGACATATTGGAACGACGAAAAAAACGAACTTAAATATCAGATCGGAGAGGGCTCGGAGATTGACCAGATGCTCGCACAGTGGCATTCCGACATTCTCGGACTTGGAGAGATATACGATAAAAAGCAGTGCGACACGGCGCTTTGCTCTATGATGAAATATAATTTTAAAACGCGCATCGGTAACGTTGCAAATCTGTGGCGTGTATTTGCGATAAATGACGAGGGCGGTACAATAATGTGCGACTACCCTGACGAAAGCAAAAAGCCCGTCATTCCCATTCAGTATTGCGAGGAGTGTATGACGGGTTTCGAGTATGCGTTCGCCGGATTGCTCATCGCAGAAGGGAAAATCGACGACGGGATAAAAGTAGTCAAAGCCGTTCGCGACCGTTACGACGGAAAAAAGCGCAACCCATATAACGAAATAGAATGTGGAAGCAATTATGCGCGCTCGATGGCAAGTTTTGCTCTGCTGCCGATATTCTCCGGATTCAGTTTTGACCTACCGAAAAAGACGGTCGGCTTTTCTCCTGTCATCGCGGGAGATTTCCGATGCTTCTATTCCGTCGGCACGGGATACGGAGTTTATGAGAGAACATGTGAAAAGAGAAACATAATGCTGATCGACGGGTATCTCGATTTATGCTCCGTCACGCTCGGCGGGTGCGGCAATCTCTCGTCCGTCATTGCCGACGGGAAACCGATAGAGTTTACGCAAAACGGCGATATTATCTCATTTGATGAAATCAAAGTCAAGCAGTCACTGAAATTTGTATGACAAAAAACGAACACCGAATTATCATCGGTGTTCGTTTTTTTCGCTCTTGGCGGAGCGTTAGTAACGTAAATCGAATAATTATTCCTTGTTTGCTTTTTTGACTATTGCATTAAGAATATCTCTAACAGTTACTTCATATTCATTAAAGTCATCAATGTTTGTTTCTTTTAACCAAAGTTGACCTTCGCCCACGTTGCCACGATGTTGCCCTATTGAATAGTATCTGTTATTTTTGACTTCATCACTTGAAAGTACCCAATAGCGGATTTTATCACGCCAAACTGCAATCCATACAAACACGTCACAGCATGACGGTTTTATTTGCTGAAAATTCATATCAAAGCCATATTTTGAATCACTTGACAGTGCTTTGATTATCAAAGAATCTCCACTTTTTCGTCTGACGGCACGTGATGCTTTTACTTCAATTTTTATGCCGTTGTACCAAAAGTCATATTCACCTGAATAACTTGAATCAAGCGTTGTTGATGGTATTTTTAACTCTGGAACAACTTCGTTCAAATGCCTTTGAGCCCAAATTTCGCCAAATGTTCTTGGAGCAGTTATTTCAAATACATAAAGATATTTATTGCGTTCAAGGTAAGCATTACGAATATTCAAATACTCTTGCAATGATATTGTTTGTGTTGCAATTAGATGACTTATAACGTATTCAAATTTGTTAAATGGATAAACAGAATACAAATCATCTAATCGGCTATCGCTTAAATCTATGCGATTGTCCGTTTTTTGTTTCATATCAATTATTTTGGCCTTTAATTCACTTATTAAACGTTCCATAAACTTTTCCTTTAATGTATTTTTTTTGTTCTTCTGATATGTCAAAAACAGAGTATATCACATCTTGTAGTTTATCTATATATTTTTGCTCGCCTACAATAATGCGTTGAACATAATCTGTAATAATATCATTTTGTATGCTGCTTATTTTGGGGAACGGCAATTCTATAAGATTGCCTTTTAATATCTTAATTTCAGAAAACAGAGTGCTATACAGATATTGATATAGTTCTGAATTAAGAAAACCCATAACAGTTTTTATCGACATATTAGGGATGTTTGGTATTAAAATATTTGCACTATTCAAAAACAAAGACCGTGAATCGTCATAGGCAAATACAAGTTTGTTTGAAATGAACTTATAGACCAATTTTTCAGCCGCTCTATAATATTCATCTTTTGCAACTTGTTGAAAATCACTCCTATTGTATACGATATAATTTTTGCACTGCCTTAAACAATATGGTTGAATTTCCTTCCCTGTATAAATGGGTTCCGCTCCACTTGTTTGTGTTGAAAGCAATTTTCGTTTATTGTCACCTGTAACTATTCCTAACGCCCAAATACTGTTTTTTAGATTATATGCCCCTATTTTTTTGACACGTTGGATAATCTCTATATCAAAATTATTTTGAAAATTGAAAACAAAATTTTCAGTGGTGTAAAAAGACTTTTTGTCAACAGTAAACAGTTTTTTTGATGTATAAACATTGATTAAACTGTTGTCTGTTTTTTTTGACATTTCAATGTCAACATAATGTGTCGTAACGCCTGTAAACGTATCATCATATAAAGAAATTGATTCTATATTGCCGTGCGTTAGCATAAAAAGACGAATGTCTTTATGTACTTTAACATTTAATAATGCTTCGGGGAATAAAAACCTAATTTTTCCGTGTTTATTAAGCAAAGAAAAAGACTTTACAAAAAACAAAGAAAAAGATTCATTTGAAACTATTTCTTGAAATCTCAATTTACAGTTAGCGCCCCAAGGCGGATTAGTAATTATATAGTCAAACTGTATGTTACGTATAGGCAAGCAATACAATGAGTTTTCATCCAAAAAATCGGCACAATATATTTGTGGAGTAAAAACTTCCGATTTATATTTTAACAACAGGTTAACTTTACAAATAAAAACTGCGATTCTGTCATTGTCAATGCCGAATAACTGTGAGGGGCGGGCATTAAGTTCTATCAAAAACGAGCCACTCCCACAGCACGGGTCTAAAAACTGTTCGTTGTTTTCGAAAGAAAGCCACGAAGTCATATTGCGGACTATTTTTTCAGGCGTATAATAGGATCCTTGTTGATTTTTTCTCCCTTCGATAGAAATACTTTGATATATTGTTCCAAGAATGTCGCGCTCGTTTAGCGGATAATTCAATGAAAACAAATAATTGTCTACTTTATTTGGATATGTATCAAGCGTCTGTTGAACGTGAAAATTATCTAATATATTCGACTGTAATAATAGTTTTTTGGCGACAGAATAGATAGCGACAAAAACCTCAATATTGTTATACTTTACATAATCAACAATTTGATTTATCAACAAAACGCTCCCCTTATTAGACAAGTATTCTACGGGAATAACCGTTTTTTTTGACATCGTTTTGTTCGCTCTTGTGGTGAGTCGAGTTTCTAAATCAACATTTAGCCGTTCCCAATTTCTTGCAGTCGCAAGAGAAATACCTGGTTGCATAAACTCACCTCCTACTTTGAGATTATATTTATTATACTATAAAACTACAAAAATTTCAATCCCTTACAACACCATAAAGCCATTATTTTAAGAAAATGACACTATGACGGGTACTGGACATATACAAGCGCGCCGATACTCGGCGCGGTCAAGCACCCGCCGAAAATCAAATCGACACGGTAAAATGAAACACTCAAAGCCGAGCGGATCGGGGCGTTCTCGCTAAGCCGCTTGCGAATCGCCCCGAAAACCGCCGTCGGCTGTTTTTGAGTTTTACACCATTTACGCGTCTATTTATTTTTCGCGACATAAAACGCCCGTTTTGTGATAGTGGTAGAGCGATACGAACACACCTGTACGAACACCTTTTTCACGCTGATAATCTATAACAAAGCCCGAAAAACGCAGGAAAACACGGGATTTTTACAAAAGAAAAACCTAAACCAAACTTTATGGGTTCGATTTAGGTTTTGCTTGTCTGTGGGGTACGAAAAAGATGGATTTACGTTTTTGATAGACGGATTCGAACTCTCGTATTGGTATCAAAATGGCAGTTGGACACGTTTTAAGAAATCTTCGTCATCGCTTATAGTCGTAATATCCATGAAGGGATTCGCATGAT
>JAFSRI010000002.1 GCA_017446155.1 Clostridia bacterium | reverse complement strand
GGTAGACCACTTCCCTGCGCGCGATTTTTTTGTCGGCATGAAGACAAAATTTGAACTGCTGACGGGCAAGAAGGAGATCAACGGCGTCTACGTTTGCAAAAACGGTTATTACATGGACGTCTACAAAAAGCCGCAGCACACAAAACAGTTTATCGACGGCGTGAACGAGCTCGACTCATCTCTTGAGAGAGCGGAAGTTCAGCTTATGCTCGTGCCGACTGCCTGCTGCGTGATGAGCGAATATCTCCCGAAGAATGCCGATTGTTACGATCAGCTTGAAACGATAGATGAGATTTATTCTTCTGTTTCTTGCCGAACGATAAACGTCAGCGATATTTTGATTGAAAATAAGGACTCACGCAAGCTCTACTATAAGCTCGATCACCACTGGACTACCGGCGCGGCGTACCTTGCGTATGCAAAGTTTTGTGAAAAAAATTTTCTCGCTTTGGAAAAAGAGAGCGATTATGACATAGTCAGCGTGACCGACTCATTCAAAGGCACGACCTTCTCCAAAGTCAACGACTATTCCGCAAAAGGGGAGAGCATTGAACGCTATGACCTGCCGGGGCTTGAAGTCAAGGTAACGTATGACGACACGGGTGAGACGAGCCGCAGTATGTATGCCCCGATCTATCTTGAAAAAAAGGATAAGTATTCCTATTTTCTCAACAATCTTCACTATCTTCTGACCATAGAAAACGAAAACGCGAAGACCGATGAAGAGATAGTTGTGGTAAAGGACAGCTACGCCAACTGTTTTATTCCTTTTATTGCAAGTCAGTATAAGAAGATCTACGTCATCGACCCCAGAAACTATAACGACGTTATAAGCGATTTTGTCAATGAACACGAAAACGTCAAAACGGTGCTTGTTTTGTATAACGTCGGCACTCTTGACACTGATTCCGGCGTGTCAAACATTTTCTGATTATTTGTATTTATGACAAAATTTCATGCAAGGCGTTTTCAATAAAACAGGGAGTGAAATAAAGAATGGACATACAACTTTTTAACAAAGCATTGGCAGATCGCAAACGTATGACGGGAACAATTCTTGTCAGCGGTGCGCCGATACTTACCGAGGCGATAGCACAGAGTGATTTTGACGTTCTTTGGATAGACATGGAACATTCGGGGATCGGAATTGAATCTCTTGTCAATAATTTGATCGCCGCCCGTGCAGGCGGAAAACCGGCATGGGTCAGGATCCCGTGGAACGATCAGGTTATGGCAAAACCGGTTCTTGATATGGGTGCGGACGGAATAATCTTTCCCTATATTCGTACCTCAGAAGAAGCAAAACGTGCGGTGGCAGCTTGCGCTTATCCGCCGGAAGGCGTGCGTGGATACGGCCCTCTTCGCTCTCTGGACTATGGAAGGATCACTCAGCAGGAATACGTGACGAAGACATATCGTAATTGTCTTAGAATTGTTCAGATCGAACATATCGACGCTGTGAAAAATCTTCGTCAGATCGTAGCGACAGAAGGAATAGACGCATTTATTGTCGGCCCTAATGATCTTTCCGGCTCGGTAGGAAAATTGGGGCAAATTAAAGATCCCGAACTAATGGCTCTTTACCGTGAGATCGGCAAAGTGATGTCGGAAATGAATAAACCGTTCGGTGTTGCAACGATATGCGATCCCGATTTTCTGCGTTTCTGGCAATCGATAGGTGCTTCAATTTTCTTTGTCAGCAGCGAGGTCGGTTTTATGTATGAAGGCGTTAAAGCAGCAAATCAAATGCTCGAAAGCATCAAGCAAGACAATTAACTTAACGCG
>JAFSRI010000012.1 GCA_017446155.1 Clostridia bacterium | reverse complement strand
TTTTCGATACTCTTATCCATATCGAATTTACCTGCACAGCCAACAAGAAGCACAGCGAATAATGCCAAAGCAGCAACAAGTGATACCTTTTTTTCATAGTGATTTTTCTCCTTTGATTTATTCAGCTGAGTATTCAGCAATCAATACTAAATATTTCTTCGCTTTATTTGATAAACACATACGGATATGAGTTTTGATCATTGCTCGAATTAGACTCATGTACTGCTCCTGTTTCCTGTTCTTGTTTTGCAAACACCGCGACAAATCCTGATTTGTCGATATGATTCTATCACATCATGCAAAGCTTTTCTACTGAAAACGGGGTTGGAATGTTGCTTCCAACCCCGTTGATGGCGGAGAGGATGGGATTCGAACCCATGTGCGCTTTCGCGCAAACTGATTTCGAGTCAGCCCCGTTATGACCACTTCGATACCTCTCCATATATTACGCGCGGTTTTCCGCGCGTAAAACAGTATATCACATATTTATTTTTTTGTCAACGAAAACTTTTCCTTATATTCCGCTAATTTTTGTCGCCGGGTGAAGTCGGTTTATAATGCCGCTCGATCATCTCTGACAAATGCAAAAATAATTCTTCCGTCGAAACATATTTTTCGCAGTCAACCGGCTCCGTCAGTGTAATATCGTCGCTTTCTTCATCAAAATTAAGCGTAATATTTTCGTTGTCGAACACAACAAATACCTCATTGTATCCACGCGCAATATTTAAATAAACCTCGTTTTTAATCTCCTCGGAATAATGGATATGCCACTTGTTTTTTTCAATCTCACAAGCAAAAAAAGAAAGTCCGTCCGTTCTATATGCTTCGAGAATTTTTAAGAACAAAGGATTGGTAGGCTCAGGTCCGTCTGGTTTTTCCGCTTTTGCTTTTTCCATTTGTTGCTTTTGTCGTTTAATCACGGCGCGCAGATAAAAGACAAGCCCGATAATATATAACGCCGTCCACGCAAGTGAAATATAGAAAACCGCGGGAACTGTATTTTTTAAATATATTCCGACAAAAACAAATATAACGGTAACGTAAAGTAAAATATTTATCGCCCGATACAGTATCGCGCCGATTTTATTGCTTCGTTGTTCGTCATTTATGCTGTTTTTCATTTTAAAACTCCAAAATATCGCTTAAAATATAGTTTGACACAAGCATTCCACGGCGCGTAAGACGATACCCGCCAACTGTTTTTTCGGCGAGTCTTTTTTCAATAAACGGTTTTAATTTCTTATAATAATCCGCGTCAAGGTCGCGCCCGAAACGTCTGAAATATTCGGTGCGGTCAACGCCGGATGTCAGCCTCATGCCCAGCATTATATACTGCGTCGCCAAATCTTTTTCACTCAGCTTTTGCGTCGATTCAACAAGTGCGGGAGATTTCGGGTCGTCGATAAATGCGTCTATGTTCTTTGCATAAGAGAACAACTCTCCCTCAAACAGCGACGCCGCCGCCACACCAAACCCGAGATAATTTTCACACCGCCAATATTTTATGTTATGGCGGCATTTTTTGCCTTTTTTCGCAAAGTTGCTTATTTCATACTGCATATATCCGCCGTCCTCAAATCTTTTGGCAGATTCCATATACATTTTATATTGACTTTCCTCGTCAGGGAGTCGTTTCGCTATCTCCGGATTATTGCCGAACGGAGTGTTTTGCTCAATTTTCAACCCGTAAAAAGAAATGTGATCCGGGGAAAGATTCATCACCGCATTCACGGTTTCTGCCAAATGCGTTCTGCTCTGTTGCGGTAAGGCATACATTATGTCAACGTTTATATTGTCAAATCCTTCAAAACGGGCAAGCACGAACGTGCTTTCAAATTCCTCCCAAGTATGTATCCTCGACAGCATTTTCAGTTCTGCGTTATTTGCGCTTTGCAGTCCGATGCTGAGTCGGTTCACCCCCGCCGAGCGATAAATCGAGAGCTTGTTTGAATCGAGCGTGCCGGGGTTTGCTTCAAGCGTTATCTCTGCCTTAGGATGAACCTTGAACGTCTTTCTAACGGTAGACAGCAGGTCGCTTATATATTCGGGCTGAATGCAAGACGGCGTCCCTCCGCCGAAATAAATCGTGTCTACCGTATATCCCGCGGCGCGCTTTTTAAAGCTCTTGATCTGGGTTTTCAGCGCTTCTATATATTCCTCTGTTCTATTGCAGTCCGCAAGCGAATAAAAATCGCAATAAGCGCATTTGCTGATGCAAAACGGTATGTGGATATATATTCCCAGCGTTTTCATGCCTTATTTTCTCCCTTTTTTTCAGTTGTCGTCACCGAGTTTAAGCACCGCCATGAACGTTTCCGGCGGCACTTCGACCGAGCCGAGTTTTCTCATGCGTTTCTTGCCTTCTTTTTGCTTTTCAAGCAGTTTCTTCTTTCTCGTTATATCGCCGCCGTAGCATTTTGCAAGCACGTCTTTTCTCATCGCTTTTACGGTTTCGCGCGCGATGACTCGCCCGCCTATCGCCGCCTGAACGGGCACTTCAAACAGTTGCCGCGGTATGTTTTCTTTCAGCGCCTCAACTATCTTTCTGCCACGCGAGTATGCCTTATCGGCGTGAACGATAAACGACAACGCGTCCACCACTTCCATATTCAGCAAAATATCAAGTTTTACGAGCTTGCTCAGTTCATAGCCGTTGAGTTCATAATCAAGCGAGGCATAGCCTTTACTTCTGCTTTTCAGCGCGTCGAAAAAGTCGTATATTATCTCGTTCAGAGGCAATGTATAGTGAAGCTCCACCCTTACCGAATCGAGATATTTCATATCGATAAACGTTCCGCGTCTGTCTTTACAAAGCTCCATTATACCGCCCACATATTCACTGGGTACTATAATGCTCGCCTTAACTATCGGCTCATATGCCTCACAAATATCGTCCGGCGACGGATATACCGCGGGATTATCTATATACTGCTCTTCACCGTTTTTCAGTTTTACCTTGTATATAACACTCGGCGCCGTCGTCACAAGGTCGAGGTTAAACTCTCTTTCAAGCCTTTCCTCTATTATCTCCATATGCAAAAGCCCCAAAAACCCACATCTGAAACCGAACCCGAGCGCGATACTTGTTTCAGGCTCAAACATCAGCGCCGCGTCGTTGAGTTGTAATTTCAGCAGCGCGTCTTTAAGATCGGGATATTTCGCGCCGTCGGCGGGATAAATGCCCGCGTAAACCATCGGCTGTGCTTTTTTAAAGCCTTCAAACGCCGCCGGGGTCGGCCGTGATTCTTCCGTCACCGTGTCGCCAACACGCGTTTCGGCTACGTTTTTGATGCTCGCCGTTATATATCCAACCTCGCCCGCCGAAAGCTCTTTTGCCGCGACAAGCCCGAACGCCGACATATATCCAACCTCAACCACCTCGAAGCTCGCGCCGGTGTTCATCATTTTTATCTTCGTTCCCGCGCGCACTTTTCCGTCGGCAACGCGCACATATACAACGACTCCGCGGTATGAATCGTAATATGAATCAAATATCAGGCATTTAAGCGGAGCGTCCGGATCCCCGCTCGGAGCGGGGATATCGGTCGCTATTTTTTCAAGCACGTCTTTTACGTTTTGCCCTGTTTTTGCGGAAACCGCGGGGCACCCCTCGGCGGGAATACCGATTATGTCCTCTATCTCTTTGCGCGATCCGTCGATATCGGCTGACGCAAGATCGATTTTATTTATTACCGGTATTATTTCAAGGTCGTTTTCAAGCGCGAGATACGTGTTGGCAAGCGTTTGCGCCTCGATACCCTGCGTCGCGTCAACAACGAGCAACGCCCCCTCGCACGCGGCGAGTGAACGCGACACCTCATAGTTGAAATCGACGTGTCCGGGGGTGTCGATAAGATTGTACTCATACGTCTGCCCGTCGGACGCTTTGTAACTCATCTTTACGGCGCGCGCCTTTATGGTTATTCCCCTTTCGCGCTCGATGTCCATATTGTCGAGCAGCTGCTCCTCCATTTCGCGTGATGATACGCTGTCGGTCATTTCAAGCAGTCTGTCGGCAAGGGTACTCTTGCCGTGGTCGATGTGAGCGATTATTGAAAAATTCCTTATATTTTTCTGTTCTGCCATACGGTTTTCCTTTTTTTGTTATTTTCAGGTGAATATCAAAACGCAATACGCTTTATTGTTTTACCGCGCGGCGACGGTTTCTTTCTTTTACAAAAAAGCGATAATCTGACGCAAGCGAAAACAAGCGTGAACTGTTGTATTATTTATTTATTATAACATAATTGATTTTATTTGTAAAGACGGGGATTTTTTATACCTATTTTTTAAAACTCCGCAAAATTACTAAAAGCAGCGAGCAGATGCAAATGACCCGTTTCGGCAAATAGCGAAAGAGCGGAAAACGCAGATAGCTAAACAAGTATACTTTTCAGCATTCTCGTCGGCTCAATATAGATTTGTGAGTTGTTTTAGGTTTTTTGAGGCAAATAACATTTTATCGTGTCCTCTATCCAATACGCATATTCAACGTCATCGCGCTCCATTGCGCGCAGTAACAGGTAAGGCTCCATTGCGTCCGACGGGTCATGCCATATATCCGCAAACACAAAATCGTATTTCGGTCTTTTTGCCGCATATTCAAGCGCGTCGCCGCAAATTATTTTTATTTTATCGCAATTTATAAACTGAGGCAGCAAATGCTCTTTAAACAGTTCTATAACTTCCTCGTCTTTTTCCACAACGGTAACCGAGCGCACATTATCCTTTGCCGCCGCCATAAACGCAAAATATCCAAGCCCGAGCCCATACGTCATAACGTCGCCGCGGGCTTTTTCTATCGGTTTTTTCATCGTGTTGATCTCGTTCGGCGTCACCGTCATCCATTCGTGCCCGTTCTGCATTATGCATGGGTAGAAAAACTCACGCTCAAAATATCCTATCTGCGGAATGATGCGTCCGTCAGGCAATTTTTTTAAGTCGTCGAAAACGAACGCCTCATAGGGTTTGTAACTCATCTGCGTCATCTTCCATGTTTTTCCGCAAAACCCACGGTCTTTTACCGTTTGAAGATACAAATTGTTTTCGTATTCTTTCGCGTCCAAACGAGAGAACATCTGCCTTATATAATTTCGCATGATAAACCCGTCCTCGAAAACGTCAAGCACGCCGGACGCTATCACCCTGAACGCTTCCTCTCTGCTTATTTTACATCTTTCAGCCGTTTCTTCTACCATATCCGACGTTATAAAAGCCGGATATTCAGCAATATATCTCGCCGTTTTGGCGAGTATTTCAAGATTGCTTTTTCTTATTTTTTCGCTGTCCACGGCCGCCTCCTGTGTTTTTGTTTATACTATTATAATTCACATCTCGCTTTTTTTCAATAAGCAACAAAATAAAAACGACAGCTTTCATTGAGCGCTTCCGATTTATATTCCGACGACGAGAAAAATGTTTATTACGTGATGCTGTGTTTTTTTGATTAATTAAACTACGGAAATTCATGCAACCATTAAAAACAAGCTGATTTTCAAATAGCCTTGCAAAAACGCACGCTTTGATTTATAATAATAAAAAAGACATTGAATGTTTGATATGATATTAAATTCACACGAACAAACTTCCGAAAGGAGCTTTTTAAAATGAAAAAAGCATTATCGCTTATACTTGCCGTTTCAATGTTTGCGCTCGTTTTCTCGCTTTTCGGTTGCGGAGAAGAAAAACAGCCGGAACAAACAACGGCCGTTACAACTACAACTCAAACTACGACGTTTGAACAAACAACGGCAACCGTCGCCACGACAACCACGGAAAGCACAACTTCTCAAACAGAACCCGAGCTTCCGCCTGAAACCACCATACCTCCCGTCAAACCCGAATATCCCGTCGATATAGACATGGAAGCGGTAAAGAGTCATGCGCTCATTCCGCTTTGGGGCGAGGGCGAGGCGCCGTATGAGATAGAGGACAAAAAAGTTCGTGATAAATTTTATCACGAAGCGACGATACAAGCGTATCTTGTCGAAGGCTCCGACCGTTGCGTCATTGTGTACCCCGGCGGCGGCTACGGCGGACTGACGGCGGCTGAGGGCGGCGTTATAGCGCAGGAATATAACAAAAAAGGCATATCCGCTTTCGTATGCAACTATCGCCAGAACAAATATACAAAGGACAACATAATAGCATATCATCGCGACGCCTTCCTCGCAGACGGACAAAGGGCGGTTCAGTTCGTGCGCTACTATGCGCAGGCGTTCGGCATTGACCCCGAAAAGATAGCCGTATGCGGCTTTTCCGCCGGCGGACATCTTGCGATGTACGTCTGCGAGCATGAGGTGACCGAAAACATAAAAGGCGACGAAATAGGCAAAGTATCGAGCACGCCCAACCTCTGTATTTTAAGCTATGCCGTAACCGTCCTTGAACCGGGCGTTTCCACCGTCACAACGGGGCATATCTTCCACAGCGACAAAGAGCGCGCAGACAAAGAACTTATCGCGTTTTATTCATATAATTACGCGCCTGAAAAAATGCCCCCGACGTATATCTGGTACAGCAAGCTCGACAAAACCGTTGATTTCAACATTTGCTCGGTACAATTTGCAGAAAAGCTCGAAAGTTTGGGAATTACCGTCAAATGCGACGGCTTCTCCGACGGCGGCCACGGAACGGGGCTTTCATCCTCATACCCCGACAGTGCAAAATGGTTTGATAATTCCGTCAACTTCATAAATGAAATTTTCGGATAAAGAAATGCGATGAGTAAATCATTTAATAATCTTGCCCGTCTCTCGGCTGTAATACTTTCTCTTGCGCTGTGTATATCTGTTTTTTCTTGCGGAAAACAGCCGAAAACAGCGGAAACGCCGCTTCCGCCAACCGAACTCACCTCCTCCGTCACCCACACTCAAACGACGGCACCCTCGGCGCAAACGACGACGGAGATTGCAACGACCGTCTTAACCGCAGAACCTGACGCGCCGAAAGAAATGTTCCGCGTCGTTGACACAAGCGCGTTCCGCGGACTGTATTATCTCGATTACACCGCCGACTACTCGTTTGACGAATTTATCTCGTCAGGCGGAGCAGCAAACTCGGCTGAGCTTATTGAATACGGCATGAAAGTGTTTCCGAACATGGAGCTGGATCTGCAAAATCTCGGTTACGGCTGCTCTGCTTTTTACGCTGAGAGCAACGACGGACGATTTATTCTCGGGCGCAATTTCGATATGGACGCAAAAAATTCAGGTTCATATCTGCTCGTTCATACCCGTCCCGACGGCGCATATGAATCATTTTCTACGGTAAATCTTAAATTTATCGGCATAAACGGTGCGCCGAACGCCCCGCATGACGAAACCTCGCCTCTGCTTTTCGCTCCGTTCGTTCCACTTGACGGAATAAATGAAAAAGGGCTTTCCATAGGTGTTTTACAGCTCGACTGTGACGGTATTCAGCAAAACAAAAGCGGTAAAATCGACATGACATCAACTTCGATCATCCGCTACGTTCTCGACCGCGCCGCCTCGACCGACGAGGCGATAGCACTTTTTGAAAATTGCAATCTTCACACGGAGGGCTTTGCTTATCACTATATGCTCGGCGACGCCGACGGCCACGGGGCAGTAATTGAATACATAGACGGCGCGCTCGCCGTAAAACGCTTTGACGCCAATAACGGCGGGGCGCTCGTCTGCGCCAATTCTTATGTCTCGGATGAAGGAATCGCCGAATTCGGAAAGCCATCCGCCGATTCATCCAAACGCATGGGAGCAATCACGTCGGCTCTTGAAAAAAGCAACTATGAGTTGACAGTTCAAAACTCCCTCCACGCGCTCTATTCCGGCAGTCAAACGACTACCCGCTGGTCGATAGTTTTCGATTGCACAAACAAAACAACGGATATTGCGATAAACCGAAACACATCAAAATTTTATTCGTTTACGTTTGAAGATAACTGACGGCAAATAATCTCTTTTTAATGCAAAAAGCCCGCTCATGCGGGCTTTTTAAGTTTTAATTTGTCAATGATGCATCCTATCATGCGGATATTTAAGTTTTCTCAGTCAAAATATGCCCGCGCGACCTCGGCGCAGCTTGCCGCGTCTGAGGTATATGCGTCGGCGCCTATTTCGGCGCAGAACGCGTCGGTTATCGGCGCGCCGCCGACCATTATCTTTACTTTGTCGCGTATTCCCTCTTTTTTGCAAAGTTCAACCACACTTTTCATTTCGTTCATCGTTGTGGTAAGAAGCGCCGAACAACAAATTACACCTGCGTCGTTTTCTTTTGCCGCCGCCACAAAATCTTCGGCGGGAACATCGACTCCCAAATCTATTACGTCCAACCCCTTGCCTTCCAGCATCATCTTCACAAGGTTTTTCCCTATGTCGTGCATATCGCCTTTTACCGTTCCCAAAATGACCCGCCCGACAGGTTCCACTCCCTGCGCCGAAAGATACGGCTTTAATATTTCCGTGCCGGCATTCATAGCTCGCGCGGCTATAAGCACCTCCGGCACGAATATTTCATTGTTTTTGAATTTTACCCCTACCGTGTTCATGCCGTCAAGCAAGCCTTTTGTCAATACGTCTTGCGCCGAGATGCCGTCGTCGAGCGCTTGCGCAACGAGGGCGCGTATATCTTTTGCCCTGCCTTGTTGAAGTTTTTGAGAAATTTCGCAAAGTATATCCATTATATATTTCCCTCCGGTTTCAGTCGGTTTCTTTCCCGCGCGTATCGCGGTATTTTTTTGGGGTTATTCCGACGTGTTTTTTGAATACTTTATTAAAATAACTTTGATCGGCAAAGCCGACAAGATCAGACACTTCCGAAATGCTGAGTGTATTTGAAAGAAGTATCGTCTTGCTTTTTTCAACTCTTACTGAATTGAGGTAAGCGTTGAACGTCGTTTGCATCTCATCCTTGAATATTTTGCTGAGATATGACGGAGAAAGGTAAACGTGTGCCGCGGTGTCGTCAAGAGTTATGCGGTGCATATAGTTGTTGCGAATATATGACACAACCCCCGTTATTATCGCCGCGTGCTTCGATTCCCCTGTACGAAATGTTTCCGCCATAAACTCATAAAGCATTTCCGTCAGCTTTATACATATTTCGTCTATCGAATCGAGCGCGAGAAATTCCGCAATATATTTCGGGCTGCTTCGATAAACCGCCGTTTCATCAGCCCCGCCGTCGAGCGCCGCGCGCGAAATAAGCACCGTCAACTCGTAAGCCCTGAGTTTAACCTCGTTTATATCAGCCGAAGCAAAAAAGATATACCCCAAAATTTCATTCAGATATCGCCTTGCATCAGCTTCGTTTCCGCCCTTTATTGCATAAATAAGCAACTTTTCCTTGTCATACGGATATGGCGAGTATATATCAACGCCAAGCGCCAGCCTGTTTTTTATGCTCTGCACATTTTCTTCAATTTCCGCCTGCGTTTTCTTTTCGTTCTCGCTTGATATCGCCGTGCTTTTCGTCATGCGCATCTCAAAACTCCGCGTCTTTTTGTATGCGAACAACGTGAACCGTCACACCTTTCATCACCGCCGTCGCCACCGTGTGCGCCGTACCGGTAGACGTAGTATCCCAAAAAGCGATCACCTCGTCGGCATATTCGACGATCTGCTCGTTTCGCACCTTCGGCGCGCGCTTTCCGTATGTATCGTAGTCCGGCAGGAATACCTTTATCGGTATGTTGTTCTTCCTTGCATATATCTCCGCGAGCCTGTCTACCCCCATAGCACCACCGGACACTATCTCGGTGCAGTTTGCAGGGATATATTCGCATAAAAGTTCATACGCCCGCATTTGCAATTTGTCATATTCTATACTGCGTGAACCTATTACAGCTACTTTCATAAAAAATTACCTTTTTTTACGGTTTTTGTACCTGAAATTATATCATATATTTCGTGTTTTGTAAATATCCGCCTGAAATATATACAAATATTTCATATACGTATTTTGCCTTGTAAACAATTTCGACGAAAAAAGAATGTGCGGTGGTTTAACGTCGTAAAAAAATATGCCATTCAAAAACCGCTCGCCTCTGTTAAAACATATTTTATTGACAAAACGCGGGCATGATGATAAAATAATGGGCGAAAAAACATAACGGAGGAAACGACTCAAATGATACTTGAAAACAAACCGTTAAAGCCCGCACCGCTGCTCGTTGTTGTGGCGAGCTTCGACCCGAACGGAAACGGAAAAAACGATTATGACGAAAACAACGTTGCTCCCCTTTACGATAAAGAAAGCCCGATATACGGCGAACAGTGGGCAATATCGAAACCGCAGGAGGTTTATGACAGGTTCTTCGGCGGAGAAAAGTCGCTTATGAACTTTTACAAAGAGATGACCCACGACAAGTTCTGGTTTTATCCGGTGCCGATAGATCACCCTGATGAAAACTCACTCGACTCCGGCGTGCTTTTCGTGACGGTAAACATTCCTCACCCGTCGGCACTCAGAAACACGGGCGATTATAACAATGAAACTGCCGCGGCAAAAGCCATAGCGGAGATTGTAAAAGCATGCGACCCTTACATAGATTTCGCAAAATACGATACGGACGGTGACGGCGTCGTTCGTCCGACGGATTTGGCAATAGTGATACTCAACGCCGGCTACGACCGTTCGTCCGCCGAAGCCGACAACTCGTTCTCGACCATTATCTGTGAAAACGGCCCGACGCCCTCACACAGATTCATGGTTCACGGAACAAGCCAACCGACAGACGTTACGATGCGCGGCGGAGTTAAAGTCGTGCGCGTATCGAATATGGGCGAATACAGGAGCGTAAAGGTAGGCCTTATGACTATCGGCACACCGGCGCACGAGCTTGCACACAACCTCGGCGCTCAGGATATGTACTCTCGTTGGACTCCGCCCGCCGACGCCGAGCCGAGATGGCCGACGCCGAGAAGATTTACCCTTATGTGTTCCGGCAATCACATCTGCGACGGCTCTATGCCCGCATATCTGGACCCCTACCAAAGAGTATATTTCGGCTGGGCTGATGAAACAGTGGCGGAGGAGGATGGCGTTTATACGCTCCACTCAACACTGTCAGGCAAATATAACGTACTGAAAGTTACAACTCCCAACCCCGACGAATATTTTATCTGCGAGATAAGGCTGAAAGAAGGATTTGAAACGTTCCTCGATAACGATGAAAACTCGAAAGGCGGCGTGCTCGTGTGGCACGTTGACGAAAAGATAAACGAGGAGTGGTTCCTCAAAGCTCAGTGTGTTTCGTCAAACCGACCGAACGGGCAAAGGCACGATTTGGGCAATGCGCTCAAACCCCGCTTGGGAATGGAAGAGATACGCGACGATGACGGGAACTTCGTCAAATTCGGGCCGCTCTATGCCGAGGGTAGCCGCGCATCCGAATCATATTTCTTTAAATCCGACGACGAAAACACGGCGACGTTCAAATCGGAACTTTACTGCGGCGCGGCAAGCGGCTCTTATTCGCTGAACGTTTTTCCCGAAGGTGTATCGAAAGATTTTAAACTTCACATAGAAGTGCTCGACGAGCCGGGCGAAGAGATGCGCGTGAAAGTTACAAGAAAAGACAAATAAAAAGTACCCTTGCAATAAAGAATATTGCAAGGGTATTTTTTGACGTTCATTTTATCACATATCCGCAAATGAAACTTCGTTTTGAGAAGAACTCCTCGGCGTTTACGGTAAGTGAATATTCGTCTGTATCCGAAAGATTATACAAGGTTATGTTCTTACCGTCGGTCGACTTTCCGCCGACAGTGTGGATCAAGCGCCTTACGCTGTTTTCATAATACGCGAAAACAACGACCGTCCCTTCCCCGGCAGCATTCAAAAACGCTGTTTTTTCATTGAATTTTTCGATTTCTATACCGTGGCCGTTAAAATATTCGCCCAATCTTTTCACGTCCGTGCCCGCAAGCCCGCCGAGCACCGCCATTCGGTTGATTTCAAATTCCTCTATCGTCGCGCTAAGCGAAACTTTGTGGCCGGAAAGAAGCATCGCGTTATATACGGCCGCTATCTCTCCGCCGTTGAACGAAAACGCAAAATTGCCGTATTTAAGCCCTTCGTATTTTTTCAGTCCTTGCCCCGTCACGAGCTCGCCGTCACAATTTCCATCCGCCTTTATCCATTCGTCGTCAAAACGGAAAATTTCCTCAACCGACCTGCCGAAAAACTCGGCTATTCTTATGGCTGTTTCAACTGTCGGCACATTTTTGTTCTTTTCTATCGCATACAGCGCCTGACGCGATATTCCCGCCTCGCAAGCCAGCTGTTCCTGTGTTATTTTGTTTTGTTTTCTGAGCAATACTATATTGTTTTTCATCATTTTCACCGTAAATTTTACTTTACTTTTATTTTACATTCTTTTTTCGCGCTTGTCAAGCGACAAAGCCGACGCTTTTTCCTAAACATGCGGTTGATTTATATATTTTTGTTAAAAATACCCAAAACGAAAGCAAAAACCCGACGCGTATTTTATTTGATAATCCGAAAAAAATATCTTTACATATTTTTTCAGATATGATAAAATTATTATTGAAAGAAATTCAACGATATACCCGAAAAGGAAGTTTTATTTTGAGTATTGCGGAATTTATAAAACAAATAACCGAAAACCCGATTTTGCTTGCAAGCACTCTGCTTACGCTCGGCGTAATATTCTTTAACGGCGTGACGGACGCGACAAACGCTATCGCCACATGCGTTGCCACAAGAGCGATTTCTCCCAAAGCCGCCGTGATCATGTCCGCCGGGTTCAATATGCTGGGAGTTGTGGTGATGACGCTCATCTCCGCCGGCGTATCGGAAACCATATCAAACCTCGTCAACTTTTCCGTGGGCGGCGAGGACGGCACAAAGCATGCGTTACTCGCTCTGTGCGCCGCGCTGTCATCGATCATCGTCTGGTCGGCGATGGCTGTCAAGCTCGGTATGCCGACAAGTGAAAGCCATGCGCTTGTGGCAGGGCTTGTAGGCGCGTCGGTAGCGCTTCACAACGGCTTCGGCGGTATAAACGGAGCGGAACTGCTTAAAGTATTATACGGGCTTGTGCTGTCGGTGGTTGCGGGATTTATACTCGGATTTCTCGTGGCGAAACTCGTCACGTTCATATTTCGAAACGCAGACAGAAGAAACACAACGGGATTTTTCCGCGGAGCGCAGATATTCGGCGGTGCGGCAATGTCTTTTATGCACGGCGCGCAGGACGGACAAAAATTTATGGGCGTGATGATACTCGGCGTCGTAATATCAAAAGGAGCGACTACCGCTGATATTAAGCCGGCGCTGTGGATGATGCTGCTTTGCTCGGTGATGATGGCGATAGGTACTTCCGCCGGCGGATATAAAATAATAAAATCAGTCGGAATGGATATGGTAAAGCTCGAACCGTATCAGGGCTTTTCAGCCGACCTTGCCGGCGCGATATGCCTGCTTCTTTCGTCGTTGCTCGGTTTCCCCGTCAGCACGACGCACACAAAAACCACGGCGATAATGGGTGTTGGCGCCACAAAGCGTCTGTCGGCGATAAATTTCGGGGTGGTAAAGGACATGGCGCTGACGTGGGTGCTCGTTTTCCCCGGTTGCGGACTTATAGGGTTTGCGCTTACAAAGCTGTTGATATTGATATTCTGAAAACGGAGGAATGAGAGATATGTCGAAAAAAACGGACGATTTTTACTTTGATAACTTTCTTGAAAGCGGGCAAATCGCGTGTGAAGCGGCGATGATGATGAGAAACGTGATTGCTGATTTTGATCCTAACGAGCTTGTCGCCAAAAGAATGGAAATGCACGAGATAGAACACAAAGGCGATATGAAAAAGCACGAGATGACGGCAGTGCTTGTAAAGGCGTTCATAACGCCTATCGAGCGCGACGACATTCTGCAACTTTGCAACAACATCGACAACGTCACCGATTCTATCGAAGATATTATAATTCATCTTTATATAAATAATATAAAACAGATTCGACCGGACAGCATCGCCTTTGCCGATATAATAGTTCGTTGTTGTGAGGCAATGCGCGATATGCTTTCCGAATTAAGACACTTCAAAAAGTCAAAATCGATGCGTAATCTTATAATCGAGATAAACCGTCTTGAAGAAGAAGGCGACAGTTTGTATATGGAAACGATGCACCGTCTTCACGCCGAAGAAAGCGACCCGATGATCGTTATAGCGTGGCGTGAGATATATGAATATTTTGAGAAATGCTGTGACGCCTGCGAGGATGTGGCGGACATAGTTGAAGGAATTACGATAGGAAACGTATAAAAAACAACGCTGAAAGCGATATTTGCTTTCAGCGTTTGATTTTTAGGATTATTTACTCCGGCGTTACTTTCCGGAATTTATCGTTTGAAACTTTTGGGAATCGACCGAATCATAAGCGTCTTATGCGGGCTTTCAGCCCGTTTTTTATTTGCGGGAAACCTCGGTAATCTCACACTTGCACTCGTATTTGCTGTCGTCGGTGAGGATTATCTCGCCGATTTTGTCGGCGCGAATGAACCCCGAACGAGGATTTTTAACCGACATTATTTCCCCCTTGACAGTCGCTAAAACGTCAGAATATTCAAACGAAAGGTCGGCACTCTCCATTTCACAATCAATAAGCGTCAGATTTTTGCAATAGCACAGAGGCTGCGTGCCGATTATTTTGCATCTTTCAAGCGTCAGCCCCTCGGAATACCATGCGAGGTATTCGCCGCGAACAACGGAATCTTTTATCGTCACGTTTTTTGCGTGCCAGAATGCGTCCTTTGTATCGAGCACGGAATTTGTTATAACAACATTTTCAGTATATTGAAACGAGTATTTTCCGCGCAGAGTTATATTGTCAAACGTCAGCCCCTTTGACATGAAAAACGGATATTCACCCTCTATATCGCATTTAACTGCTGTGATCTTACTGTTCTTCCAGCCGAACTCCGGCGAGATGACTTTTGTATTTTTAAGCGTAATATCACTGCATTCGCGCACGGCTTTTATTCCGAACATATTTGAGTCCTCTATAATCACCCCGCTTGAATACCACAGCGCCGCACGGCATTTGTCGGTCATCTCGGAATTTATAATTTTTATGTTTTCGTCGTGCCATAACGGATAACGCAAATTCATATAACAACGGTCAAGCGTTATGTTTTTCGCTTCTTTCAGCGCGGACTCGCCGTCCTCTTCTCCGTCAAAGGCGCAGTTTTTAAGATACAGTCCGTCCTCGCCGTAGAGGGCGCGTTCATATGGGAAAGTTTTGTTTTCAATCGTTTTCATTTGCTATGTCCTTTTTTGAATTTATGGCATTAAAAAAGAAACGCGTGATAAGTTTGTCTGACAGAAAATAATCTGTCGGAAAATAGATTACGTCAATTTCTCAAAGAGCGCCTCGGCATAATCGCCGAAATCATAACACACGAATGTGTTTATTCCTTTCGGCAGGTCGTCCGCGGCAAAGGCATTGCCCCAAACGACAACTGCCGCCGTGCGCTTTTGCATTCCCTCGATCAGCGAAAGCACCGGCTTGTGGAAATGGGACGTGCCTGCATAGGCTTTCACGGGAGCGTGAACGATAAACACCACCTGCTCATTTTTCAACCCGTAATAAAGCACGTCGGCTATCTTGTCGGCAGAGGGACAAATATCAATAAACATTGTTTGAGAGTTTTTAAAATCGCGGTCTATAAACTTTTTCAGTTCTTCCGCTCCGCGACTTGCAAAAGCCACCTCGCCGTTTACCGCCTCGGCTCTCTCATCGGCTATTACGAACAGCGTCTTTTTCGTCTTGTCAACGGGCGTACCCGCCGTTATGCTGTTTTGCGAAATCGAATAAAACAGCTTTTTATCAGCTCCAAAGTCGGGCGCCTCCGGCACAAATTCGCTTAACCGCTTTTTCGCTGCAAGTATTCTGCCGACTTTCTCATCTATCTCTTTTTCCGTGAGCGCCCCGTCGATATAAGCCTTGTATATCCATTCAAATCCCTCGCGATCGTCGGTGTTGTAATCGACAAGTATTATATCATGTCCGGCTTTAAGCGCGCCTACGTAGAGTTGTTCCTCGGTATAATAGAACTGAATACTCTTCATAGCGAGTGAGTCTGTCATGATAAGTCCCCCGAAACCGTTTGCTCGAAGCAGATCGACCACCTTGCTCGACATTGGCGACGGAATATCATCGACACACGGCACGGATATGTGGCCGGTCATAACTCCGGAAAGCGCAGGATCTTGATACGCCGAGCGCAGATACGGGAGCATATCCTCGCGCATGAACGTTTCTTTTGACACGTTGATGCTTGAAAGCGATATATGCGCGTCGTCCTCCGCTCGTCCGAAACCGGGGAAATGCTTACAGAACGTAAGCAGTCCGTTTGCTTGATAGCCGCGCACGGCCTCATACCCGAGTTCAGCCACAACTTCCGGAGTTTCGCCCAGCGGTCTGTAACCGGTGGCGATGCCTTCTCTTGTAAAAGCGATGTCGAACACAGGCCCGAACACGGCGTCAACGCCAACCGAGCGCGCCTCGGCCGCCTGAGCTTTTGCCCATTTATAGACGCCGTCTTTTCCGCTTTGCGCCGCCGCCATTGCACATGGCCAGCCGTTGCAGCCGGAAAGCTCGCCGCACTCAAGGTCCGCCGCTATCAAAAGCGGGGTCTTTCTTGCGTGTTTCAACTCTTTTACAAGCTCCACGTCGAAATTCGGCGGAACATACAGCCCGCCGACGATACCGTCACGTACACTGTTTTCAATATTTTTCGCTCTTGGGCGAGATATTAAAAGCTGCCCGATTTTTTCTTTTATATCCATGGTTTTTTCTTTCCTCTGTTTTTTACACTGAATACATATATTAGCGAATGAGTTTTTCGTCACCTGAAATTTTGTTCATCGAGTCAAATGTCGTTTTGCTCATCGTACGGATGTCTGTCCGGATACTCGCATGTTTTCGCTGTATTCTTTTTCCTGTCGAAGTGAAAAGACGCTGAAATTATTTCAAAACAAGCCGAGAGAAGCATTATCGCTTATTGCTTTTTGCGCGGTATTTTTAATATTTTTTTGTTATGTATTATTGAAAATATCAGTTTTCGCCCCAGCCGGTGAACTTATCGAGAATTTTATAAAGCTCCGGTTTTCTTTCCTTTGTCATTTCGGTTTTATCGCCGAACTCCATAAGATCATACGACGAAATATTTTTCTCCCATGTCGGAAGCGCGTCTGAGTTCGGGTCGCCGCAGTTCATAAAGTTAAGCAAATACTTGTTCATCTGTCGGCTCAGCTCCCTGTCGCGCTCATCAAAAAGCGGGGAGTCGTCGGGGATATTTCCGTAAATATATACTTCCTCTCCGCTATGCCACGGTCCGAGCCTGCCGTTATGCTTTGTAAACGTGTATTCATATACGTCAATGCCGTTTTCAACGGCAAGACGGTTTAAGCAGTAATGCGGATAATCAAAGAACGTAGCGCCGAAAATTTCAGCCCAGTATTCGTCGGCCTCTTTGTCGGTTTTCGCCGGATAGAGCGCCAAAATATCATCGGCACAGTCTTTGAAATATCCTCGAACGTTGCTTTCATACGTTTTCATGCTTGCGCGTGAGAACATTATAAACGCCGCGCTTTCTTCAAGATTATATCCGTGCATTATCTGCTCTTCGTTGTGCAGACCTTTTTTATATGATTGATACGGCGTTTCTTTAAGCACATATCCGTCAACTGTTATGTGGTGCTGTGTGTCCGCCTCGCCAACCAGTTTTTCCGCCGGTATCATACGAAGCTCACTTACGTTTTCACAGCCGTAACGTGCTTTCAGGTCTTTTCCGCTTTTAATCGCCTCGTCAAAAAGACGGAACGAATGCGGCGGTTCGACTGACGCCACGGTGGAACTTTCAAGCAAGACGCGCTTAAACAACCCTTTGGCTAACGGAGATGTACAGAGCGCGCTTACCGACGCCGCACCCGCCGATTCACCCGCGAGAGTTACGTTGTTCGGGTCGCCGCCGAAAGACACGATGTTGTCGCGCACCCATTCGAGCGCTTTTATCTGATCAAGAAGTCCGTAATTTCCCGTCGTGCCGTTTGAAGATTCCGCCGAGAGTTCTTCGTCGGCATAAAAGCCGAACACACCCAAGCGATAGCCAATGTTTACAACGACAGCATTTTCGCGTGCGAGCATCTCGCCTCGGTAGTCACCGTACCACGGCTGACCCGTTTGAAGTGAACCGCCGTGAACATATACAAGCACAGGCAAGCCGCTCACATCACCTGCCGGTTTCCAAACGTTGAGATAAAGCGAATCTTCACTGACGGGCGGAATATATCTTTCGTCAAGCGAAATTTTGTAGTCGTGATAGCCGATTATCTGCGCAAGCGAATTATAAATCGGCAAATTCGTCGGCTGCATACTCATCGGCGCAAAGTGATCCGCTTCAAGCACACCTTCCCATCCGTCGTGATCCTGCGGTTCTTTCCATCTCAGCTCTCCGACGGGAGCTTTTGCGTAAGGAATACCCGTGTATACCTCAACCTTGCCGTCCTCGGTGTATACGCCGCGAAGCTCGCCTTGCTTTATCGTTATTATTCCCGTATGTGCGGGATTTTTTGCGTTGACGGCGGGAACTGCCTTGACAGGCGGCCATGTGATAAAGAGGATTGCGACAAATACCGCTATCCAGCAGAACCATCCGAGAAATTTAAAGCCGCCGTTCGCCTTTGCAAGCATGAGCGCGTGAATCGCCCAAAAGCCCGCCGACGCTATGATAAACAAAATCATGCCCAAAACCGTGTTTTTGTTCAGTTCCAATACCGCCAGCATAATTGCAAAAAGCAAAACGGAAAATATAACGAAAAGAATTTTTTTGGCCATACGTTCTTCTCCTTTATAGAGTTTATGTTACAAATACTATATAAAACTTTTCTTCACTTTAAGGTGTCAATGTAAAAAATTTCACGCTTTCTTTCTGTCAAGAAGAAAAGATCCGACGAGAATAATGATGGGGAAAATCACCGCCGACAGCAATCCGATTTTAAGATTCCCGCCGAGTGCGTTTGCCGAAAGACCGACAAGCGTCGGTCCGCCCATACAGCCCATATCGCCGGCAAGCGCCATAAAAGCGTACATCGCGGTACCCGCCGCAGGTATGCTTGCCGCCGCCAAACTGAATGTTCCCGGCCAGAAAATTCCGACTGAAAATCCGCACACGGCGCAACCGATAAGTCCGAACACAGGCAAAGAGGTAAGCGAGGCGAGAAGATACGACGCAATGCAAAGCGCGGCGCACCACATGATCACCTTTTTCAGCGGTAACCTGTCGCTGAATTTTCCGTAAAGCGCCCGCGCCGTTCCCATAAGCAGCGCGAATGCGCAAGGCCCTGCGAGATCGCCCACCGCCTTTGAAACGTGCAACGCCGACTCGGCAAACGCCGACGCCCATTGAGCCATCGCAAGCTCCGACGCTCCCGCGCAGAGCATAAGTAAAAGTATAAGCCAGAAGAGTTTGTTTTTAAACAGTTGTGATATGCGCGCAGGTTCCGCGCCTTTTGATACCGAAAACAACGGTACTTTTGAAAAATAAATACAGTTTGCGATCGGCACAGCCGCCCATATAAGAGAAAGTATCCGCCAATGTTCAATTCCGAAAACGGTGAAAAACAGCGTTGAAAGCAATATTACCCCGAACTGCCCCCAGCAGTAGAACGAATGGAGCAAACTTATCGACCCCTCTTTTCTCTCGACGGGGCACGCTTCAACAATCGGGCTTATCAGAACCTCGGTAAGTCCGCCGCCTATTGCGTAAAGTACGACCGATATTATGATTCCGATATATTGATTTGAGAATATCCACGGAAGCACTGATAGGCCGATAAGTCCCGCGGCGGCAAAAACGTGAGCCGCGACGATCGATATGCGATAGCCGATTTTGTCGATGAGTTTAGCAGATATAAGATCGACCGCCAACTGAACCGCGAAGTTTATTGTTGTGATAAGAGTTATCTTATCGAGCGAAAGGGAGAATTGATTGGAAAACGTAAGAAACAACAGCGGAGCAAAATTATTTACTATCGCCTGAGTTATATAGCCGATATAACTTGCGTATATCGTGTGATTGTAATTTTCACTTATCGGGGTACGCGTTTTGTTCATTTTATGCCTTGCCTTGACGAAGTTTTTTTCAGCGGCATTTACCGCCGACGATGATTAAATCAGTTTAACCATGTTATTATATCATATAAAATTAACGTTTACAAGGTATTTTTTGCAAAGAAAAACGCTCCGGCGGGAGCGTTTTTAACTGTTATTTGTGATGTTCCACCTTAAACCCAACGATTTTCCCGAGCGCTTTAAGCTCGTTTACATAATCCCCGTAAACGACGGCGAGATGATGGCCGTATCCGCCCTCAGCCAGTTCGTGAACGAATTCATGCGCTCCGCCCTCTGTTTTATAATAAACGTCGGGAGAGCAGCCGTATTTATGGTACGCACAGCCGAGTATCTCACCGCGGGTGACGATCATCGACGAACCGTCGCGTGAAAAACGGGCAAGCGTCACCGTCTTTGTTTCGGCTTTTGCCATATCGATCTGTATCTTGCTTCCCCAGCCCTCGAATGTGAACTGCCCTACGTCATACGGCATATTATCGCCGTCAAGTCCTTGCATTTTAAGCCCCGGCACCGAATGACGAACTTCAAGCGCGTAATCGTCAAAACCATCGGCGGGACCGCTGACGAGTTTTGAAACGTGCAAATCTTCCACCGGGCGCTTATGCGGTTTCACAAGTGAAACGTTGCCCATAAAAGCGGATTTTCTTGAAATATACATTAGCACCATGACAGCCAGCAAAGCGTTGATGTCCTCCTCGCACGCGGTTGGTATGCCGCTGTCTTTGAGAAGCGAGTGGCTTAGGCACGGCGTACATTTATATTTCATCGGCAATCTTGAAGCGCAAAGCTCCATGCACGCGGTTGTGAACGCATTGCATCCGAGCTCTTCCATCATTGCTTTTACCGCCTCGCAGTATTTTATATCGCGCGTCATGTGCTCTTTCGACACATAAACCTCTCCCGCGCCGGAAATAAGCTCGTCGGCTTTCTTTGATATTTCATCGTCGTCAGGCAATTTATCCATTACGTCGAACACGTCTTTCATCGAGCGACGCGCACTGCGAATGCCGTATTTGAGATTGAGCCCGAAAAGGTCCGGGTTGCTTGAAACTACGGAAACCGGCGTTTGCTCTCCTGTCGTCAAAACAAGGATTTTCGTGTTTCTTATCGCCTTGCGAACTTGAAGGAGCTTTAATATTTCGTTGTATTCTTCAAAATCATATCCGAAATAAAATTCCCTGCCCGTGTCGGCGTAATATGCGCCGAGATCAACGGGTGTCGGTCCGCGGTTTATCATCGACATAGGCTTGCCGAGCCGTTCTATTCCCGGCACTCTGTAAGTCATAAGGAAAATATCCGTTTCCTCAATATCGGCGTTGAGCGCCGCAAACTGCTCGTCTGAAACATAAAAGTTTTCATAAAACTCGATATACTCAGGTTCCAGCAGATTGGCATATTCCGACGAAATGTTTTCTTTGAGCTGTTCATACCATATTTTGCACTGTTCGCGCCCGGTGCGCTTTTCATATTCCGGCGAAAGATATTGCGGCTCGCCCACGCGGCACGGTCCTTCCCATACCGCTGTGTGTATCCTGTTTGAAAAAACGGGTTTAATGTTTATTTTTACGTCGATAGCTCTTTTCATTTGTGATGCTCCACCTTAAATCCCACAATTTTCCCGAGCGCTTTAAGCTCGTTTACGTAATCTCCGTAAACGACTGCAAGGTGATGGCCGTAGTGACCTTCCGCCAGCGCGTGACGAAATTCTCTGGCGCCACCCTCGACCTTGTAGTATACGGCGGGGGAGCATTCAATGTCGCGGTATGCACAGCCGAGTATTTTCCCTCTCGTCACCATAAGACTGCCCCCGTCGCGCGAAAAGCGACCTATGGTCACGGTGTCTTCACTTCCCTTCGACATATCCACCTGAACCTTCGTTCCCCAACCTTCAAGCGTAAAATGACCAAGCTCATACGGCATATCGGGTTTGTCAAGTCCTTCGAGTTTTCTCGACGGCACAGCGTGACGAATTTCAAGCACGTCCTCGTCAAATCCATCGGCGGGACCCGAAAGGAGCCGCGACATACCGAGATCCTCTATCGGTCTTTTGTGCGCGTGAACAAGCGATGGGTTGCCCATAAATACAGATTTCCTCGAAAGATACATAAATATCATCACTGCCATCCATACGTTCAGATCCTCCTCGCAAGCGCAAGGGATACCGCTGTCTTTAAGCAGTGCGTGCGTCAGGCACGGCGTGCAGTTGTTTTTTGCGGGCAATCTCGACGCGCAAAGTTCCTTGCACGCGGTAGTAAAAGCGTTGCATCCCAGCTCTTCCATCATCGCTTTTACAGCCTCGCAATAGCGTATGTCACACGCCACCCATTCTTTTTTGATATGCGATTCAACCGCTCCGTCTACAAGCTCCGCGGCTTTTGCCGCAATTTCATTTTCCATATCGAGCGCCTGCATTACGGGGAAGACGTCTTTTATCGATCGGCGCGCACTACGTATTCCGTATTTGAGGTTCAGCCCGAACAGATCCGGGTTGCTGGAATTTACCGAAACGGGAAACTGCTCGCCCGCTGTAAGCACAAGCACCTTTGTGTTTCTAACGGCTTTTCTCACTTGCAAAAGTTTGAGTATTTCATTATATTCCTCATAGTCGTGACCGAAATAAAACTCGTGACCTATATCGGAGTAAAACGCGCCGAGATCAACGGGCGCCGGGCCGTTGTTTATCATAGACATAGGTTTTCCAAGCCTCTCGATACCCGGCAGACGATATGTAAAGAGAAAAATATCCGTTTCGTTAAGATCCGGTTTGAGAGATGAAAACGTTTCGTCGCTTATGTAGAAGTTTTCGGGATATTCGATATATGCCGGTTCGAGCAGATTTGCATATTCGGGCGAAATGTTTGCTTTCAGCTCTTCAAACCATTTTTTGCATTGTTCGCGCCCCGTGCGTTTTTCATATTCGGGGTCAAGTTCTTCCCTCGTTCCGACGCGGCACGGTCCTTCCCATATTCCCGTATGAACGACGTTTGAAAAAATCGGCTTTACATTTACCCTTTCGTCAATGGCTCTTTTCATCGTTTCCTCCGTTTTTCCGACTGTTTTCGACGATTTCCCGACGATCCCTTGCTCCGAAGAAACCGTCTTGCAGTCGTTATGATTTACACTCATATTTTACAAAACAAATATCCTCTTGTCAACATTTTAAACAAGATTATGCGGCACACATACCGCTTGTTTTCGTAAAATTTCAAGCAAATGTTGAAATTGCTCATCTTTCGTGATAAAATACAGTTGTTAAAATACGACAATCGGTTTTTACCGCTTTGCGAAATGACTTTTTACGGGAGAAAAACATGAAACTGACAAAAGACGTTGTGGAACATATATATTCGGGGTTGCTCGGAAAAGTGATAGGCGTTCAGCTCGGCTCGCCGATCGAGGGTATGTGGTATAACAGAATAAAAAACACATACGGAGAGATCACAAACTATCTTTTCAATTACGATTTTTATGCCGCGGACGACGATATAAACGGGCCTCTTCTCTTCCTGCGCGGGCTTGAAGACGGCGGTCACGGAAAAAATATGACGGCGCAGGACGTAGGCGACGCTCTTCTCAATTACGCGCCGTATGAACACGGCTTTTTCTGGTGGGGCGGATACGGCATCTCCACCGAGCACACCGCATACCTCAATTTGCGCGCGGGCGTAAAGGCCGGGGAAAGCGGCAGCGTAGAGCTGAACGGTTCAACCGTCGCCGAGCAGATCGGCGGGCAGATATTTATCGACACATGGGGACTTGTAACGCCCGGCGAGCCGGATCTTGCCGCAAAGCTGGCGGCAAAGGCGGCAAGCGTGACTCACGGCGGCAACGGCATATACGGCGGTGTTTTCATCGCAAGCTGCGTAAGTTATGCTTTTGTTGAAAAGGATGTAAGAAAAATTATCGAAAAAGGGCTTTCTTATATACCTGCCGATTGCGAATATGCGCGCGTCGTGCGCGACGTAATCAAATTTCACGACGAACACCCCGACGATTGGCGTGCGTGCTATCTTTACGTAAGAGAAAATTGGGGATACGAAAAATATCCGGGCAACTGCCACATAATTCCGAACACCGCGGTGATAATACTTTCTCTTCTTTACGGCGGCGGAGATTATTCGAGAACCGTGTGCATATGCAACATGTGCGGCTGGGATACAGACTGCAACGCGGGCAACGTCGGCGCGATAATGGGCGTTGTGTGCGGCATCGACGGTATTGACGACAAGTGGGTAAAACCCGTAAACGATCTTATCGTCTGCTCGGGCGTCGTCGGCAAATACAACATTACAGACGCCGCGTCAAGCGCGCTTTATATAGCGCACCTTGCGGCGGAGCTGACGGGTGAAAAACTGCCCGAACCTTACGGTGCGCTTTATGAAGCCGACCCTTACGCTTGCAGTTTCGAGCTGCCGAAGTCAACGCAGGCAATAAACGTGCTGTGCGCCGAAAAAGACGAGGAAGTTACGTTCGACAAAAAACGCTACGGAGAGGGCGAAGTTCCGCCGAAACCGAGATATTCGCTTTCAAACAGCGCGGAAACGGCATTTGACGGCGAGAGAAGTCTTAAAGTCAAGGTGAAATATCCGCGCGACGGAGAGAGAGTTTTTGTATTCAAACGCACATATTATCACCCGTCGGACTTTTCCGACAGCCGCTACGATCCGTCGTTCTCACCAGTCGCATATCCCGGTCAAACGGTAAAAGCGGGAGCATACATTCCCGCCGACACATATTCGGTTTCCGCCGCGCCGTTCTATTACGACGAGCGAAACGGCAAATTCGGATTCGGCGAAAAAGTTACGCTTAAAGCGGGCGAATGGAACAGTTTTGAGCTTAATATTCCGAAGATAAAGGCGGGACTTATCCGTTGCGTAGGCGTTTGCTTCGACGTTGCCAACCCGGAAAAGAAACGAAAAGATTTCGTCTGCCATATAGACGCGCTGTCAATTGTAGGCAATGCAAATTATACAATAGATTTTTCAAAGGAAAAAAGAGAATATTGGGCATGGAAACACGTTGAAGTAAGCCAGTTTACAAGACTGAAAGGTTTACTGTATCTTGCCGACGGCCAACTCAATCTCTCCGGCCCGGACTTTGCCGAGGCGTATACAGGTGATGCCGATTGGAAAGACTATTCCTGTTCATTCGCGCTTACACCCGTCGCCGGAAAAGAGCATTTTGTAAACGTCAGAGTTCAGGGTGCGATGCGCTCTTATGCCGTCGGCTTTGACGGGGGCGAATTCTGCATAAAGAAAAACCTAAACGGATATAAAAAGCTCATCGGTACAAAAGTAAAATGGAGCGAAGGTTTGGAATATCGTATTGACATAAAGGTTAAAGGCAACACTATCTCAGCCAAACTCGACGGAGAGCACGAAATATCGTTTACCGACGAAAAATCACCGCTTTTGCGCGGTTCCGTAGGGGTTTCTAATTTCAACGGCTCTCACACGCTTTACAGAGAAATTACGATAAAATAATTGCTTTAAAACAGCGGGGCGCTATCTGCGTTCCCGCCGTTTTTGCCGATAAAATACGATAGATTTTTGCCCGCCGGACAGGAAAAACAACTTTATTTATAAATTTGTTGCGAAAACGCGCGGTTTGGTGTATAATCTATTTCGTAAGAAAACTTTTTGCGGAGGAAAGACATGAGCGCGATAATACCGATAATGCTTTTTGCAATATTCGCTTTGGTGCTTGTGTTTATGGGCACAACGTTTGCGCGCGCGACGGGAAATTATAAGAACAATATGAAATTGCCGCGCATTTCGGCGCATGCAAAGGTAGTTTCGCACAGGACTTTCACCGAACCCGTTGCAAACGGCGCGGGACGAAGAAAATATTTTATGACGTTTGAATATGACACGGGCGACCGCGCGGAATATACAGTAAGCGAGGACGCTTTCTCGTATTTCGACATAGGCGACGAAGGAACGATAACCGTGAGAGGAACGGAGTTTATCTCATTTGTGATATGAAAGAAACGGATTTTAATTTGCAGAAAAGAAAAACGGCGATAGTTGACATAGGCGCCAACAGCGTAAGAATGAATATTTACGACGTGGATCTTGCCGACGGCAGCTTTTCCGTGTGCGATTCGGCACGCAGTATGCTCGGATTGGCGGCATATTCCGTGGGCGGAGAGCTTTCAAGCGACGGAGAGGGAAAACTGTTTGCACTGCTCAGAGAATACCTTGCGCGTGCAAATTCAATACCCGCCGACGATTTTTTCGCATTTGCCACGGCAAGTCTGCGCGGACTTTCAAATTCGGAAAAAATCGTTGAAACGTTTAAAAGAAAGCTCGGAATTGATATAAAGATCATTTCCGGCAACGAAGAGGCGGCGCTTGATTTTGACGCGACCGTGGCAAAATTCAGCCAAACATTGCCAGGCAGAGGAATAATGATAGACATGGGCGGCGGCAGCACGGAGATCGTTTGCTTTGAAAACAAAACCGCTTTGCATACCGTAAGCCTGCCGATAGGGTGCTTGGCGCTTTCAAAGAAGTTCGTATCAAATCCGCCGTGTGTTTTGCAAGATGAAAAAAACAGCATTTTAATGCATGTAAGAAAAATACTGAATGGCATTCCGGATTTTGAAAACTTTGCCGCCACCGCATTTCTTATAGGCGGCACGGCGCGCGCGGCGGCGAAAATCACAGCTTTGGTAGAGTGCGGAGGTATTGCAAGCGAGGGCAATCCGTTTTCGGCAAAATCGATGCAAAACGCGTTGGACAAGCTCGGCGAGGACGAAAACCTGTGTATCAACACCGTAAAAAAATACTGTCCCGACAGGAAAATAACCGTTATACCGGGTATGACGGCGCTTGGTGAGATAATTCGCTATGTCGGCGCAAAAACGCTGATAACAAGCAACGCCGGCGTAAGAGAGGGATTTTTAATAAATAAGATTCGCCAAATGCGCGAAAACAGCTGAAATTATCGGCACGGGAAAAACCGTGTCGATTTTTTAATTTTCTATTGACAAAATGCCGTATACATGATATACTGTAAACGCAATTTAATGATAAACATTAAAAACTTTATATTATTCATCAACAAAGAAAGGATGAAACACTATGAAAAACGACGCAATACGAAAAATCAACACGATAGGCACCGTCGGTTACGTTTTAAGCACGATAGCAAAGGTGTTCCTAATCATAGGTATTGTCGGCACGCTTGCCGCAACCGTATTTTTTGCCGTAATACCAGCCGACGCTTTCTCGGTTTCGATAGGCGGAGAAATGAAAACGACGGTGGATCTCTCCAAATATATAACGATAGGAGACAAAGACGCCGAAAGCGTAGTAAACGGGATAAACTCCGACAGTGAAATAAACGTTACCGGAATGGATTATACCGTGGAAAGTATTGAGATCAAAGATTCCGTAATTTATGCTACGGCAAGAGCTGACGAAGCAATGACGATAACCCCGCGAACGCTCGTCGGCCCGATGATTTCAAGCCTGCTTTATCTTGCGGCGTCGCTTGTATCGGTGTGGTTCTTTTGCCTGCTCTGCGGAGCATTCAAAAATTGCACCTCTCCGTTTGAAGCGAACGTAATAAAGAAAATGAAAAATTTTGCGTTTTCACTCATTCCTTGGGCGGTCATTGCGTCGCTGAGCGAATCGGTGTCAAAGAGCTTTTATACGGGTAATGTCGATATAACAATAGGTGTAAACATCGGTATGGTAATTGTTATACTTATAGTTTTTGCACTTGCATTCATATTCAATTACGGCGCTAAACTTCAAAAAGAAGCCGATGAAACGCTTTGACAGGAGGGGAAAACATGCCGATAATATTAAGACTTGACAGAGTAATGGCTGACAGAAAAATGTCGCTGAATGAACTTTCCGAAAAGGTGGGTGTGGCAAACGTTAACCTTTCCAAGATGAAAACCGGAAAAATAAGCGCAATCAGATTTTCCACGCTTGACGCGATTTGCAGAACACTCAACTGTCAGCCGGGTGACATACTTGAATATCGCCCATATGACGCAGACGAAAAATAAAAAACTCCCGCAAGGGAGTTTTTTGTATGCAAATATATTTCGATCGACGAATAAAAAATGATTTTCAATGTTATTCAACAAACCGTTTTTCGGTTTTTGCCGATTTATCGCCCGATTTAAGTTACCATCGGAAGAGTTCGAGAAGTTTGAATTTCAATTTATACTGAACTTTGTCGCCGCCTGTCAAAATCTCGATCTGCTCCGATGAAAAGCCCGTCCTCACTGCCGTGTCGCTGTTCTTCGACGCACCGAGAGCCAACTGCGGATACAACACGCACCACCAGTTTCTTCCCTCACCTGAGCCGATTCTTACTTGCAGAGAAAGATATTCTCCCGCGGGAAGCGTATAGCCGTCATAGCGTTTTTCGGGATAATATTCCGTCGAAAACACGACGGTCGCCATAGCGTCGGCACCCATTGATTCGAGCGCGTCGTCAGCGACGCCGCGTAGCTCATCAAGATTTTCCAATATCACCTTTTCAACGTCGGTCTTGTCTGACGCGTGTGATAATATCGCATTCAATTTATCGAGGATAACATCTCTTACGGCAAGTTTTATCATTTGATCCGTTGTATCGTCGGAATTTGCTATTACATGAAGACGCACCGTGTCGGATAAAATTTCGTTTTCCGTTCTCGTCGGCAAAAACGAGCAAAGCATACATACACACAGCACAAGTGAACAAAATACGGTTAAAAATTTCATAATTATCTCCTTTTTATATGTAAAATTGTTTTGTGATGTTATTATTTGCCCGAAAAGTGTGTTTTATTCAATAAAAATCCACCCGCGTAGCGGGTGGTATTTCATTTTCGGGCATAGCCCTAAACAAAACTGGCAACGCACAAGTGCGTCTTATGTTGGCCTGCCAGCCATGCAACATTTACTTACTACCCATAAATGGGTCCCGTGGGTCAAACATGCTCAATTGATCACTCTCTTGGTCATTC
>JAFSRI010000011.1 GCA_017446155.1 Clostridia bacterium | reverse complement strand
TGTTTTGAGGTCGTTTCCTGCGGGAGCGGAAATAACGACTTTCTTCGCGCCTGCCTGAATGTGAGCCATTGACTTTTCTTTTGAGGTATAGAAACCTGTGCATTCGAGAACAACGTCAACTTTGAGTTTCTTCCAAGGAAGATCCGTTGCCTTGGGGCAAGCGTAGATGGTGATTTCTTTTCCGTCAACCGTGATGGAGCCGGGTGTTACAACTGTTTTGCCGTCTTCTGCAAGAACGGGTTCTTTTGCGGAGATCTCGTGAAGTCCTTCACCTATTTTGCCGCAATATCCGCCCTGAGCCGTGTCGTATTTGAGAAGGTGAGCGAGCATTTTGGGGCTTGTGAGGTCGTTGATGGCAACGATCTGATAACCCTTGGCACCGAACATCTGTCTGAATGCAAGACGACCGATTCTGCCGAAGCCGTTGATAGCAACTTTTACTGCCATGATAAAATTCCTCCGTATTGAATTTAAAATTACTGTGGAAAGTATTTTCCATACAAATTTATTTTAACTCAAAATTTCCCATTTTACAATAGCTTACTGAAATTTTTTTAATTTTTTTGAAAATAAACAAACAGACGCTTGTGCGAATATCTCTTTTTGGCGATTATTTCCTTTTAACAAGCATATAATATTATCATAAGCGGCGTTTTGCGGTATTGTTGACTTTGTAATCAACTTTATTTTATGCATAAGGCGGGCGAGGGAAAATACGACCGCAAAGAAAACAATAATCAATTGCGGTAGAAAGACGGAATTTATTGTGATATGCAAATTTTTGATTATTTTTTCCGCCGTGATGAAAGCGATTGAAAAATTCGTTTTTATGTAACATAATGCGCGTCGGCGCCGCGGCTTGAATTTAAATTTTATTAAGGAGAAAAAATATATGGGAATGGGAATATGCGGAGTAAACGGACTAAGAGATAAAGAAGTGATAAACGTCTGCGACGGCAAACGTCTTGGATATATATACGACGTTGAGATAAACGTCATGACAGGCTGTGTAGTGTCTATCGTTGTGCTGTTCGATTGCAGAGTGATGGGCTTCGGCAAATGCGAGGAGCTTGTGATACCGTGGGATAAAATACAGTGTTTCGGCGACGACGCCGTGCTTGTTGCCGTAGGACCTGAACTTTATGAAAGATGTGCTGTCGAGGGGAAGAAATCAGGGAAAAAATAACACATTGAAATAATAATCGTCCGCAGAGTTTCACCGCGGACGGTTTTTCAAATTATGCCGGGCTGTTTTTAGAGCATTCCGAACGGCACTTGCAGTCGATCGCTTTTGCACGTTGTGCGTCAAACGTTTTATTATCCGCACCGAACCTTGCCGTGTATATGAAAAAGTGAGTAAATGCCGGATTTGCCTGATTGGGAAATGTTCATCAAAAAAACTTCTCCCGCAAAAAAGTAAGCGGCAATTATAGAGTATCATACGTTTGAAAAACATTAAAATATTATAATAAAATCAAGAAAAAGTATTGCAAAAACGGAAATAATATGTTATAATCAATCGGTTTTCGGTTTTGACAGCCGAAAAACAACACACACGGCGCGTGCGCGCTCGGTGCCGCAGGCGGCTTTGCGCGGTAAAAATCGCTTCGTGGTGGAAATAACCGTAAAAAAGGAGAAAGAAAAAATGTCAGTAATCACAATCAAACAACTGCTTGAAGCAGGCGTCCATTTCGGACATCACACAAGAAGATGGAACCCTAAGATGGCTGAATACATCTTCACAGAAAGAAACGGCATCTACATCATCGACTTGCAGAAGAGCGTAACGAAGATCGAAGAAGCATATATGTTCGTTCGCGAAGTTGCCGCAGAAGGCGGAAACCTTCTTTTCGTAGGCACGAAAAAACAGGCTGCTGACGCCGTTAAGGAAGAATCCGAACGTTGCGGAATGTACTATGTAAACACGCGTTGGCTCGGCGGAATGCTCACAAACTACAAGACGATCCAGAAGAGCATCGCTCGTCTTAACGCTCTTGAAAAGATGCAGGAAGACGGCACGTTTGCTCTCCTTCCCAAAAAGGAAGTTGCCGCTCTCGTCAAAGAAATGACAGACCTTGAAAAGAACCTCGGCGGTATCAAAACCATGCCCGGACTTCCCGCAGCTATTTTCATAGTTGACCCCAAGAAAGAGCACAACGCCGTTCTCGAAGCAAAGAAACTCGGTATTCCGGTTGTTGCAATCGTTGATACGAACTGTGACCCCGACGACGCCGACTACGTTATCCCCGGCAACGACGACGCTATCCGCGCTATCAAGCTCATCTCATCCGTCCTCGCTGACGCTGTTATCGAAGGCAAACAGGGCGAACAGAACGCCCCCGCTTCGGAAGAAGCTGAAACAGCTGAAACAACTGACGCTGAATAATTAAAATAACGGAGGAAAATATAAAATGGCAGTAACAATTTCCGCCGCAATGGTCGGCGCACTCAAAGCTAAAACAGGCGCAGGACTTATGGACTGCAAAAAAGCTCTTGTAGAAGCAAACGGCGACGAAGCAGCCGCTATCGTTCTTCTTCGTGAAAAGGGACTTGCAGTAGCAGCAAAGAAACAGGACAGAATCGCAGCTGACGGTCTCGTTGCAATCCTTTCCGAAGGTGACACGGTTGCTATGGTTGAAGTTAACTCCGAAACAGACTTCGTTGCAAAGAACGAAACGTTTGTAGAGTTTGTTCAGGGCGTTCTTCGCACGATCCTTTCCGAGAAGCCCGCAACGCTTGAAGCGCTCAACGCTTGCAAGTTTGACGGCACTGAATTTACGGTTGAAGAAACAGTGAAAGACAAAACTTACACTATCAACGAAAAGATCTCAATCCGCCGTTTCTGTGTTGTAAACGGTCTTACAAGCACATATATTCACGGCAAGGGCGTAACGGGCGTTATCGTTAAATTTGAAGCTGACGACGCTGCAAAGAACAACCCCGGATTTGCTGAATTTGCAAAGAACATCGCGCTTCAAATCGGCGCTTATCCCACACCTTATCTCGACAGAGAGAGCGTTCCCGCAAGCGTTCTTGAAGAAGAAAGAAAGATCGTTGAAGAGCAGATCAAAAACGATCCGAAGAACGCTTCCAAGCCCGCGGCTGTCATCGAAAAAATGGCTGTCGGCAAGCTCGGCAAGTTCTATGAACAGAACTGCCTGCTCGATATGGACTATGTAAAAGATGATTCCATGACAGTCGGCAAATATGTTGAAGCAACGGCTAAGCAGTTCGGCGGCTCGATCAAAGTTGTTGGATTTGAACGCTATGAAAAGGGCGAAGGCATTGAAAAACGCGAGGATGACCTCGGTGCCGAAGTTGCTAAAATGCTTGCAAAATAATTTAATAAGCATAAATGAAAAGCGGCTCTGTTTTACGAGCCGCTTTTAGATTTAAAGGCTTAAAATTCGTTGAAAACATGATATGCATATGTTCTGAAAATTCACTTAGCTGAAAAACCGACAGTCATCGGCACGGTACAAATTTTTTATGTGTTTATATATAATTATTTAATATTTTTACCTTTTTCAGTTGACAAATCGAGTTTTCTTTGATATAATAACATTTGCGATGCTGCTATGGCTCAGTTGGTAGAGCGCATCCTTGGTAAGGATGAGGTCGCCGGTCCGACTCCGGCTAGCAGCTCCATTTTGGGACTTGCAATAGCAGGTCCTTTTTATTTTCAACCGACCAACTTAACTTTGAACGTAATCAATTAAAAAACTTCCAGACTTGTATTTCGACGTTTTTACGCCAAAACAAGAAGGGAAGTTTTTAATTCAAACTACAAACAAATAAAAATTTGAAAACGTGGTTTAAATTTCAATAAGTTCATATTCTCTCGTCCCGAAGCCGAGCTCAGCCGCCGCCTCTATCGTGTGAACGCCGTGGCGGCTTTCCACACGCTTTAAAAAGTGTTTCTGACCCGGATCATCGGTTGCAGAGTAAACGAGATCTATGCACGCCTGATCTATGGCAACGGGGTCGAGTGAGGATAGGATACCTATGTCTTTCATACACGGATCCTCAGCAACGGCACAACAGTCGCAATCAACCGAAATATTCTTCATTATGTTAATGAACACCATCTCGCCCTTGAAAAATTCAACGACAGAGCTTGCCGCGTCCGCCATAGCTTCAAGGAATCTATCCTGTTCGGCGGTTTTGCTCCAAACTTTTCTTTGATCTTCCGTGACGCCGCCCGAATGGATATACGATTTTCCGGCGCTGGACGCACAGCCGATAGAGAGCTGTTTTAACGCTCCGCCGTAACCGCCCATCGGGTGTCCTTTAAAATGCGAAAGAACGAGCATGGAGTCATAGTTTTTCATGTTTTTTCCGACGAGATTTTTCTTTATGACTTTGCCGTTTGGAATGTCAAGAACGTCGTCCGGTCCTGTCGCGTCGAGCAGATCGAAATCGAAATGCTCGCTCCAACCGTGGTCTTTTATGAGCTTCAAATGTTTTGCGGTCGAGTTTCTCGCGCCGCCGTATGCCGTGTTGCATTCAACGACCGTTCCGCCGACGTACTTCACCATGGGCGCGACAAATTCGGGGCGGATATAGTTCTGATTGCCTTTCTCGCCCGAATGGAGCTTTACGGCAACTTTTCCGCCGAGCGATTTGCCGACGGCTTGATACATTTCAACCACTTTTTCGGGGGTGAGAGTTCTTGTGAAAAATACTTTTGCTTTTTCCATGTTTTTCTCCTTATTTTATTTGTGCGTATAACAGAGAGAACATATAATGACTTCGCACGGTGATTATTACATATAATATTATACCATAAAAATGCTTTTTTGCAATAAAAAGATAATAAAATGCGGCAAAACAAAAAGCCCTCGCGGGCTTTTTGCTTTAAATTATTTTCTAACGGTCATAAACACGGTTTCTGCATTTAAGTTTCCTTCGGGCATTGTCAGAACACCCTCTTCAACGAGATTGAGTATAAGTGAATCGAGCACAGGCATATCTGCGAGTGACGCCACCATTCTGTATTCGTTTATTAAATGTTCCGGCAATACTTCTTTTATGAGCTTTGCCATTTTTTCGGCAACTTTTTCGGCCGCCGTGGCAAACCTTGGTTTAAGATACTCGTCGGTAATGTTATCCGGAAGGTTTCTGTCTTCTTCGCTCAATACAAGGAATTTTGTAAAGAGCATATCACTTTCGCGATAAACGTATCCTTCGTCTATCGCTTTTGCCGCGGCTTCCTTTTCGGTCTCAGATAAGGAATTTACGTCAAGTCCGTCGATCGAGCGTATAGCTATTTGAAGCCTTTCGTCGTTTGAAATATTTTTGCCGCAATGGAAATGCGGTTCGAGTTTCACTTTGCTCCCGTAGCCATATATGTTTTTGATAAAAACATAAGAATAACCCAAGATATTTCTTGCTTCTATACCGTCGCAACCGCCGCCCCAATACGCTCCGTTGTCTTCGTATCCGAAAACGGTAAACGGTCTGTCGGGTTTATTCACGCCGGGGAAATACTTTTCTTCAAGAATTTTTTTGACGCATGAATTGAAATCCCACGCCATGTTTTGTATCTGTTGCCACAGCACAGCGTTAAGAGTAACTTTTTTGTTTAAAAAGGGAAGCGAAAGAAGTTTATCTTTCTTTTCGGAGATCAGTCCTTTCACCGTTTTGCAAATTTCGGGTATGCAAGCTTCATAAATCGCCCACGCCTTTTCAATTTGATCTTTGTTAAGCAGCACGAAGTTCATCGCATATTTGCCGCTGTCGAGCTTTCTCAAAGCGCCGTATCTTCCGTATTGACCTTTGCAAAGTACGTTGAGTTCGTCCTCGATATAAATCATAGGAACGCTGAGTTCATCGGAAATCTCCTTTGCCGAGCGCGGTTTTTGGCTTACAAGATACATTATTTGAAAAGAAAGTTGACGGTCGCAAACGTTTCTCGGGTCGCTCCATCCGGGGTTTCCGGTGCCCCATATTACATAGTCGATTTTATTAAGAAGTGTGGGCTTTTTAATTTTATCCATATTTAATACCTCGTTTCTTATTGCGTTTCTTGAATAATACAGTCTTTGCCTTACCGCCGTATCGCTGATACCCAATTCGTCTGCTATTTGTGCCGTCGGTTTTGAGTCGAGATAAAACGCTATTGTGACATCTCTGTATGAGCGCGATAAAAACGATATGGAACGGAAAATTCTTGACAAATTTTCTTCTTCGCCGTCGTCGATCGGTTCCTCGTCTGCAATCGCGGACAAAATATCGTCTATATCTCCCGTAAAAGACCGCTCGCGTTCTTCACGGCGACGTTCGGAATACTTAGCATATACGTTTCTTGCCACACGCCATATATATGCATCCGCATTTTCGATTTCGCCATCGCCCATTGAAAGTTTGACAATTTCAAGCGTTATATCCGACGCCAAATCTTCCGCTTCGTGAGAATTGTTCGTTCTCGCATAGCAGAAACCGAATAATTTATCAAGCAGTTCTTGGTCAAGGCAGTAAAGCAATTCGTGTTTGTTCATGTGTTTACCTTTCGTAAAAGCGCTTTCGTCTTAAAAGTGATATAAAAACGAAAAATGTTATGTGGTTTTTGAAATTTTATTCGGTATTTTAAGCGAAACGAAGTTTTACAAACAAATTATATAATGATTTTTTGCGCTTGTAAATAATAATGTTGCAAAATCAGCGTGTGTATGATAAAATCAATTTGAAATAACGTTGTCGGAGGCACGATATGGAATACTTGACACAATCGAAGGATAATATTTTCGTCGCGGCTCACAGGGGCTGGTCGGGGAAATATCCCGAAAACACGATGGAAGCGATAAGAGCGGCGGTCGAGATCGGCGCGGATCAGATAGAAACCGACATAAGAGTTACAAAAGACGGGCAATTTGTGCTCCATCACGACTATATGGTAGACCGAACGACCGACGGGCACGGCCACGTAAAAGATATGACGTTGAGCGAGCTGAAAAAGCTCGACGCCGGAATAAAAAAAGGCGAACAATTCAAGGGCTGCCGCATTCCCACGCTTATCGAGTTTCTCGAATATGCGAAAACGGTGCCAAACCTTACCGTTGATTTCGAGCTTAAAGAATATCCGCGCGATTGGGACGACGACACTCCGTATAAAGTCTGCGACAGGATATTGCGCATTATCGACGATTACGGTTTTACAAACAGGGGAGTTATAAATTCATTCAGCCCGAAATTGCACGAATATATAAACGACGTTTACGGAAAAACGTTCAAACAGCACGTATATTATCCGATGTCGTCGATGCTGTCGGGCGAACAGCCGACGAGAGACCCGTATTCTTACGCATATTGCGCGTGTATGTTCCGCGGATTTTGGAGCGATATCGCGCTTGCCTCAAAAGAAGAATGTGAAATCATGGCTTCTAAAGGCGTTCAGCCATGGGCGGGCGCCGAAGTTACGGGGGAAGCGGGCGTTGACGCGGCGATCGAGCGCGGATGCGTGCTGATCACGTCAAACGATCCCGACAAAACGCTTGAAATTCTGAGAAAAAGAGGAAAGCACAAATAATATGAAAGCGTTCGTTTATATCCACGGCAAAGGCGGAAGCGCGGAAGAGGCGGAGCATTACAAGCCGCTTTTCAAAGATCGGGAAGTCGTCGGATTCGACTATAGATCTCAGACTCCGTGGGAAGCAAAAGACGAGTTTTCAAAATATTTCGACGCGCTCGAAAGTAAATTCGATTCCGTTGTTTTGGCGGCAAACAGTATCGGAGCGTTTTTCGCGATGAACGCCGGAATCGACCGTATGACAGAAAAAGCATATTTTATTTCACCCATAGCGGATATGGAAAAATTGATATGCGATATGATGAAGCGAGCGGGCGTTACCGAAAGAGAATTGAAAGCGAAAAATGTGATATATACCGATTCCGGCGAGGAGATATCGTGGGAGTATCTTACATACGTAAGAGAACATCCGATAAAATGGAACGTTCCGACGAAAATATTATACGGAAGCAACGATAGTCTTACGTCGCTCGATACTATAAAGGAATTCGCCGAAACTCACAAAGCCGACCTGACTGTCATGAACGGAGGAGAGCATTGGTTCCATACCGATGAGCAGATGCGTTTTCTCGACGATTGGCTGACGGCCGAAAACGAATGAAGATCCGGTCGTAAGACCTGATTATAAAAATTTATTTAAGGAGAGTACTGTTTGAAAAAGTACAACACATCGGAATCGGCGGCATGACCGGGAGGTTTGCCGACGAGAAAACCTCCCGCTAAAAGCATTGAAAGTCAACAATTTTCAGGAGGATAAAAAATGAATACAAATGACTGCACGATCCGTTTGGAAAAAAATGAAGAACAAAGAACCGTTGAAAACCTTATAAGAGAATCGTTTTGGAACGTATACCGTCCGGGATGTTATGAGCATTACGTTATTCACGTTTTGAGGGACGATCCGGATTTTATAAAAGAACTTGACTTTGTAATGGAAAAGGACGGAGTTCTTATAGGACAAAATATGTTTGTCAAAACCATAATCGAAGCCGACGACGGGCGAGTGATACCTGTCCTTACAATGGGACCGATATGTATTACGCCGGAGCTTAAACGAAAGGGATATGGGAAAAAGATCCTCGATTTTTCTTTGGAAAAAGCGAAAGAAATGGGGTTTGGAGCTGTTCTTTTTGAAGGGAATATCGGTTTTTACGGCAAAAGCGGCTTTGGCTATGCCAGCAAGTTCGGCATAAGATCCCACGATTTGCCTGAGGGCGCCGACGCTTCGTTTTTTCTTTGTAAGGAATTGATACACGGCTACCTTGACGGAGTTACGGGGGTGTATCAAACGCCGCGCGGATATTACGTTGACGGAGCCGACGTTGATGAATTCGATAAACTTTTCCCGCCAAAGAAAAAAATGAAGCTGCCGGGGCAGTTGTTCTGAACGGAAAAAATCCGCTCGTCATGCGAGCGGATTTTTTGTTGCTGTCCACCGAAAACCACGCGATAGTCGCGTGGTTCAGTAAAGGTTAACCGGTGAGGAAAAATCCTCCAATTTGTGATATAATTACGACGACCTGCCAGTCGAGATAACAAACACAAATTGGAGGATTTAATCTATGA